>JBQMYS010000018.1:0-23943 GCA_052173355.1 Eubacteriales bacterium | reverse complement strand
GTGGCAGGAATTCCGGCTTTAATACAAAGGTATTCAAACATTTTCGCATATCCTGTGCATACTGCTTGTTTTTGAAGAATAGCACTTCTTATATCTTGATTATTGGGGGCATCTGAAACATATTCAACCCTGTTAATTACCGCCTCGTATATGTATTTTACAGTATCATAAAAATCGCTATTTTTAGGCTTTTTTTCAAGAATATAATCAGCTTCGTTTGATATGCGAGCAAGCACGCTTTTAGCATCACTTGGCACTTTTAGCATTATTTCGGTAATTCCTTTTCCATCATCTGTCTGGTAATATTCAAAATCATAAATCCAATATATTTCAGGATTATCTCTCTCATATGCTTGTACTATTTTGCTTAAGCTTTCTTTTCCAATACTTTTGCCAAAAGGAATGTTTGATTTAAAATCCCTGATATTTTTATCTATTAAACTATATATCGCCTTCTCATCTGCTGTTAGTTGATTGTAGTAAAAATAAAACCGTTCATTTTTGTTTATTTTCTCAGCTTTTTCATTAAGCGGTTCATATTCTTTTTTTATTCTTTCACTTGGATTCATAAGCCTTACTATCATGGTACTTGCTTCCGCCCTTGTAGCTGTATTTAAGGGTTTAAATGAACTGTCAGGATAGCCCCCTATTATACCTTTAAGCATTGCTTTTGAAACGTTACTCTTGCAATCATTGCAAATACTGCTCCAATCCTTTACAGCCGTTTCAAGTTTTTCCCTGTTTTCTTGTGTAATTTTAGCATTTTCGGCTTCGCTATCTTTTTTATCTGCTACTATCGCCATAACCACCGCCATTTTTTCACGAGTGATTGGTATATCATAGCTTTCTTCTTGAAACATACCGTCAGGAAAATATCCTTCTTTTTTTGCATAATCAATGTATCCGCTCGCCCAATGATTGCCTGTTTTTTCTATTTCTTTTCCATCAAGTGATGCTACAATTTTTAAAAATTCAGCTGTTGTTATGTTGCCGCTCGGTTTAAATGTGTTGTCTGAATAGCCTTTTATAATTCCTTTACCTGTCAGTCCATTTATAGTTTTATATGCCCAATGCGTTGATCCTACATCTATAAAGCCACTTGAAGATTTGCCGTAGGCATATACAAAATTTGCCATTGACAAACTTAATATTAAACTTAGTGCTACTAATTTTTTCATTTTTCTTTTCTCCTGTAGATTTTTTATATATTATTCTCAACTTCATAATAATATTATATACTCACTTAATTTTCAATACAAAATTACGCTATCGATAACAAAATTTTTGGGGTAACATTTTTAAGGTTTGTATTCATTTTGTAATGATTTTAGAAACTAAATATGATATAATATAGAATATGTTATCTTAAATTATTTAAGGCAGGTGAGTAATAAATTGGCAAAACCTTTAAGCCCAAGTGAAAAAGAACGGCTAAAAAAAATTGACGATTTTTTCAATAAATTCGAAGAAAACACCAAAATTCGCAATTCAAATGCGGAAGATTTCCTTGCTGAATTGCATTCAAAAGATAAAGACAAAAAAGAACTTGAAGCGCGCAGAAAGACCAGAATGGATCGTCTGAACGAAAGAAAGGGAGCTGTTACGGCTACCGACAACAAAACCCCTTCATCTCAAAACGGAAGTTCAAAAAAACCAAAACCGAAAAAGAAAAAACGTTTCAAAATATTTAAAAAAGTTGTAATTGCTTTATTTTCTGTTGGAGTCATAGCATCGCTTGCACTTGGTTTATTTGTTTTAAAAGTAATTGCAGATTCTCCTGAAATTGAATACAACAATATTTACTCGATATTGAGCGAAAATTCGGTTCTGTACGATGATAACGGAGAAGTGCTCGACACTCTCAGTGCTTTCAACAAAGAAGGCACAAGACGAAATATCGAATATGCAGATTTACCGCGTAACTTAATAAATGCATTTATATCCATTGAAGACAAAACTTTTTGGAAGCATCATGGATTCAATCCTGTTCGTGTACTCGGAGCAATAAAAGAAAGCTTTACTTCCGGCGGTAGAATCGGCGCTACAAGTACAATAACTCAACAGCTTGCCAGAAATCTTTACCTGTCGGACTCAAGAACAGAACGAACTTTAACCAGAAAAATACGTGAAGCTTATTACGCATTCCTGCTCGAAAAGCACTTGGAAAAAGACGAGATTTTAGAAGCTTATCTAAATACCATATATTTCGGTTGTGACTCTTTCGGTATACAAGCGGCTTGCCGAACCTACTTCGACAAGGACGTTAGCGAACTTGATTTGGTGGAATGTGCCGCTCTGGCATCTCTACCTAAAGCGCCTAATACATATGCGTGGATAAAAAGAATCCCGCCCGATGATATTACAGATACAAATAATGAAAATATCATATTAAAAACTACAGATTTTTACTACGTATTTAATGATACCGCTACACCTAGGTTACAAACCTGCCTTTCACTTATGAAAGCGCAGGATTTAATCTCCGAAAAAGAATACGAAACCGCCATGGCGACAGATTTCAAATCCCATATAAAACCGCACTTCAACACTTCTGTCGCATCTTCCTCGTACTTTTCGGACTATGTGGTTAATCAGGCTATTCAGGCATTGATAGACGAAGCCGGCAAATCTGAAGAAGATGCAAACCAGATGATTTACTCAGGCGGTCTTAAGATTTACACCACTTTAAACACCAGAATACAAAAATCCGCTGAAGACGAATTGGGCAACAGCGCAAACTTTCCTAGTATCACCAATATAAAAAAAGATGCCGGCGGTAATATCCTTGGCAATAACGGTCGCGTGCTTTTGTATAATCACAGCACATATTTTGAAAACAACGGTGATTTTGTATTACAACCTGATGAATTCAAGGAAAATCAAGATGGCTCCGTCAGAATTTTAAAAGGTGGCAGACTGAATATTTACAAAACAAACGTAAATGATATAACAGACTACAATTTGGAATTCAAAAATTTATATATCATGGAGGGGAATGTACTATACAGCATATCCGGCTCTCCTATTTCCATACCTTCAAAATACAAAACAAGAGATACTCAAGGAAACCTAATATTGAGCAAAGGATTATTCAAAGAGTATCCTGAAGTTTTTAAAAAGAGCGGTGATAAAATTATAATAGACAGCAGTGCTTACGATTTAAAACAAAAAGTTATTCAGCCGCAATCAGCAGTGGTAGTAACCGATCCGTTCAACGGTGGAATAAAAGCTATGGTCGGTGGCAGAAATACAGTTGGGCGCCTTTTATACAATCGCGCTGTCAAGCCTAGACAACCCGGATCTTCGGTAAAACCTATTGGCGTATACGGTCCCGCCCTTCAAGCTTCTGTCGATGCTGCAAATTCAGGCTCTCTTATGAATTTCAAAGACAGTACCGGTGTCGCAGCTCTTATGGGCAACTACTTCACACTTGCCAGTGTCATAGACGATACCCCTCTTACAGTGGGCGGGAAGCAATGGCCTAAAAACTGGTATCCCGGATTTAGGGGACTATATACCATGAGAACGGCAATCGAACAATCCGCAAACGTACCTGCAGTAAGAGTATTTAATCAGCTTGGCGTTCACCGCTCTCTTGCTTTTATGAAAAAGCTTAACATTTCAACCATAGTTGAAAACGGTGCAACAAATGATTTAAACCCCGCCGCATTGGCGCTGGGCGGTATGACAAACGGAATTTCCCCGCTTGAAATGTCGGCTGCATATGCCGCATTTGTAAATGACGGTAAATACAGTGAGCCCATATCCTTTACAAAAATTGTAAATAGAAAAGGTGAAATATTGATTGAACGAAGTTCCAAGTCTACTCCTGTAATGGATCCCGGAGTAGCTTTCCTAATGCGGGATGTACTTAGAACAACTGTTACAAACGGACTTGGTGCCAGCGCGTCGGTACCTAATCAACCTGCTGCCGGTAAAACCGGTACTACAACCGATAACTACGATACTTGGTTTGTAGGGTTCACACCCCAGTATTCAGCGGCAGTTTGGATTGGAAATGACGTCAATCTGGAATTAAATCAAGGTAGCCTTGCCGCTGCAAAACTTTGGGGCAGAATTATGACAAAAGTCTGCGCTCCGATTAAATCGGCATCATACCACCCTGCTCCTGCTAATATTATCAGTGTAAGCGTAGACAGCAAAAGCGGTCAACTTCCAACAAAATTAAGCAGTCTTGACCCTAGGGGAACCGTACATTCGGAATATTTTGTAAAAGGCACGCAGCCTAAAGCATCGGACACTTTGCACCAAAGTGTGACTATATGCGTTGAGAGCGGTTTTCTTTCTACCCCTTCCTGCTATGCAACAAGAAGCATTACCGGCACAAAACGTCCGTACACACCTTACATGGGAGTTGGCGATATAGAATATGAAGTTCCGCACTTCTATTGCCCTATACACAACCCTAATCCCGCTCAGTACGCAACTTCCGGCGACTCTCCTTCATATAAGTTCACAGGAAGCAATACTCCGTCGGAAAATACTGAAAATCCTTCATCGGGAAACGGCAATTCATCAGATACCAATACTCAAAACACTCAGGGTTCCGATTCGCAACAAAAGCCTCCTGCAAACACATCAAGCCCTGCTGCAACTCCGTCGCCACCGCCACAGGGAAATGAGCAGACTCCTAATCAAAATACGGAACCTGCTCCAAGTACGGTACCTGATTGGCTATAAAAATTGTGCTTGCAATTTTACATTGCAGGGTATATAATTAAAATGTATGCGATACATTTCAAATGTCGCAAAAAATAAAAACCAAGTGGGGGAAATAAAAAATGGCAAACATTAAATCAGCTAAAAAAAGAATTTTAGTTATCAACAAAAAGACTGCAAGAAACAGACGTGTTAAAGCTCATCTGAAAGCGGCTATCCGAAATTTTGATCTTGCACTTGCTGAAGGCAAAATGGACGAAGCAAGAGAAAAGTTAAGCCTTGCTGAAAAGAAATTGATGCAAGCTGTATCTAAACATACAATTCACAAAAATGCGGCTTCCAGAAAAGTTGCCAGACTTTACAAAAGATTCAATGCAGCAAAAACTAACTAATCTCACCCGTCCCCACAAGCATATAAGTTAAATATGCAAAATCAAAGATTTAAAAACCACCGAAACGTGTCTCTCGGTGGTTTTTTACTTTATTTATTTACTCCATTACTACCATTTCACGAAATTTTGCAGGTGTTATGTGCCTTTGTTCAACAAAATTTCGTCTAAACGTTTTGACAGTGTTGTAGCCTACTTCAATGGCAATCTCCGTAATATCAAGCTCACTTTCAAGTAACAATTCACACGCCTTGTTTATTCTAAGGAAGTTCAAAAAATCATAAAAACTTTTAGTAACTTGAGATTTTACCGCTTTATTTAACTCTATCACTGAAATATTGAATTTTTCGGCAACACTTCCCGCTTTTAAGTCTTCCGAAAAATTCTTCGTTATATATTCTATGATTTTATAATCTTGCTTGTTTTCAGAAATATGACCCGCATGAAGCGCCTTTCCATGCGCCTGTCTGTAACTAACTATTTTTTCTTCCATCCTGGCACTAAACATCTTTGAAATATGTGCGGCATCCACATACCCAAGTATCGGCGCCAATTCTTCAAGCGTAAGTTCTGTATAAAGCAAATAATTGGTAGTTTTTGTGATTCGCATTTCGTTGACAAGTGCATTAAATGAAAGCCCCGTCCTATCAAATATATACCTGCTGATTGATGCCTTGCTCATAAAGAACTGCTTTGCAAGCTTCTCAAGCGTTAATTTTTCATTTAAATGCAAGTATATATATCTTAATATCAGTGCTCTTTGATCTCCGGGTTTTGCCATTACCTTTGGAAAAACGCGAGTTTTATCTATGCCCCTGCAAAAAATTATTATAAGCTGAGAAATCAAAGATGATGCATAAATTTCAAAATAGCTTTCTTTTCCCAATTTTTCAAGCGCAGATTCCACTCCCAGTTCATTTTTAAGTATCGTAAATATATTTTCAACTTCATCTTTATCACGCTTTCCAAGTTCAATTACAGGTGAAATATCAAGTTTTTTTAAAATGGGCATTTTTTCTAATTCATCATATGTTACCGCTCTGAGCATGCTCGCAACAACATCGTAATTGTATTTAACGATTTCGTACTGCAACGGCTCATACACTTCTACCACCTTTGTGCAATCCCATGGCAAAATAGAAAGCAAAGTATCCTTTTTTATATCATAAAGTTCGGTATCCACCATAAACTTTCCTGACCCCTTTTTTATAAGTATAAATCTGGGACTTTGATGATATATAAAATTTGTAGGTTTTTCTATGAGTTCATAATCAAAAGAGCAGATTTTTTTTATATCTACATCCGAACAATACTGTGACTGTAAAGTATAAAACTCTTGCATAATCCCCCCTTGCAAACCAATCTATAAATTATCGTTAAAATATTTTTTAGCCTTTTTAACACAAAAAACTGCATAAGCTAAAATACATACATATATTACCGTAATCAAGCAAATTATCACAGTAAACGATGATTTTTCCGCTATAGAAACACTAATTATCACTGCAATTACTCCAAATATCAATACCCCGAAAAACTTTCCGATTATAGCCGCTCTGTAACCTCCTCTATATGAAAGTTGAATTACATTCGTCCAATCAAGCAAAAGGTTTTCATGGTCCTTTTTTATAGATTTAGCACATAACGGTAATGCAGTTATAGCATATGTAATCATAGCACTTAATGCTAAAAATAAAGGTAACTTAATAAATACCGACAAAACTATCATACAAATTTGCGGAACTGCCTGTTGTATTATATATGAAAACCAAAATTTATATCGGATATATCTTTTCATATCAAACGGTAAGGATTTTATAAAATTGTAATTTTCCTTATCAAGGGATATGATTATCAAACTCAACATGCCATTTGAAATCAGCGAATAAAATATACCGGTTACAACACATACCAGCATATAATTATATGAAATGTAATCACTGCTAAACTCTCTTTTTAAAATTGCTACAGTTGGAAAAAGCGATATGGCAATCATTAAAGGCGGCATCAACAAATACGATATAAGTACTTGCGTGTCCAACAAAAATCCCAAATGATAATGAAGCAACGATGATTCAAGTGAACTCCCTTTCGTTATCAACTTCTTCTTCTTTGCAGAGCTTATCAATGTTTGCATACTTGTAGCATCTGCGCATATATTCGGTATAACCGTTTTTAAACAAATAAGCACTTCTATTGCTATGAACAACATCCACGCAAGCAAATGAATCAAAACTTTAAACGAAAACGGATTTTCCGCAAGTCCGAAAAAAATCCAAAACACTTTTGTAAATCCAAATGACAAAGATATTTTCAGTATCAATGAACTCGTATTTCCGGCATCATTTCCGTACATTACCGAAGAATTTATCGTAACTAACATCAAAATTGTTCCCAACATTACCAGCGCAGTCATAACTGAAACTGCAACTTTTTTGTGTTTTTTAAATGCCGGCAATTTCGTTAAAGCATATGTTAAAATTATTGATGTGAACATTATAGCTGATGCAATTATAATGCTCGACAATATACCTAAAAATATACTTTGATATATAGGATGAGCAAAATTAAATTGAATAAAAATACAATAAAATAATATCGGTGCTATAAAATAAACTATAGATAAAAAACAGCTAATTATTTTTGCTGTAAAAATTTCTAAATTGGAAAAAGGAAGCGGTATATAAGCCTGCATATCGCTGCTTTCATAAAATACGTTAAATGCACTTAATACTCCCTGCAAAACGGCAAATATACTAAATGTTGACACAAATAGCAAAAATCTGTCCTCATCGCCTTTGAGCATAAGCGCCCCGACTCCAAAAATTATCAAATACGTAACTGATAAAATAAGATGCTGCCTGATTATTGCCCCTTGCACATTGACACTCTTATTTTTATTCTTTTTTCTCAGTTTATCAAGCGTAGCAGGCACAATAGTGTAGATTAAATTCAGATACAGTAAATTTTTTATATTTTTTAAATTCAAACTAATCCTCCTTTTGTCTTCCTGCCATTTCCAAATATATCATTTCCAAAGTTTTTTCAGGATGCATATTTTTCAATTCCTTGATGCTTCCAACATATATCAATTCTCCCTTTTTCAATATAGCTATTCTGTCACAAATTTTTTCTGCAACTTCAAGTACATGGGTAGAAAATAAAACTAAATTGCCTGCATCTGCGTGCCTTCTCATCATTTCTTTTAAATCATATGCGGCTTGAGGATCGAGTCCTGTCATCGGTTCATCTAATATCCAAATTTTAGGATTTGAAATAAGCGCCCCTACTACAAACACTTTCTGACGCATTCCATGTGAAAATGACTCAATCGTATCATATCTTTTATCAATCAAATCAAACAGCAAAAGAAGTGAATTCAATCTCGCTTCTTTTTCCTCTTTTCTTAACCCGTATGCATTTGCAATAAAATCCCAATATTCCTCAGCCGAAAGCTTTAAAAACAAATCCGGCGTATCTGAAACATAGCCGATTTTTTTCTTACAATCCACCCTGTTTTTTGAAAGTTCCTCGCCATCTATGTAAATCTCGCCGCTTGTTGGTTCAATGATACTTACAAGCGCCTTTATAGTAGTTGATTTACCTGCTCCGTTATGACCTATCAGTCCGAATATCTCTCCATCGTTAATAGTTAAATTCAAATCATTTAAAGCAAAATTGTCCGAATATTTTTTAGTTAAATTTTTAATTTCTATCAATTTCATACCTCTTTTTATAATCTATAACAAATACTATACAAAGCAACACCGCAGGTAACATTGATATGTAATTTGTACCATCTATAAAATTTGACATAGCTGTTGTATCAAGCTGTGGCGGTAAAGTACCGATTAAATTATACAAGCAATGGCACAATATCGGAAACAGTATCGATCTTGTATACATATATATAATGGCAATCACCACCCCAAGTAAAGCGGTATAAATGCTTTGAACAAGCTCCATATGCCATATTCCGAAAGTAATTCCCGATACCAAAACTCCCGCAATATTTCCGAAATTTTTTGCAATCACGTTAAAAATAACCCCTCGAAACAATAATTCTTCAATTATCGGGCCTAAAATAACTACTGATAAAAAAACAAAAAAGTAAGATTCACTGTCTATCCCTGCCCAGCTGTCATCATAACTTTGAATACTGTCTTTAAAAAAAGGTGTATCTGCTAAATATGCATAAACAAATTCAAGAAATTTGCTTGTTATACCGCTTACTCCCAATGTAATTATGCAAGTTGCCGCTATCAATAATCCGGCATTCATCTTTTCTTTCGGAAAGTCAAATACAGGTATATTATACTTCTTTTTCAAGTAATAAAGACAAGGTATATAAAAGAGTAAACAAGCTGCGCACATCAATGTATCAGGTATGTACGAACTCATGGAATTGTACTGATCGTCAGTCAAAAGAACACTGAACAAAATTCTCATAATGCCTTCAATTATACTGTAAACACTTATCGTTCCTATACAAAAAATTATTGGATTAAATAAATCTCGTTTTTTATCCATTTCCATAATTAAAATCCTCCGATTTCGTCCAAGTATTCTTCAAAGCAAATACCTTCTTCAGCTGTTAGTTCGTATTCCATGGTCTTTTTTATCGTCTTAACTATAAAATCCGCCGCATGCTTAATTGAATGTTCAAAATCAACCCCATTAACCGCATCTGCCGCTATTATTGCAGAAAAAATATCTCCGGTACCCGATCTTGACTCGCCTATTTTGCAAGATTCGATTAACTTTCCACCCTTTCCTTTTTTATACATATAGTTCCCAAATTTTCCGTTTTTTTCAATTCCGGAAATTACGATTTGCTCAGGACCTTTTTCACACAGCTGCGCACACATATTCTCAAAGCTGAAATTATCATGATTACGTTCATAGTCCTCACCTGTTAATATACAAGCTTCTGTTAAATTCGGCATCAAAATATCAGCGTATCTTAGAAGTTCCACCATTCTGCCTGCAAGTTTACAATCATATGTAGGATAAAGTTTTCCATAATCTCCCATTACAGGATCTATCAGTACAATCGTATTTTCTCTTTTAAAACGTTCAATAAAATCCGACACTATCTCAATTTGTTCACTTGATCCCAAAAATCCTGTTGCAATCGCATCAAATTCAAGTCCCAGTTTTTCCCATTCTTGATAATACGGTACCATATACTTAGTGTAATCATTCATATGAAAGCTAGAAAAACCTGTATGATTAGAAAAAACAGCCGTCGGTACAGGGCAACACTGAACTTTTAGTGCTGAAATTATCGGCAACGCCACAGTTATAGAACAACGCCCGTAACCGCTAAAATCATTAACCACAGCTATCTTCTTTTGTCTTTTTTGCGATAATGCCATCTAAAATACCTTTCCTCGTTGTTTTAATCAAATAATTCGTAACTTACCACCTTTGCCCTAAGGTCGCTCGTATGCTTAAGTCCATCCTTTTTCCACTTTGTTATTGCCTGATAATCCACTATTATGCCCTTTGAATCGATTACAAACACTTCATAATCTTCAAGAACATCTGCATATTCCCACTCATATCTTCTTGAATAATGAGTTGCTTTGTATTCAACTATGTACTTCGTAAGTCCTGAATCCTCACTTATCTTTATCTTCTTAATCGTTTTAGGATGCACTTCGTTATATTGTATGCTCGGATAAAATACGTTTATGTAAAATCCCTTATAACTGGTCTGACTTTCTACTTCTTCGACCTTTCCGTTCTCCTGAAAAGCTCTGTAACTGAATTTTAAGTTTTTAAATGAATCCGAATTCTTTACCACCGCTTCAAAATTTGAAATTATCTGTGATGGCGGATCTTTAGGATACATGGTATCTTTAGATATTTCTGTAATTAGTTGCATATTTTTGATAGTAGTTCCGTTTTTAATGCTCTTATTCAAAGTGCTCGCAATTTGACTGATAGCCCAAGAACCGTCATAATCACCCTCTTTTTGTCCACACCCCGTAAGTCCTAACATTAAAATCAAGCTCATAGCTAATGCAAAAACTTTCTTCATAATCACTACCTCCTAAACTTTAGCATTCTTTATCTATATTGTTAAATCCTGCCCCATTTCCCCATACTCCGTCCATATGTGTAATGGTAACAAATGCACATTCATCGACTTTTGCAATATACTGTCTGAGCTTGATACTTTCGCGCGGTGAACACAAAACAACAAGTTTATTCCTAGGTTTTCCCGAATATGCACCTATTATCTTTTCCACAGAAGCGCCGCGATACATATCCTGCATTATATACCTTAAGATTTCTTCAGATTCATCCGTAATAACTTCAACTTTAACTATTTTAGTTTCCAAACCGAACAAAACAAAATCCGTACATTTGGATGCAATCACAGTAGTAATAAGCGCATACAAGGCTATATCTCTGCCAAATACAAACCCTGCTAAAATGATTATCAGCGCATCTATAGCCATCAGTATTTTACTCAAACTTACATGTGGTAAAAAGAGATATTGCACCAATTTAGCAACAGTATCGGAACCTCCTGAAGAATAACCTCTTGAAAACGCTATGCCGTTACCAATTCCTAAAAAAACACCGCAGTATATTGCCGATAACAAAAGATCCGTACCGTCAAGCAGTTTAAAATGCATTTGTTCGAGCACAAAAATCGCTGTAGGATACATAAGCGACATGAGCGCAATTTTTCTTGCTTCTCTCATTCCCATAGCAAATATGCAAATCGTCAATATCGTTATCGCCCCTATATAATACATAGCGGAAAAATTCATCGGAAGATATTGTTGTAATATTCTGATAAAACCCGTCAGACCTCCGGTAGAAAGCCCTGACGGTATCATTATGCAAACTATCGCAAACCCTCCCATGAAACAGGCTATGGCTACGAGCAAAAAATCTATAAAAAAATCCTTCGCATCTTTCGTGGCAAGTGCTTTAAATTTCTCAATTTCTCCCTTTGTATTTATCATTTATAAATACCCTCCAAAATAAATTCTTTCTCATATATATTTCCGAATATATCTATCGCCAAAACAGCATAGTTTTTTTGACATTCCGAGCCTGCAATTTCAATTCTGTCATTGAGCATACCTGCTTCATCTCGATTTCTTTGCTGAATTATTCGATAGTTTCTATTTTTTTCTATTTCGTATACTCCCCAAACATCTATTTCCTTAATAGTATTCGAAACTCCTACCAATTTAATTATATATTCTTTTTCAAATCTTTCAATGGCAATCTCCAAAATATTTCTTACTTTTTTATTACTTTTATATACTATTGCAAAATTTTCTAAATTTTTTAAACACCGTTTTCGCATTATAGCTCCTGCCGCAGTTCCGAAATCGCTGGCAAGCCAATTCCTTCCAAGTTTTGCCGCGGCGATTGCGAAGCTTCCCGATCCCGAAAAAAAATCAGCACAAATGTCGCCCTCCTTTGAGCAGCTTTCAAGTATTCTAGCCATCAAACTTTCAGGTTTTTGTGTCATATATCCGGTTCTTTCTTTGGAAGTTCTTCCGAGCATATCAACATGCCAAACATCTTTCATATTTACAAGTGTATACCAACCTATTTCATCTTCGTATTCTTTAATATTTTTAAATCTGTAAGGACTCAAGCCTCTGTTATAAGATTTTTCCTTTGGAATATCCAGATAATAGTTCTTTGTTTTTGAATAAAAAAGAAGCGTATCGTGTTTTTTGGAAAAGCTTCTTTTACCGCTACCGCCTGATTTATACGACCAAATTATCTCATTTACAAAATTATCCGCTCCAAATATCTCATCCATGACAATCTTCATGTAATGTGCAGCATGCCAATCCAAATGCAGCCATATACTGCCTCTGTCCGAAAGCAATTCCCGCATGCAAAAAAGTCTCAAAGAAAGCATCTTGATGTACTCATCCAATCCGGAAAACGAGTCTGTATAAGCCGTATTCTTAACCTTGTATCCCTTATAGCCTACATAAGCATCGTACTTCGCTTTTGAAAAAAATGGAGGATCAATGTAAACCAGTTGGACCTTTCCTGTAAAATCTCCGTAAAGTAATAATTTCATAAATTCTAAATTATTACCTAAAAAAAATGTATTCAATATATCATCTTTATTACCATATTTTTCTATATCATAATCACAAAACAGTTCTACTGCCTGCGATGCTTTCTTTATTTGCAATTCTTTTTTCAATTCGCTAAACTCCGCTCGTGCGGATTCTAAAATATCATCTAATTTTTTTAGTAAACTCATATCATATATTCTGGCCTTTTAAAAATATTTATCTTACAAGAAAAATAACGGTGAATATTCTCACCGTTACCATTTCTTCATATACTCTTAGTTTAATATTTCGTACTTTTCGAAATCCAGTTCCTTAAGTTCTTCTTTATCAGCACTTAAACTAACAACAAATTCGATTTCATAACGCTTCGACATATTGCTAAGTCTATGTAAAAATTCTTTTATATCTTCAAGATTTACATCTGCGTGCTTTAAAATACTGTCTATATAAATAGTTTCTATATCGTGATCTCCGCTTATTATTCCGTATAAAAACCCTATATACTCATCGCTATTTGTAATGTTGGGAAAATCCTCCATGCATACAACTCTTATTTTATGCTTAATGTCACACATGAGCCTTTGATTTTTATTTATAAATACTACATTTCCCTTGGCCACCTCGACATGTTCATTTGCGAGGTCTATTATCATTTTAGTTTTTCCTGTCCCTTTTTTACCAATGAGCAATTTAACCATTCCACTTGCCTCCTTTTAAACTTTCATTGCATTACACAACTTATACACTTAATTATATAGTAATATGAATACTTTATCAAGTTAAAATTTGTTAATATTTTCTAGGATTTTTTTTGTTTGCATCTTTATATCTTCCGCCTTAAATATTGCGCTGCCTGCAACTATAATAGTTGCCCCGGCTTCAACCACGCGCTTCACATTATCTTTGCCTATACCTCCATCAACCTCTATTTCAAAATTCAAATTGTGCGCTTTTTTTATACTTTGAAGTGCTTTGATTTTTTCGATAGCCGGCTCCATGAACTTTTGCCCTCCAAATCCCGGATTTACGGACATTACTAAAACTAAATCAATATCATCAAACATATAATCCAAAGTTCTCAAAGTTGTAGCAGGATTGAGAGCAACCCCCGCCTTGACTCCGAAAGATTTAATATAATTTACAGTTCTGTTAAGATGTATACAGGCTTCTTCGTGAACGATTATAAATTCGGTTTGTTCGGTCACGAAATCTGCAATATAATCATCCGGCCTTTCAATCATCAGATGCACATCAAAAGGAAGCTTTGTTTTTCCCTGCAAACTTTTCATCACAGTTGCACCGAAGCTTATATTCGGTACAAAATGCCCATCCATTACATCAACGTGCAGCAAATGCGCTCCTGCATCTTCAATCTTTTTTATATCAGCTCCCAAATTTGAAAAATCTGCCGACAATAATGACGGTGCCAACCTTACCATTTTCTATTCCTTTCTGCTATTTCTGCAAATTGTCTGACATAAGAGTCATAGCGACTTTTAGCTATATCCCCTTTATTCACAGCATCTACTATACTGCATGCCGGTTCATTTATATGATTACAGTTATCATATTTACACCTGCCGGCATAACTTGCAAAGTCAATATAACAATGTTTTAAATCGCATTCGTTCATATTTGCAGTTTCAAATGCTGTAAATCCCGGAGTATCAAAAAGCTTAGCTCCGTTTTTTAAACGAAAAATCTGTGAATGCCTTGTTGTATGCTTGCCTCTGCCTGTCTTTTCGCTAACACTCCCGATTTGCATGCCTGCTCTGCCAAGTAACAAATTTGTCAAAGTTGATTTTCCCGATCCCGACGGTCCCGTAAGCGCTACGCTTTTTTCTGCAATCAATTCTTCAATTTTTGCTATTTTATCTGTATCGTCTACATTAAAGCAAATCGTTTGATACAATTTATCATAAATCTTGGTAATTTTTTCAATTTCATATTCGCTTGCCAAATCAGACTTGCTTATACAAATAACAGCTTCTGTCTGTGTTTCCTCCGACATTACTATAAACTTATCAAGCAAATTCAAATTCAAATCCGGCTCTTTTATCGAAAATACCAACAGAAAACTATCTACATTTGCAACATCCGGACGAATAAAATTATTTTTTCTTGGAAAAACTTGGCTGATTACCCTGTCAGCTTCGGATAATTCTACTACATCTCCAACTTTAATCTTATTTTTACCATTTTTTAAATTGCCTCTCGCTTTGCATTCAATTAAGTTCAAATCTTGCGTTTCAACATAGAAAAATCCCGATATTGCTTTTGTCACAAGACCTTTCATCAATCTATTGCTCCGTTTGCAAAGTTTACCGATTTTTTAATAACAACTTCATTATCAAACAATACCGTTACCGATCCTTTTCCTTGACCTGAAAGTACTACGGATTCTCTTGCATCGGCCTTGAACCGCTGTTCTCTTGATATTAAGTTAAACGTTCCGTTTTCATCTGTAACGGTAACTGTTATAAAAAACACATCGTTTTTCGCTTCCGAATAATCAATATCCAGCACAATCGGCTTCGGTTCAGATCCTGTACTTACTTTTATATCTACTTTTGTTCCTTCTAAAACGTCTTTATTTGATGCAACAGATTGCCATGCTATTTGATTTGCAGGATACACCGTACTTTGAGTTTCCTCTATACTGCCTATTTCTAGCCCCGCTTCACGCATAGCTTTTTTTGCTTCTTCAAGCGTCATACCCAAAAGCTTAGGCATATTGGTTTGTCCCGGCACTTTGCCTTTACTTACCGTAAATTCTATTGTGTCGCCTGCTTTTGCAGTTTTTCCCGCCTTAGGATTTTGTGATATTACGGTATCTTTAGGTTCATCACTATCTTTAACTGAAACATCTCCGACAGAATACCCATGTTTATTTATAAGTGCAACCGCTTCATCAAAGCTTTTTCCCATCAAATTCGGTACAGTTCCCTCTTTTGTACCTTTACTTATGCTTACAGTGATAATTTTTCCGGGCTTGGTTTTTTTACCGCTTTCAGGAGTTTGTGAAACTATTTTCCCCTCATCAACTTCCTTGCTGTAAACTTCATCTCCTTCTTTAAGCTGAAGGCCCTTTTCTTGCAATAATTCTCTTGCTTCTTCTACAGTTTTTCCCTGAACGTCCGGAATTCTAAAAGACTTCTCACTACTGAATATTCCATGCAAAAACAGAGCTGCAGGTATAGCAAAAATCAAAGCCGCCACTATAGCTATAATTTGCAATCTTGAAAATAAAGGCTTGCCGTTTGATCTTTCCTTTTTCTTTTCTTTATTAGTTCTACGTATAATCTTGGATTTTTTGTATTCTGTAATTTCTTCAGCTTCCGGCTTTTCAACTTCAGAATACTCAATCATTCCATCTTTTTGAATACCTGCATTTAAATATACAGAATCCCCCACTATGCTTGAAATCAATTCCACATTTCTCAAAGCTTCGAGCATCTCATTTGCAGTCTTAAACCTGCTTATTTGGATTTTATTCGTAGCCTTCAAAATTATCTGTTCAAGCACCGGCGGAACTCCGTCAACAAGCTTTGATGGCGGAATCATCTCCTCATTTATCTGCATCAATGCTATATTTACAGGATTATCTCCATCAAACGGCACTTTACCTGTAATCATTTCATAAAGCACTATACCAAGCGAATATATATCCGATTTTTCATCTACATAACCGCCTCTTGCCTGCTCCGGTGAAAAGTAATGTACCGATCCCATTACCGTATCGGCATTCCCCACTATTGTTGCTCTACCCTCAATTTTTGCTATTCCAAAATCTGTAATTTTTGCTATTCCCTCATTTGTAAGCAAAACATTTTGTGGCTTTATATCCTTGTGTATCACGTTGTTTTTATGAGCAAACGCAAGTCCTGCTGCAATTTGCTTTCCTATATCCACTACGATTTTATAATCCAGCGGTGCATTTTTCGCTATATAGTCACTTAGGATTTCACCTTCTACAAGCTCCATTACAATATAATTGATATTGCCTTGCCTGCCTACGTCATAAACTCCAACTATATTTTGATGCACCAGCCTCGCCGCCGCCTGCGACTCTCTCTTGAAATTATCTACAAGCTTAACATTTTTTGTATATTCAGGTTTAAGAATTTTGACAGCAACATCTCTGTTCAAAAGTGTATCACGCGCTTTGTATACAACCGCCATACCGCCTTCACCAATTTGTTCCAATATCTCGTAGCGGCCATCTAAGCTTCTACTCATCTGCTATCCTCCGATTCGTTTTACGATTATTACAATTTTAGGCAAACCACAGTTATATTATCATGTCCTCCCGCTCTGTTCGCCTCTGTCACAAGTTGCGTGCATATTTCAGACATCGTTTCTTTTCGATTCAAAATATCTGATATTTCCTCATCTGAAAGCTCAGCGTAAAGTCCATCTGTGCAAAGCAAAATCAAATCATTTGCTTTTAGCTTTATTTCATATACATTCGGTATAACATATTCTTGCGCACCAATCGCCTTTGTGAGCTGATTTCTGTCAGGATGCACGCGTGCTTCTTCTTTGCTGAGCATTCCTCTTGCTATCATATCTGCTACTATGCTGTGATCTTCCGTCACTTGCCGCATCCTCTCACTTCTAAACAAATATGCTCTGCTGTCCCCGACATTTGCAATATATGCTTTGTCATTTTTTATATAAACAAAAACAAGCGTAGTTGCCATGTCTTTATATTCTTTTTTGCTATTTGCAAGTTCCCATATCTGCCTGTTTACCTTTTGTATAGCTTCAACAATGTAATCGCATATATCTTCTTTTCCCAGCAATTTGGAAATCGGGTTTTCCTTTATGTAATCAGCTAAAATAGAAACAGTTTGTCTGCTTGCCACCTCTCCTGAACTGTACCCACCCAGTCCGTCAGCTATCATGTAAACCCTGTCTTCAGGAATTACAAAAAATGCATCTTCATTGTTTCCTCGTTTCAGCCCTCTATCGGTCTTTACCCCTACCTGAACCATCTCATCTCCTAATTAAATCAAACTTCCATCTTTTAGCATTTTGCAAACATAAAATCCGTCAGTTCCGTCAATATGCGGCATGAACTGCTTTTCTTCAAGTATCACAAAGCTTTTATTCTTGCGCAAAAACTCCTTTATAATTTTTTCATTTTCGTTTTTATTGATAGTGCAAGTGCTATACTGCAATATGCCGCCCACTTTTACGTACTGCGCAGCAACTTTCAATATTTCAAGTTGCTTTCTAGGCAAACTGTCAAATTCATAAATCTTTTTCTTATATTTAACTTCCGGTTTTCTTCTTATAACACCCAGTCCTGAACAAGGTACGTCTGCAAGTACCCTATCCGCTTTTTGAAGTAAATCCGAATCCACTTTTGTCGCATCCCATGGCCACGTGCGTACTATTGAAATACCAAGTCTTTCAGCTTCTTTATTTATAATGGCAAGCTTTCTTAGGTATATATCTGTTGCAAGTATCTCTCCTCTGTTGCTCATGCGTTCAGCTATTGCGAGAGTTTTTCCTCCCGGTGCCGCGCAAACATCTATTATTGTTTCACCCGGTTTTGGATCAAACATTTCAACAGTTTTCATAGAGCTTTCATCCTGTATAGAAAACAGACCGTTTTTGTAAAGCTGCCCGTCAAGTATTCCGTTACCTTTTGTCACTTTTAACGCACTGTCACATATCGTACTGTTTTTAACCTCAAAGCCTCGCTCCTGTAATCTGCGAGCTAAATCTTCTTTTCCTGTTTTTAAACTGTTAACTCTGATTATAAGTCCCGGATTTCCTTGTGATGCTGCAAGTATCTTTTCTGTTTCCTCAATTCCGTATTGATCTACCCACATTGAAACAATCCACTCCTCGCAAGAGTATCTGACAGATAAATATCTAATTTCATCTTCCGATCTGTCCGGGAAATTTATGTTGAGCTTATCTCTAATATAACTTCTAAGAACTGCATTTATCATACCGTCTCTACCGCGACAAAATCTTTTTGCAAGTGCAACACTCTCGTTTACCGCCGCATACTCCGGTACTGAATTCATATATCCAAGCTGGTAAATTCCCATTTCAAGCACTATTAAATCCGCAGTTTTTAAACTCTCTGCGCCATTTTCAACAAACTGTCCGATAATGTAATCAAGAAGTTTCTTATTTTCCAGTACACCGTAAACAAGTTCCCTTACAAACGACGGCTTGCTGGGTTTTCCACATATAATATGGTGATTCAGTGCTATATTCGAATACGATTTTTTTGCTTCAACATCAAGAAGCGCATAATACGCTGTTTTTCTATTTGCATCCATTTTAAATTTCCTTTTCCTTTCCTTTTCCTTTCCTTTTCCTTTTCCTTTTCCAAATTTATGAAATTTATACTCTATCTTATTATATGAAATCATAGTAGCTATCCGAAAACCGTATCCGCTCTAAGCTGATTTCCATTTAAAAAATCCGCTACGCTTATCCTTTTTTTCCCCGGCATTTGCACTTCGGTAAACGACAGTTCACCTTGACCGCATTTGACCTTTAATATTTTTTTTGATATTTCCGTAATCCCACCATTTGGGACATTAGCTTTTTTGTCATTTTCCAAATCCTCATAAGCCTCACTTTGCCAAATTTTTAACAATTCACCATCACAGTATGTATAAGACGGTATAGCTCTAATCTGACGCTCTAAAACCTTCGCAGATTTTGAAAAGTCCAATTTCCCCTCGCTTTTTTCAATCATTTGCGCATATGTAGCGCAAGCTTCATCTTGTTTTTCAAAGCTTGCAGTTCCTTCAAATATCGAAGGCAACATTTTTAACAGTAAATCAGCACCGACTTTCGCAAGTTCCTCAAAAAGCTCGTTCGCATTTTTTTTACCTATAGGTACACTATTTTTAGCAATAATATCCCCTGTATCAAGACCGAGATCCATTTTCATAAGTGTAACTCCTGTTATCTCATCTCCCGACATTATCGCTCTTTGAATAGGTGCCGCACCCCGAAATTTAGGTAAAAGTGATGCATGGATATTTATACATCCGTATCTAGGCAAATCTATGATTTCTTTTGGTAAAATTTTTCCATATTGCGCTACCACTATAACATCCGGGGCATATTTCAAAAGTTCATCATAAACTTCGTCATTACCGGTAAGTTTTTCCGGCTGTAATACTGTAAGTCCAAGTTCAGATGCCGTTTTCTTAACTTCACAGGCAAGCAGTTTTTTACCTCTATTTTTCTGCACGTCAGCCTTTGTAATTACCATTCCGACATCATACCCTGCCTTACACAGTGCGCGCAGTGCAACTTCCGCAAACCCTGAAGTCCCCATGAAAACAATTTTTTCTTTGCGGGAACAGATTTTATCCATGGGCTTCTTCCTCACTTGCAAGTTCATCGGCAGTTCTAATATCTTCAGCTTTGTCGATATAAAGAATTCCATCCAAATGATCGTTTTCATGGCAAAAAGCCGAAGCTTCAAAATCGTAAGCTTCGTACTCCACTTCTTTCCCAAATCTATTAAGACCGCGTATCTTTATATATGTAGGACGTTCGACTTTCCCAACCAGTTCAGGTACTGAAAGACACCCCTCATACTCAAAAGCTGAACCGCTCTGCTCAACGATTTGCGGATTCACAAGTTCTATTATTTTATCCGGTTCCGGTTCGATTACAAACATCCTTTTCAATATTCCTACCTGCGGTGCGGCTATACCGCAACCGTTACTTGCACGCATAGTTTCAATCATGTCATCAAGTATCATTCGAATCCTGTCATCAACATTTTTTACTTCTTTGCTCTTTTTTCTTAATATAGGATCCCCTTCAAATACAAGATTCCTTAACGCCATATGCACCTCCGCTTTTATTATGATCTGACTGCTCACTTTATAGTAAGTTTCATAATACTTTAATACCCCATATTTTATCACATACGCGCCTTGTTTTCAATAATCAACCGAATGTTTGATATTTTTTTAACAAAGTTAGTACGGGTTTACATCCAGCGCTATTTGCACCTTGTTTTTCTTATCCGTATTATATAAAAATTTATATTTTGCAATTACTCCCAGGCAATCCTGCCTGCTGTTTTTCGGACATTTTATCAGTATTCCGTATCTATAATGCGCTTTTTGCTCACTCCACAAAAGTTTTTGCGGCATAAATACATCACTTATTTCGATGTTCTTTAATTCAAATATCAATTTTTCATATAGCTGTGCAGATATTTTCATACACGCACCCTCAGAATCGGATATAACTATTACCTGCAACAAATCACAAAACGGAGGATACATCATATGCTTTCTAAACTCTATTTCCTCTTTGTAAAATCCGTCATAGTCGTTTTTTGCCGCACAGGTAATAGCTATGTTTTGCGGCTGATACGTCTGCACCACCGCACATCCTTCTTCATCGCCTCTACCTGCTCTACCGACTACCTGCGTTATCAACTGAAACGTCTTTTCGCTTGCTCTAAAATCCGGTATATTAAGTCCGGTATCTGCAAGAACTACACCTACAAGCCCCACATTTTTAAAATCAAGTCCTTTAGCAACAATCTGCGTACCTATCAAAATATTTATTTTATTATTGTTAAAATCATCGAGTATTTTTTCTATACTGCCTTTTTTGCGCGCACTATCCAAATCCAATCTCTCAACTCGAGCTTTCGTAAACATTTCGCATATCTGTTCTTCCACTTTTTCAGTGCCCATTCCAAGTCCTTGCAATCTATCTGAGCTGCAATTAGGGCACATATTCGGAACTCTTACTTTTTTCCCGCAATAATGACAATGCGCAAGTCCGTCCTCTTTGTGATAAGTAAGCGTAATATCGCAATTTTCACACTTCATTACAATACCGCAATCCTTACAGACAATAACCGTCGAATATCCGCGCCTGTTTAAAAATAAAATAATCTGCTTTTTAAGTTCAAGCATATTGCTGATTTTTTCATAAAGCAAACTGCTAATCATGTGCGTATTTCCAATTCGCAGTTCCTGCCTCATATCGACCACTTCGATTGTAGGTAATTTATTGCCGTTATATCGTTTATTTAATTTTATAAGCTTGTATATACCGTCAAATGCGCGCTTTTTAGAAATTATACTTGGAGTTGCGCTTCCGAGCATTACCACAGCATTATAATATTTAGCCCTTTTAACTGCCACATCCACCGTTTCATATTTAGGCGTTTTATCCGACTTATAACTTGCTTCGTGCTCCTCGTCCAAAACTATTATTCCTATATTTTCAAGCGGTGCAAAAATTGCGGAGCGTGCTCCGATTACTATACGCACCTTGCCGTTTCTAATTCTTTGCCATTCATCATACCGTTCGCCCAAAGACAACCTGCTGTGAAGAACCGCTATATTTTCAAGTCCGAATCGCTCTGCAAAGCGAAGTACCATCTGAGTTGTCAGCGTTATTTCCGGCACAAGTACCAGTGCTGTCTTTCCTTTTTCAACAGCAAACTCAATACTTTTTATGTAAAGTTCGGTTTTTCCGCTTCCGGTAATACCTTGCACTAAAAATATGCTGCCCTTTTCATCCAGCATATCTTCTTTTATACACTCAAACGCTCGCATTTGTTCATCATTTAATTCAAATTTTAAATTCCGCGTCAACTTTAATTTTTTTTCCAATCCCTTATACGGCACTCTCCTGATTCCGCGTTTTGAAGGTTTGCCACTGGGGAAAAACAAGCTTAAAGCTTCCATATATCTACAAAGATAGCGAGCACGCAAAAAAACGGCAGTTGATACCATCTCCATGTTTAAAGAAACTTCGGGATTTATATCGATTACCTGCCTATATTTAATTTCTTCTTTCGGTTTTTCATCGTAAACTTTAACAACAACCCCGAGAATCGGCTTTTTTGTTCTTGCAAACATTACATTTACAAGATTTCCTACGTTAATACCATCTTCTTCGCACTCATATGTGTAATAACGATCCGTACTCTCGTTTGAATTTGCCACAACTACATCAACGTACTTCATTATCCCTCAAAAACCATTTAGAAAATTCACAACCGCAATAATTTTGTCTATAAAGGCCGTACTCTTTTGAAAGATCTACGCTCCTTTGGTATCCCGCCTTTTTCTTAAAATCCAAATCAAGAAAATCAACATTGTACTTTTTAGATATTCTGTTTCCTATTTCCGAAATCAACTTATAGTTTTTGTGCGGACTTACCGTCAACGTTGTCGCGAAGACGTCAAAATCAAATTCTCGCGCGGCATATGCGGTTTTTTCCAAACGAAGCTCAAAACACTTGGCACATCTTAGCCCGCCTTCTCTTTCATTTTCAAAACCGCTTGCCGCTTTGTAAAATTCTTCCACTAAATAATCGCCTTCCAAAAATTTAACCTGATTTTCAGGCGCTTTTTCATTATGCTTTTTTAAAAATTTTTCCTGTTCTGCACGTCTATGTAAATATTCCGGCTCATCTGTTATATTGGGATTATAATAAAAAACCGTTATATCAAATTCCCCTAAAAGTCTTTCTATTACAGCCGTACTGCAAGGTCCGCAACAACTATGTAAAAGTAACTTTTTCATAGTTCGATAGCCATAGAATTCTTTTTCTTCTTTGAAAGCATCAAAGCAACTATTGCAATAATTATCAATACACTTACACCGACTACAGGCAATGCAATTTTAAAAATTTTATCCATTTTCAGCGTTTTTTTAATCATATCTTGAACTTGTGGCTTAAGCAAATATTCATTTTCTACAAAACCCCACTGTCCTTTATATCTAATCAAAGTATGCTTTAAAAAATAGTCCGCTTCATCGTATTT
>JBQMYS010000017.1:0-24464 GCA_052173355.1 Eubacteriales bacterium | reverse complement strand
TAGTTAGTAGATATATACTTCCCGAAAAACTAATCAGTATAATTACCACATACAATTTTTTATTCTTCATTTTCCACCCCTTGAAACTGCGACAACCAAATTATCAATTCTTCAAATACAGATATATTTATGTCATAATATATGAAATTCTTATACTTCCTCTCCGTTACTAACCCTGCTTTTCTATTTTTTATTTTTAGTTTAAATCCTTAATTTTGTTGGTTTTTACAGTCCTTTCACGAAATAAAAAAATGCGGAAAAAGAATTTTTATTTCCTTTTTCGCATTTAATTCTACAACTTAGCCCTATTATTGACAAGATTAAATCTTATATGCTAATATAAATTCCCTAAATTCTGCTGTTAATTCTCCAAACTGCTGTATTCCGCTTGTAAGCAAACTTAACTCATTTATGAATCCCTTGACATTATCTCCAACTATTTGAGTAGCTGCCGAATTTTCCTCGGAAGCCGCCGCTTGAGCCTGTATAAAGTTGAACACCTGATTTATCTTCTCTGTTTGTTCTTCAAGTGTTGCTACCGATTGGAGCATTTTTTCACCTATTTTTTCCAATTTTTCATTGCTCAGCTTAGTCTGCTCAACCGAATTTTGTATAAACTCGCTTTGCTCGCTTACATTTTTATACTGCTCATTTATCTTTGTAGCTATCATTTCAATTTCACTCAAAAAGCCGAATATGCTGTTTTTAATATCTTCCGCAGCTCCTGCTGATTGATCTGCAAGCATTCTCACTTCCTCGGCAACTACATTAAAACCTTTTCCCGCCTCGCCTGCTCTTGCCGCCTCTATGGATGCATTAAGCGAAAGCAAATTCGTCTGAAATGATATATCCGATACAAATTTGGCAACTTTTTCAATTTCTCTGCCGCGACTTGTTATTTGCTCACTATTATTTTTCAGTTCTTCAAATTGCGACATAATATCGTGCATTGAATGTACTGTACGATTAAGTCCTGCAAACGACTCGCTTATATCAACCAAAACCGTCTCCAATTCGGTCTTGCTTTCATTTTCTTCCATCGAAAGATTAGTAAGTCCTTCCAAGTTTTCATGCAGAACTTCCACTATTTTTTCCGCCTCAACAGCTTGCGAATGCACAGTTTCTTCCAACTGCCCGACAACTTCGGATATTCCTTTGCTGTTTTTATCCATATTTTCCGCTATATTTCGCAAATCATATCCAAACCCTTGAAGTTCCTCGGTCATAGAACTGAATTCCGTAAAATCTTCCGAAACCAATTTTTTCAGCGAACTTACGGATTTACTAAATTTTTCAATAAAGTCCCCGCCTGTGCGCAAGTCCGTTGCTACAAGAAAATTTTTATCATTTATACTGTCTACTTCCTTTTTTAATCGTCTAAGCGGCATTGAAAGAACAAAAAAACTTAAATATGTAGATAATGCGCTAATCGCAACATATACAAGTGGCGCATTGCTTTGAACCGTTCCAATAGGTAATATGAACATTGCTCCCAAAAATATCAATGCACCTAACAAAGCAACTTTCAAACCGAAATCTTTTATAAATCCAAATGACAACAGTTGATTGAGTCTATATTTCTTTGTCTGTCTAAGCTCATACGGAAATGTTATTTTCAGCTTCAACATGCCGTCGGTTCTTTCTACTTCTTCTACTTTCAAATCCTCGTTAAAATGCTCTTTTCCACCTACAAGCAATCCTAAAAAGTAATCGAACATATTTCTCTTTGACCTATATGTAAAATATATGCTGTTTTTCGATATTACCTCGACATCAAGTGCCGGCGGATTTGAACCCGGAACTTTTTTTCTTACAATCTGATGCACATAATTCATAGAAGACAAAAAATGAAATAAATTATCTTTGTTAAAAAGCAAAGTATACGATTCATAAAACGCTTTTACATTATCTTTACCAATAATTCCCCAAAGCTCCGCAGTAGAAATTTTTAAATCAGATGCAAGCGAACCTATGAATTTATGAACTTTATCATCGTCGATATTGTCGAAAGGTGAAATCGGAACGTCCGGATTTATTCCTGCACTTCTCATATTTTCATTAACATATTCAGGGTAAAGATTCCTTAATGTTTTAACCCAAGTTCCTACAACTGTACCTTTCACTTAATACCTCCTATGGCAACATCTTTTCGAGTCAAAGTCAAAATAATTTAATTATTAAATATTATTACCCACAAATAGCAAAATTATAAACAATTATCGAATTTATAAGCGCTATTTCCTATCAGCATGGAATATGATATAATACGCTTTATAAAGGAGTTAAAATATATGCAAACAATTTTTGATATTTTATACGGACATTTCCCTCTAATGTATATGCTTCACGATTTAAATCCGCTTTCCGTATTTTTCAGGTTAATAATTTCATTTATCGCAGGTGGTATAATCGGGCTTGAACGCGGTATAAACAGTCACCCTGCGGGATTTAGAACTCATATTCTAATTTGTGTTGCTGCAACTTTAAGCACGCTTACAGGTCAATATATATGCATGGAAATAGCCCCGCACGCAGATCCTGCAAGACTCGGTGCGCAAATAATCACAGGCATGGGCTTCATAGGTGCAGGTACTATATTCGCAACAGGAAAACATAGAATCAAAGGTCTTACTACAGCCGCCGGTCTTTGGGCATCAGCTTGCCTTGGACTTACCATAGGAATAGGATTTTACAGTGCCGCTTTTTTTGCAACAATATTGATTTTTCTAAGCCTTGCATTGCTACCTAAAGTTGAAGATATAATATACAGTAATGCCAAGCTCTTAAACATATATATTGAACTTGCCGACTTGCAATCACTAAAAATACTTTCCTCCGACATTCAGGAACAAGGCATAAAAATTCTCGAAAAACACATCAGTTCTACACCTGCAATCACTTCTTCAGGGCTTGCATTCCACTTAACACTTAAATTGCCCCATTCAATTTCATCAAAAGAATTTATGAAGCAAATAGAACTTCATAATGCCGTACTGTTTGTGGAAGAAATTTAAGGAACAATCGATTTTTGAAAGGTAAAAAAATGACAAATAAAGAGCTTAACTTAATACTTACAACCATCGTTAATGAAAAAGATACTATTTATAAGTTTTTGGAAAGTCAGGATAAAAATGATATTGCATGCGGGCTTTTCAACATTCCTACCGAACTGCTTAAAGCCAAGCTTTCAGATTTTTTGAATACAGTAAAGATACCATCTATTGTTTCGCAATACGATTTTGATTTTTTCGATGATTATATCACTCTTGATGTAATTGCGATACCAAAAAAACTGCTAGGTAAAATTGATGTTTCTTTTACTTTTGAAATACAATCACTTTCCTTTTCCGGCGGTAATATCAAAGCGGAATTAAAATTCAACGAGCGTGTAAACAACAAAGATTTAAAAGGCGCTATGATAAATTCAGTTACAAAACTCAAAAGTTTGCTTGAAATAGCTTTGGAAAAAATCGAGTTGCCTTCATATGTAAAAACCAACATATTCGGACAAGTTTTAAAATTATCTATAACCCCCGAAAGACTCGATTTCATTTCAAATCTCAATTTAACATTTATAGAACTTAAAAAAGACGCAATCCTGTTTACTTATTCCATCAACGAAGATGAATCTATAAACTCTAAAAAAATTACTACTCCTACATGCAAAACTTCAACTACACAAAAGCAATTAACCGGCGGCTTCCTAAGAAATATTATAAACGAAAGCGACAGATTCTAAACCGATAAAAATTTACCGTCTGATTTAATACAAAAAACCGACTGAAAAGTCGGTTTTTTGAGCATATGATTTTGTATCAGATACTAATATTTCTTAACTATTAGCTTCTTAATTTTTATTGAAGTACCACAGGTAATTCTATTTTGGTATCTATCTTTTCTTCAACTCCCGTTCCGTTCCAGACTCTTATATACAATTTTAGTTTTTCAGGATTCGAATCTGAATACCCTGCCGCCCTGTATCTTTCAATATCTGCAGCAGACACGGGTTTATCGAAATATTTTTCCGTAAAAAATCCCCATTCACGCAAGGAACTTTTGCTGAATTGATTATACGGAGCACTATTTCCTCTTTCGTATATTTGAAGCGGTATAACAGCCTGCGGTCCTGTACCTGACGGATCTGCCGCATTCCACTGGCCTTCGTCTATTAAATCGCCTTGTGTTAAAACTATCTTTAAATTCAAATCAAACAGATCTTTTTGAATCCTGCCAAATTTAATCAAGTTCATAAGAAACGTAGCGTTACCATATACTTCACTTAATCTATATGCAGGCTCTTGCGGAAGCGGATTGTTCAACAGTTTAAAGTTCGGGAAATCATGGGTGTTTTTGACGATCTGATTGTTATCTACTACAATTTGAGTTTTCCCTGCAGGATTTTTGTTATATCCTTTTGTCAAATCAAATTCAGCACCGTTTTCACCTAATATCTTAAGTACATCAAAATTTCCCGAATTCATAAAATCAGGAATTTCCCTAATTAAGTAATTATGGCCATAGCTTGGGATAGTTGAACCGCTTCCCCCTCTCCTCCATAAAGGAAATTCATAGTTTTTAGCATTTTTACCAATTATAAGTTTCTTTGCAGGTATCTTTGCTGCTGCCGTATCCACCCCTCTAACAACAGGTATCATTGTTGCGTATTCAAACCCGCTCGGATGGGTAAATGACAAATCAAATTTAGACATTGCTGAATAATCACTTAAACTTTTTGTATGCGTCAACTTGTTATTAGCGCTGTTATAACTAAAAGCATCGCCCTTGATTTCAATTCCTGCATCTGCTAAATTAGCAAGTGTAACCGTACCCTGTGTAACAGCACCTGTACTGTCATCTATAAATGATGCAGGTAAATTTACATTGCTCAAATCATCAGAAGCACTTTTGTAAAAAACTTTATTTTCAAATTCAACCGGATTTATAGCTAAATAAAGAAGTTTTCTTGAATTTACCGTAATATAATTTGATCGAGATCTTTGGATGGCATTTTCTATAGCATTCACATATCCTATAGCGCTTTTTTGACGTTTTTTTATTTCCTCGGAACTTGTCGCACCGTTTATCACATCGCTATAAATATCTCTTGCGGTAGCTTTTTCGGAATCAGAAAGTCCGCTTGCATTTGCTCCATGTAATATTGCTTTTTTTACTAAATCAGTGTTATGATAATGTACTACTGCATTTCGTATAGGTGCATATGTACCGCTTGCCGGTCTCAAAGAGTCGGCATCACCAAAATTTTTATGTTCTATGGCTGTTATATTATTTGATGTTACAGAAATCTTGACTGCCATAGGTCCTACATGAGTACCGGAAGGACGCAGCCAGTCATATCTTTCGTTTCCTCTAGCATATCCGTACCAATGTTGACCGTTACCTACCGGTATCGAATCATAAAATGGTCCGTTATTTATAGCCTTTATTATACCTTCAACGAATTGCTTTACATTCGCATCTTCCGATTGGCGTAATGCTGAACTTATTATATTAGTGCTTTCAATTTCTCGTGCTGCTAATCCTATATTATTTGGAATATGTGTAAGCGTAGGTATGCGCAAATCATTTATCTTACCATTTGTTATTTTTAATTTAATAGTTTGTATACCACCTGAAATAGTTGCATCGGCAGTGTAGTTTCCATCAAACACAAGTTCGTTATAGTAGTTGATACTTGGTAAAGACGGTGGTGTTTGCGGTTCAGGTCTGCTCGACGGGTTTGATGATGTTGAGGTGTTTTTCGCTACTATATTTTCTTTTTTATTAAAATCATATGCACGCTCAAAAGTGAAATTGTAGCCGAGCACTTCTCCCATCCTTGATGTCATGGTTTTAGCAGAATCAGGTTTTATTGCCATGTCCTGTTTTTGACCTGCCATATATTTTCCGTAATACTTTTCTTCTTCTTTAAATCGTAAAAGTGTGTTCGGATATATCAAAGGTTCTTGAGTTTTCTTCGGTTCTAAACGATAATCGTTTACAAAATTTCCGTATTTAATCAATTTTGTACGTTGCTTTGTTATAAGAATCGGTTTTAAATTGCTGATAGCAGAATCGTTTGCATAGTATTCTTTGTTCGGAGCAAGCTGAACTACTCCTTCATATACTTCTATATAGTAATGGTCGGGCTTATTAACTATTCCAAAACTTGTTCCTCTGACACCTGCTACCATGGTCTGTGTCTTTACTTCCAATTTTTCCTGATTTTGTAGTTTTTTGTCTGCTATTACTACCAAACTTCCCTTTTTCAGGTCAAGTAACCTTTCGTAGCCTTGAGTTACTTTATTTTTTGAATTTTTGCTTACAACTACCTCTGAATTTCCTTCTACTATAACAAGTATCTTGTTTTCCAAAAACAATCTGACTTGAGCATCTTTGGTAGTTACAACAGTATCACCTTCGGAAAGCTTCATGTTTTTAAAAGCTTTCATAGTTTTTTTTGCAGCATCATTTACTATACTCGCATCCCCTCTGATTTCAGCTATTTTTGCCAAAGTCCCTGCAATATTTACATTATCGTTTGCAAATGCGCACGTACTAAACAAAGAAAACAGCATAGCAATTACCAATAATATAGAAATTTTTTTCATATTAAATTTAACACCTCTCTTTTATCTTGCCTCTATCAACACCCGTTTATTAACCTCATTCCAATCTACAGAGAACCCTAAAACCGTTCCGAGATCCCTTAATTTGTAATAATTGTTTCCGTTTATGTTATAACTGTCAAGATTGTATATCTTGCCGTCCACGTAAAGTTCGGCATTTGACTTGCAGAAACTGTCTCCCGCACCGAACTCCTTGATAGTTGTCAGCTTATCGCCTTGATAATCTTTATTTTTTTCTATATCAATCCTCTTAAGTTCATCCGTATAATCTACGCTGAATTTCGCTCCCGTATTTTTCATAAAAAATGCCATATCTCTAAGCCGAATATAGTTTGAGCCGTTGATTAGATAAGCATTATTTTGCACAAATGTTCCGTTAATTTCCATATCAAATTTGGAAAGTATAATAGACGTATTTTGATAATTAGGTGCCTTATTCCAAATTATTCCATACTTGTCCGCTTTTTTTACAAGGTAATTGTTATTGGCAGAATTTATATAATCATAATCCGATAAAACAGTATGTAATGCTTTATCCATCAACGTGAAACGATTACCTGCCGTCAAGATGTAATTTCCGTCTTTCTTTCGTATTATGCCGTCATATATCGCATTTAATACCGATTTTCCGTTTCTATCTATTATTGCATATTTTTCGCCCAGTTTAACGATTGCATATCCATCCCTAAACTGTGAAGCTTCATCAAATTTGAAAGAGATAATTTCCTTACCGCTTTTATCTATATATCCCCACTTCCCTGATTTTTCTACGGCTGCAATACCTTCACTGAAATCCATAGCCGCATCAAAATTAAGTTTTGCAATATCCTTACCGTTCACATCCGCATAACCGAATTTGTTATCCTTGCCGATTAAGTATGCACCATCACTTAACGCACCTATAAAATCATACTCTATCTTCAGCACAATTTTATCATTAACATCTATTATTCCAAATTTTTTCTTACTTCCATCTTTAAGCATGACAATCATATTTTTCCCCTCAAGTAAAAACATACCGTCATATTTTGCAGATATAACTTCCTTCCCGCTTATATCCAATAGTCCGTATTTCAGCAGTCCACCAATTTCTTTTGCAAATAGATAGTATCCTTCATTCATTTTTGAAACATAATTGTACTTTAGCGGTACAATAACTTTACCGCTTTTATCTATAACTCCATACATTATATTTTCATTATTAAGCAGGCCTACTACTGCTACGCCTTTGTTAAAATCTTCTGCATAATCATATTTAAAATCTACGGCAACCTTTCCGTTGCTTTTCAAAAATCCGAGTTTACCATTCTTTTGAGCAAAAATCATACCTTCTTTAACAACAGACATATATTCATATTCATCTGTAGGAAAAATGGTGCTTCCCTTATAAAAGATATTGTGCACCTTTGGATGGCTGTTCTTATTTTCTTCATCATAAAAAATATTTTTTCCCGATGTCCTAAAAAATCCTTCACTTTCTTCAACAAGAGAATACTGCCCGTATTTAATCATGTCTTTTCCCTGTATATCTAAAACTCCCTCTCCATGATCTCCACGAGTATATATTACAAAATCCGAACCTTCATCCAAAAATTCAGCTTTCTCTGCTTGCAACCAGTTCACTTGATCCGTAGTACCATACGAAAACACTCCTGATATTCCCAAGACCGCTACAAGCCCTGCAATTAAAATTGCTTTTTTCATTTTACTGTTCCTCCACCCCGATTACTTGATATATGCTTACACCGTTTGCTTTTCCTTTTACATTTATAGTACCCAAATCCAATACTTCTACGTAATCTTTAACTTTTTCATAAACCGCTTCACTAATCAATATCTGTCCGCCTTTTGAATTGCTCTCTATTCTTGCGGCAGTATTTACAGTATCACCGATTGCGGTATAGTCCATTCTGAATTCCGCTCCTATATTTCCAACAACTGCAAATCCTGTATTGATTCCAACTCCGAACTGTATAGTATGTCCCGTTTTTTCAAACAATTTTTTATTGAGTTCCTCAGAACCCGATGACATTGCCCATGCCGACTTTACCGCCATCAAGCAATGATTTTCCAAATTGAACGGAGCATTATAAACTCCCATAGCCGCATCACCTATATACTTATCCAATATTCCGCCGTAATCAAATATGGATTTTGCGCACAATGTCAGATAATCATTTAATATAAGCACTACTTCCTCAGGTTCAACGGATTCCGACATGGTAGTAAATCCTCGTATATCTACAAATAAAACCGTTATTTCTCTTTTTTCACCACCTAATTTTACTTCCGTTTCCGACTTCCCGTCAAGCATTAAATCTATCAAATCAGGTGTCATGTATTTCCCAAATAGTTTCTTTATCTTATGTTTTTCAGTCTTTTCATATATGTAGCCCACCGTAAGCTGACCTACATACTGCAAGAATATCAGCATTGCGAAATGCAGTATATTCATCATCAGCATATTGTGCTTCAACGTATAAAGAGCGACAAGAAATATCGCTGTTACTATAAAAAGCTTAATCAAAGATTGAACGTCGCGTTTAAAGCAATAAAGCGCAGTAGATAATAAGCCCAAAATCAACATGGCAAGCGCCTGTATTCCCATATCTACTCTACTATAAAATTTGTTCTTCAAAATCTGATTTATAATATTCGCATGAACGTCTATTCCATACGTCTGCTTGCTGTGGCTGATAGCAGTATAATAATAATCATCCGCTATCCCTATCGCTGCAGGTCCTACCAGCACCATCTTCCCCTCGAAGTATTCAGCAGGTACTTCTCCGCGCAGGACTTTACAAAACGATATGTGCTCTATACCGTCAAGTGACGTATCATTTATATCCATAGGTGAAGAATATGATATTTCCGTCATGCTATCCTTATCCCTCGGTAAGCTTTCAAAAGTTATAGGCTCAATTCCCCTATTTTTGCAATATGTTTCGTAAATCATCCAAGGAAAGGCTTTAACATTCGATCCCGACTCCGAGTAATATATCTGCGGTATCCAACGCCGCAATATTCCGTCTTTATCAGTCAAAACATTGATATGCGCAAGTATCGACGCATCTGCCAGCGGTTTAATCGGATAATTTACATATTCCGCATATATGGATCTTTGTCCCTCGGCATTTTCTTTAAACTTTAAATCCGCATACATAGGTATAATTACATTCCCTGCTCTTTCAGCAGCTTTTGCAAACTCCATATCGCTTTCACTATTGGAATTTTCAGCAAAAATCACATCTATACCTATAGCCGCAACATTTGCATCGGACAATTTATTCAAAAATTCAGCATACATCGTCCTGTTCCATGGCCATCTGCCAAGCTGCGTTATACTTTCATCATCAATGGTAACAACAACAATATCTGAACTCATATTTGAAGTTTCCTGATAAAAAAAATCCTGAATCCCCAAATTAAATGTATTCATTACCTGAAAATACATTAGCGGCGGCATCACAAACGTTATTATCAATAGCACCAATGCCATTACATCCAATTTAAATTTTTTCTCTTTGCCTTTATCCAAAACTAATTACGCAGCCTTCCTGTGCCATAAAAATGGACTTATATTTTTTTTGAATTTCTTCAATAATGCTATCCAGTTCTTTATCCGTTCTCCAATCATCGTGGTGCCAAAGATACATAGTTTCAGGTTTCAAATCTTCATATATAGCAAGCGCATCTTCAAATGTAGAATGTCCGAATCCTTTTTTGGGATTCTTGCCGGATGTACCGAAATATTCATCTTCAGTATACTGCGCATCATATAGCAACAAGTCCGCACCACCTGCAAAATCTACAAAACACTCCCTGCGCTTTCCTTTAAGTTTCTCCGTATCTATCGCATAAACTACGGATTTTCCTCCACAACAAAGCTTATATGCAAAACATCCGTTCGGATGATTCAATCTGCATGAACTTACAATCACACCGTCATCAAAGCTGATTTCACATTCATCTATGCTGTGATACTTAATCTTATAATCCATACTTGAAAGTGCAACCGGAAAATACGGAGCAGTCATCTGAGCTTTTATCAAATCTTCAAATTTCTTTTTTTCCTTATCCTCACCGTACATATTTATACCAATCGGCTTTTCGCTATATATAACAGGAAAGAAAGGAATTCCCTGTATGTGGTCCCAATGCATATGTGAAAAAAAGATGTGACAATCGGATATATCATTTTCCAGTATATATTTTCCTAAGTTTATTATGCCCGTCCCACCGTCAAAAATAAACATCCTACTTCCTATTTGTATGCTCATACAAGATGTGTTGCCACCATATTTTACCATTTCTTTTGAAGGATTCGGCCTTGATCCTCTGACTCCCCAAAATCTAATTTCTATCATATGTTTCATTCCTATACTTTTCCTGTACTTCTAAAAATAAATCTATATTTTCCCTAAAATATCTATATATATCAGGATCAAATGTATTTTTATTTTCGCTATCCATTATCTCCATTACCTTTTCAAAAGGCATAGGGTCTTTGTATACCCTTTTATTATACAAAGCATCAAACACATCTGCAATAGTAACAATTTTTGAATGTATATTTATTTCATCTCCCTTTTTGCCCATCGGGTAGCCGAATCCGTTGTATTTTTCATGGTGCTCATGAGCTATCATGGCTGCAAACTTCAAAAATTTATTATTTGAAGTTTGCAAAAGTTCATATCCTATAGTTGTATGATTTTTTATTATGTCATATTCCTCATCAGTCAACTTGCCGGGTTTATTTAAAACATTATCAGGAATACCGATTTTCCCTACATCGTGTAAAGTTGATGTCATCTTAAGCATATTTGCCTCATCATCTGAAAGTCCGCAGAGCTTAGCTAAAATCTGACTCATATGTGCTACACGTTTTACATGTTCACCTGTTTCACCGGATCTGCTGTCTATAACATCCGCAAGCAAAAATATTATCTCCTTTTGAGTTGATGCAAGTTCTTCTTCTGCAAGTTTTTCCAATATCGCCGATTTTACGTATTCGGCAACAAGCTGTGATATGTATATGTCATCTTCATTAAAAAAATCCCTCGCTCCACCTGTCTTATTTACAAGCTGAAATGCACCGAAAGCCTCTCCGTCTTGATTTATGAAAGGAATCGTTAAAATCGCCTTGGTTCTGTATCCGGTCTTTAAATCAACATTTTTGTTAAAACTCGGATCTAAATAAGCATCACTAGTAATATACGGTTCTTTATCAGCTATTGATTTGCCGACAGAACCTGTACCTATAGGTATAACAATAGATTCCGAAAGCCCGGTTCCCACTTTAGTCCACAGACTTTTTTTGTCCTCCGAAACAAGCCAAATAGAAGATCTGTCAGCATCTGCAAGCTTCTTCCCGAGTTCCGAAAATAAAAGCAACAGTTCTTCAAAATTTGGGCGAGCAGTTGAAATCTTATGCATAAAAGACAAAAGTTCTTCAAATTTTTGTCTAAACAACAAATCCTGTTGTTTGCATCTATCTATGCATTTCCCTGCCATCTACGCGCCTCCCATCCGTCTGCACAAGTAATATTATAATTATCTTATACATTATATCACATCATAAATAGAAATACAAAACAAATGTATTTTATACATACTTTAAATAAAATTTTTTATACGATATAATCTTATTTTCAAAATCACGTCACCTCTTTTCCGATTTGTGGTTGACATTATGTTTTTTTTGATGTATTCTAATAAGGCTAAAAAATTTATAACTATTTAGGAGATTTAAAAATGAGAACTGATAAAACTTACAATCTGATTTTAGCTGCTATGTTTACAGCCGTTACTGCCGTCCTTGCAGGACTATCTATAACAATTCCGGTTACACCAGTTCCTATCAGCCTTGCAACATTCGGTGTTATGCTTGCAGGTGGAGTGCTCGGTAGTAAATACGGCAGTCTTTCAATGCTTGTTTACGTACTTTTAGGTGGATTCGGTATGCCGATATTCAGTGGTTACACAGGCGGAATGGCTAAATTGACAGGTCCTACAGGCGGATACATAGTAGGCTATATAGCTTGTGCATTTGTAGTTGGAATTTTTGTAGAATATGCCGAAAAACACAGCTTAAAATTCGGATTTATATTCACAATCTTGGGCAGTATTTTAGGAACTTTATCCTGCTATACCTTAGGTACTTTGTATTTCATGTTTCAAACCCGAAACTCACTGATTGCATCTTTGGGTATGTGCGTTTTACCGTTTCTAATCGGGGATTCAATTAAAATTGTCGTATCTTCGATTCTCGTATTTAAATTACGCCCTGTAAAAAGCATTTTTATACAAAAAACCGTTTTTAATTAAAATAGCAATCTAAAATAAAAAGGAATTGAAAAATGTCTACTAAATCAAAAATTCTAAAAATGCTTGAAGAAAATCGCGGAAAAATACTTTCAGGTCAATCAATAGCTGACGAACTTACAATTTCAAGAAATTCGGTGTGGAAAGCCATCAAAACATTACAAAAAGAAGGTTTCGAAATTATTTCCAAAGACAATTCAGGCTATCTTCTCGAGCCGTCATCAAACAAATTAACAAAAGAAGGCATTGAAGCTTGCTTATCCGGCAAATATAAAAATTTATCCATTGTTTTTTTTGAAGAAATTGACTCAACAAATGAAGAAGCAAAAAGACTTATCGCATCATCTTGCGCCGAGCCTACGATTATAGTTGCCGGCTCGCAAAGCAAAGGCAAAGGCAGGCTCGGAAGAAAATTTTTTTCACCCGCCGAAAGCGGTATCTATATGAGTATAGCATTCGCTCCAAATATACCTCTTTCTAAAAATTCTCTGATGACTACCGCCGCCGCTGTTGCGACTTGCAGAGCAATAGAATCGGTCAGCACTATCTGTGCAAAAATAAAATGGGTAAATGATATATTTTGCGCAGAAAAAAAAATTGCAGGTATACTTACTGAGGGAATCACAAAACTTGAAACCGGTGAACTCGAATGGGGAATAATAGGAATCGGTGTAAACTGTTTTAATCCGCAATTCGGTTTTCCCGATGAAATAAAAGAAACTGCGAGCTCCATTTCCGGAAATGCGACTCGCAGTTTCAATCGTAATTTACTTGTTGCAAAAATAATTGATGAATTTTTTGATATTTGGACCTGTAAAGATTCAAGCAACTTTATAAATGAATACAAAGAACGCTCGTTTTTAATAGGAAAAAATATCTATGTTATTAAAAATCCTGCCAATCCAAGCATCCAAATACAAGCAAAGGCTATTTCAATCTGTGATGACGGCTCACTTTTAGTTGAATACGAAAATAAAACACGCGAAAATCTTATAGCAGGTGAAGTCAGCCTAAAGCTGTGAATACCCGATAGGCTTTCCGTTTTCAATTTCAATAACATATCCTCTGCCCGTATCCGGTGTATAAGAATAAAAATTTTCACAACCCGGATCGAACAAATACATAATTATTACAGAAATAGCACCTGCATGACAAACGCATACGCTATTTCTATTTTTTTCTAATTTTTCATTTTTTCGCCTCAAATGCATATCAAGCAATTCGGTAAATCCCGTCCTTACTCTCTGCCGAAACTGCGTCATGCTCTCCACTCCGCCGGGATTTTCCGTTTCCGTACTTTCCGTTATCCATTTCATATAGTCGGGATTACTCAAAAGTTCGGCATGACTATGTTTTTCGAATGTTCCGAAATCACGTTCAGCAAGATTTGATATTATCTCACGTCTGACTTTCCCAAATATTATATTCATGGTCTCATTTGCTCTTAGCATACCCGAAGTGTAATAGTAATCCGCTACAACACTTTGATAAACACCTGCGTCCACCATATCTTTCAAGGCTTTTTTTCCCTCATCAAGAAGCGGTAAATCTGTTTTACCGTAATACCATTTTTTTGCATTCCCTTCTGTTTTTCCATGCCTAATAAGATATATCTTTGATGCTTTCCCGTCTTTTAAAACCTGTGGAAGACCGCAAAATACTCTCGTAACAGTTGTTGCTGTTTCTGCAAAATATATCAAAAGTCTGCCATTCATTTCTCGTAAATCGCGCATTTCTCTTTCCATAGGAACTACTCCTTCAGAAATATCTGCAGCAATTAAACATTTGTCCTCAAATTTGTCTATATTTTTTTCAAATAATTCCTTTGCTTCAATCGAATTTTGCACACATAAAAATGAAAAATGCTCCAGTCCGCATATTATTTTTATTTTTGAATTTTTACGTTTGAAAAGCTTTTTATTTAATTCTTCAAATGTAAAATTCTTGCAATTTAAAATTTCTTTATCCGTTGCATTACACATTTTCTGCGCATAAGCAAGTTTCCCCTGATATACTCCACCTGTTATTAACTGCATATCCTCTGCCTCCGCCATGTTATACATATATAATTTCAGCTTTTTGCTTTTATTACAATTTTACTATTAAATTACAAAATTCCAAGCTATAAGTCCCGCACATTCAGAAATAGTAAGCGCATATCCCGCAATATCACCGTTCATACCGCCAAGCTGTTCTCGAGCATAAGCAGTAACTGCCCAATGCACAATCAATACAGTACATACAGAAATCATAACTTTAAAAAGATCGGGCTTAAGCCATGTAATAACAACAAGCGGAATCATCCAAAACGCATTTATAAACAATCTATACTTATAACTTATTTGTGCTTCAAAACTTTTTGCATACTGACTTGTCGCTATTGAGCGGTATTCAAGCACTGCAAGTGCCGAATACGCCCTGCTCATTACCGGAATTAAAACAAGCGGTACCAAATCAAATATAGATACAAATTCATGCTCATAAAATTTTGATACTATCCCGCTCATCGCAGCATACGATGCGACAAACAAAATACCGACATTTATCACTGCAAATGCTCCCACATGTGAATCTTTAAGTATTCTCTGCCTTTCATCCAAATTTCTTCTTGAAAGTATCGCATCAGAACAATCCATGAATCCGTCAAGATGTATGAATCCCGAAATTTTATACGGATACATGGCAAATACAAAGACAGCTACCGCTTCAGGCACTCCAACTTTTGCAAAAATAGCAAAAAGGGCATACCAAAGCAGCCCTATCAATGCTCCTATAATCGGAAAAAATACAAGTTGCAATCTTCGCAAGTTATCATCCCAAAGTTTAACCGGACAAGGAATATAAAAAAAATTACCCCAAGCCATAAAAAATGCCGTAATATACCTCATCTTCCCTCCTTGTAATAAAAAGGTACACCATAAGAATATTCCACCACATTTTCACATACAATCGCAAGCTTTCTGTCTATTTGCGCCAGCGATTTTCTGTAAATTTCTGTAATTTCGTCATACATCGACATTTCACCATAAATAAAATCCGAAACGAAAATTGTATTTCCGGTTTTTTTCGCAAATTCACAAAGTTCATGCGCAGTACGACTTCCTGCATCAAGATTTATCTCAGACTTTGCAAACATCTCGTTTGAAAGAAGCGCAGTGACACTATCCAAAAGAAAAACTCCATTTTTATCTACATCCGGATTTTCAAGACATTCACATATGCTTAGCCCCTGCTCAATAGTCTTAAATCCCCAGCCGTCTCTTTCCTTTCTGTGCCTCAAAATTCTTGCATCATCTTCACCATCTATCGGTATCATTGTTGCCAGGTAATAAAGCGGCAATTCGCTTTTTTTAGCTAAATTAAATGCCAAGCGTTGTGCAAACATGGATTTGCCGTTTTTACAACCACCACTAACAAAGGTATTCATTATTCGCCCAAGTAAGCCTTTCTAACCTCATCACTTGCTAAAAGTTCAGCGCCTGTTCCCTCAAGCGTAATGCTTCCTGTTTCAACAACATATGCGTAATCTGCGATTTCAAGCGCCGCTTTTGCATTTTGCTCTATGAGCAGTATGTTTACACCTGCTTTGTTTATTTCCTGTATTATACTGAAAATATCTTTTACCACAAGCGGTGCAAGTCCAAGTGAAGGTTCATCGAGCATCAAAAGCTTAGGTTTACTCATTATAGCACGCCCTACAGCAAGCATCTGCTGCTCACCTCCGGATAAAGTTCCCGCGTGTTGCCAGTGACGCTCATAAAGTCTTGGGAACAAATCGTACACCCATTTTTTATCTTTTTTTATTTCTTCCTTATCTTTTCTCAAATATGCTCCCAATGTGAGGTTTTCAGCGACGGTCAAATCGGGAAATACACGCCTGCCTTCCGGACAGAGTACAACACCCGAAGCCACTATATCCTTTGTTTGCATCTTTGTTATATCCGCTCCGTTAAAGCTTACAACACCTTCACTTTTGGGCACAATCCCCATAACAGCTTTCAGCGTAGTGCTCTTTCCCGCTCCGTTTGCACCAATCAGTGAAATTATCTTTTTATCCGGAATTTCAAGGTTAACACCGCGCAGAGCATGAATTCCGCCATAATATACATTCAAATTTTCAATTTTCAGCATTATGCATCCACCCCCAAATACGCCTCTATTACCTTGTGATTTTTCTGTATTTCGCTTGGGACACCCTCCGCTATCAATTTACCGTAATCCAAAACGTAAATTCTGTCACAAATACCCATTACAAATTGCATATGATGCTCTATCGTAAGTATAGACAAATTAAAATCGTCACGAATTTTTGCGACAAAATCCTTAAGTTCATCCGATTCTTGTGGATTCATACCTGCCGCCGGTTCATCCAAAAGCAACAACTTCGGTTGAGTTGCAAGCGCTCTTGCAATTTCCAAATGCCTTTGTTTACCATATGGAAGCGATGTCGAAATATCGTCCTTATTATCCGCTAAATCCAGAATTTCCAACAATTCCATAGTTTCTTCCCGCATTTTCGCTTCTTCTTTATGATTAAGTCTAAATGTTGCTGAAAATATATTTGCCTTCAAATGCAAATGCTTCGCTATCAGGACGTTGTCAAAAACTGTTAAATCTTTAAAAAGCCTTATATTTTGGAATGTTCTTGCAATACCTCTCTTTGTAATAGTATCCGGGGTGGGGGCTATAACTTTATTGTACTTACCAAGGTTTTCCCCTTGATATATTTTTTTCATATTGCCCTTTGGAGTATTTGAAATTATTATATTCCCATCAAAGTACACCTCGCCGTTTGTAGGTGCATATACTCCTGTAATAATATTAAATGCAGTAGTTTTTCCTGCACCATTCGGTCCGATAAGACCTATTATCTCACCTTTTTTTACTTCCAAGTTCAAATTGTTTACAGCAACAACACCGCCAAATTGCATAGTTGCATCGGAAACTCTCAGTAATGTTTCTCTTTCACTCATTACGCAGCCTCCTTGCTCTTACCGAATTTTTTAAAAAATGACATCATACCGTCCCAAGTAAACTCATTTTGCCCCATTATGCCTTTTCGCCAAAATAGCACAACTACCATGAGTATTACAGAAAATACCACCATTCTGAATCCTGTTTTCAAAAGCGGTACCTGAAAATCACCGATGAACATCGTTTCATCAAGAAAACGCAGCCACCACTCTTTTGCTGCAATTACCAAAAATGCTGAAATCACACTTCCTGTAATGCTGCCTATTCCACCTATTACAACTATCAGCAATATGTTATATGTCAACATTATAGGGAATGTAGTAGACGTTACCGCACCTAAATACATAGCGAGAAGCGCACCCGAAATTCCTGCAAAAAATGAACTTATTATAAATGAAATCTGCTTATGCCTTGATAAATTTATTCCCATAGCCTCCGCTGCGATTTCATCTTCTCTTATTGCCTTAAATGCTCTGCCATAGGAACTGTTTATCAAAAGTACAACCAAGACAATACAAATTCCCACAACTATAAACGGTTCATAAAATGAAGAAAATCCCGGAATCATTTTTAGTCCGAGTGAACCGTTTGTTATCTTATTAAAAACTGAACTTGCTACAACTATTCTAACTATTTCCGCAAATCCCAATGTCGCTATGGCAAAGTAATCGCTTCGCAATCTTAGCACAGGTGCTCCTATAATAGCCGCAAGAAGTGCAGCCATAAGACCTGCAACTACTAGCGCAATTACCGGTAAAAGTTCTATATTTTGAAGCGGTGCCGCTACTCCGTACAAATAGTAGACATTAGGTTTATCTGCTACCGGTATGGTCAAAACCGCAAATACATACGCTCCTATAGCCATAAATCCTGCCTGCCCGAGCGAAAATAAACCTGTAAATCCGTTAAGCAGATTCATTGATACGGCAGCAAGTGCATAGATAGCACCTAACTGCATTACCGACGGCAACATAGCTGTCGGTCCTGAAAAATTTTGTATAATTACCAAAATTGCGAAAAAACCTGCGATCGCAATCAAATTCAACATTACTCTCTTTTTTACTGCCATGATCACACCTTCTCCGCTAAAGTTTGCCCAAACAAACCTGTAGGTTTAAACATGAGGACTACAATCAAAATAACAAACGTAAAGACATCACTGAATTCCGAATATCCGGCAGCTTTAAGTATGGTTTCCGAAAATCCTATCAAAAATCCTCCTACTACTGCACCCGGTATACTGCCTATTCCTCCAAACACTGCAGCTATAAAACATTTAAGTCCCGGTAATGACCCTGCAAGCGGGAATACCGAAGATCTTGGAGTAAAATAAAGCGCAGAACCTATTGCCGCCAAAAAACAACCGATAACAAATGTAAAGCTGATAACATTATTTATCTTGATTCCCATTAGTTGCGCAGCTTCGAAATCTTTTGATACTGCTCTCATAGCCATACCTATCTTTGTGTACTTAATCAAAAGTACCAGCGCTACTACAGAAACAGCTGTCACTATCGGTGTTATAAACGTTACTACCGAAGTAGAAACAGACCCTAAGTATATCGTTTTATTTAACAGCGGTATAGCAGGATACTGTTTCGGAAGTGCAGAAAAAAGATATGTAGCCAAGTTTTGAAGCAAATATGAAACACCGATAGCCGAAATCATAATAGACATCCTAGGTGCGCTGCGAAGCGGTTTATACGCGAGTTTTTCTATTAGAACTCCAAGCAATACGGTACTTATTATCATTATAATCATCGAAATATACCATGGTATTTGATGATCCACCATTGCAATAATCATAAAATACGCAGCCATCATGAATATGTCTCCATGCGCAAAGTTTATGAGTCTAAGTATGCCGTAAACCATCGTATATCCTATGGCTATAAGCGCATAAATACCTCCTATTGACATACCTGCAAGGCAATACGAAAAAAAAGCCTCGAGTGTCATTTCAAGTCCCCCTTATTTTTATAATTTATCTTAAACGCAAGGTGGAGGCGACACGCCTCCACCTTGCGTTTTTTTTAATTCACTATAACAACATTATTAAACTGTCTGCTTTTTAATGAATTTGAATTCTTTAGATTCAAGAGATTCAGGACTTATAGTCTTGATAAATGCAACATTCTTAACTGCATCTCCATTTTCATCAAATGTTATATGACCTGTAACCCCATCAAACTCAACTGATTTAAGAGCATCTTTAATCGCTACGGAAGTTATATCCTTTCCGTCCAAAGATTTCAAAGCTTCATATACTGCAACATAAGAATCGTAAGCCAAAGCGGATACGGCTGCAACAGTATCTCTGTCTGCATTTTTCTTGATATTTTCAGGATCTGAATTTATATAATTTTTAAATCCTTCAACAAACTCTTTTGCTACAGGATTTGATACATCGTTTTCATCAAAGAATGTTGATAATGCCACACCAACTGCATCCTTAGACATGATGCTCGCATTTTCCCAAGTATCTCCTGCAAGTATCTGAGCCTTTATACCGTTAGCTCTTATCTGCGGTATGATAAGAGATGCTGTATTTATTGAAGACGGTACAAAGATACAATCAGGATTTGCAGACTTTATCTTAGTCAAAATTGCATTAAAGTCGGATTCATTTGTCTGATATGTTTCTTCTGCTACTATCTCACCGCCCATTTCAACAAATGATTTTTTAAAGAATCCTACAAGACCTGTTGAATAGTCATCACCGTTTTGAGTGATTACCGCAGCTGTCTTGAATCCTTCATCCTTTGCATAAGTAGCCATTACCTTTCCCTGGAAAGGATCAAGGAAGCACACTCTGTAATAGAATTCATTTCCTTTAGTTACCTGTGGGTTTGTGCAAGAACAACCTACTGCAGGCAAGGAGTTCGATTTAAATGTATCTCCTGCCGCTATTGATACTCCGGATCCGTATGAACCCAGTACCGCCATAACCCCTTTGCTTACCAATGTCTGCGCTGCAGTTACCGCCGCCGCTTTGTCAGACTGGTTGTCTACTTCTACAAGTTCTATATTATATGTTTTACCATTCAACTCGATAGTAGGCATAACAGTGTTAGCATATCTGATTCCAAGAACCTCCTGCATACCTCCACCACCATTTTCACCTGTAGTTGGCTGGAAAACACCGATTTTTATTGTATCACCGTCGGGTAATGCTCCATTATTTGTAGAGTCCGTATTTCCACCTTCTCCACCATTACCGCCTGTGCAACCGGTCAAGAATGCAGTTAGCCCTAGAACAACTACCAAAATCAACGATAGTTTTTTCATAATAATTCCTCCTCTTTTCTTTATGAAATTTATAACGTTTTATATTTTACAACTTTATCACAGGAAAGTAAAGAGTTTTTTGTGAAAAATACTAAATTTCTTAATTTATTTTGAATCTTTTCACTACTTTATCCAAGCCATCAGCCTGAGAAGACAGTTCTTCACTAGCCGCGGAGGTTTCTTCTACATTCGCCGCGTTTGTCTGAACAACGTTACTTATATCCTCTACACCTGCCAATATCGACTTGAGAGTTTGTGATTCTGCAACAGTAGCTCTGGAAATCTCATCTATCAAATCCACTGTCTGCGTCACTCCCTCGATTACTTCTTCCAGTTTTTCGCCTGTTCTGTTTGCAATAGTTGTTCCGTTTGCAACCGCCCTGACAGTTTCTTCTATCAATGTTGTAGTATCCTTTGCCGCTTCAGCGGATTTACTTGCAAGATTTCTTACTTCATCCGCTACTACCGCAAAACCTTTTCCCGCTTCTCCTGCTCTTGCAGCTTCGACTGCCGCATTCAGCGCGAGTATATTGGTCTGGAAAGCTATATCTTCAATAACTTTTATTATCTTTCCTATTTCAGATGATTTATCGTTAATTTCATCAATAGCGGCAATCATCTCTTTCATCTGGACATTGCTCTGTGCTGCAACTTCTCCCACCTGTTTTACCTGCTTTGATGAAGCTACCGCATTCTCAGCATTTGTTTCCACATTTGTTGTAAGTTCATTTATCGTTGCAACAAGCTGCTCTGTAGTGCTTGCCTGCGTAGTGGCTCCCTGCGCAATTACCTGCGCCGTATTTGCAATCTCTCCTGACGCATTAGCCACTAAACTCGATGTATTCATTATATCGCCGATAGTATTTGTAAATATGTCGGATACTTGCTTAAGTGCAATTTTTAATTTTGCAAATTCTCCGTCATATGCTTCTTTCAATTCAAGCTTCAAATATCCGTCTGCAAATCTTTCCAAGTTGTTGCAAATTTCGGCTATGTAGATCATATTTTCCTTGAGCCTTTCAACAACTTCCCACAGTGAATCCGCAAGCTGGGCTATTTCATCTTGTCCTTTAATTCTTACTACAGTATCGAGTTCGCCTGCCGCAATCGCCTTTGCCATGCTATTAAGCTGTTTGATAGGCCTTACTATACGATTTGCAAACAGCAGGAACAAAATAGTCAAAATCGCAAATATTATTAAATTTATTGTAAACATTTTATGTAAAATAGTATTTGTATCGCTTAAAAATTCGCTTTCTTCAATTTCAAATACGGTTTTCCATCCGGTAAAGTCCGATTTGTTCGTATTTACATAGTATGTCTTGCCTGATTTTTTTGCTTTTCCGCTATAATGGAGCTTATCCGTATCCTTTAATATGAACTTGCTGTCTAAACCTGATTCTTCAAAATTCTTTAAAACCAATTTTTGTTCTTTGGATGCGACTATCGTACCATCAGTAGAAACGAGAGTCAAAGCGGATTTATCAGAATCATAAGGTGTCTTGATGCTAAGCACCTTCTTACAAGCTTCGTCTATAGTTATATCTATAGCTGCTATTCCAACAATTTTATCCGTAGTATTCAAAGCATATACAGGAGCAGATACCGTAAACACTATTTTACCCGTATCCATGTCTTGATAAGGTTCTGTAACCATATAGCCGCGCTTCAAATCATCTGCCGTATTGAACCAATAGCTTCGTGTAGTCACATCAAAATCCGGATCGCACAGCCAAGTACCTCCGTCAACAGCAAAATCCGTACCCGACTTTGCAATAAATGCGGAAAGAATATTGCCGTCCATTTGCGTTACCGAACTTAAAGTGTTATAAACCAAATTGTAATCGCTTCTTTGAGTATAGTTTTCTCTATTTGTATCCGCACCGAGCAAATCCCTGATAGACTCGTTTTTAGCTAAAGTTTCAGTTATTACCTGATATTTTTTTACATACTCGTCGACAGCATTTAATGCGATTTTAGCATTTGTCATCGCTATTGCATTATTTTCTTGTATAGAAACATTCTTTTGCATAGTCATAGTTGTGCCAACCGATATAAGCATTGCCACAAGTACCACCCCTCCAATAAAGCAAATAATTTTAGTCCTGATACTTTTCATAAATATTTCATCCTCCTATATTTTTCCCGTTCTTTTTTCAGGAAGTTGCGCTACTATTATAGCTGCAAACATCAAGATACAACCAAAAATCTGCCTTCCGCTCATTGCTTCATGCAGTATAGCCATTCCGGCAATTAAAGCAAATACCGATTCAAGGCTCATTAAAAGCGATGCCGTAGTAGGATCCGTATCCTTTTGAGCAACAATCTGAAGCGTATATCCTACACCCGCCGAAAGCACCCCCGCATAAATTATCGGAGGCCATGACGATAAAACAGCTTCAATCGTAGGTGTTTCAAAACTGAACATAACTATAGACGAGAGTATTGCAACCACAAAGAACTGTATGCACGACATTGCCACTCCGTCCGCTTTCGGTGAAAAATAATCTATTACCAATATGTGGCATGAAAATCCCAATGCACAAAGCAGTACCAAAAAATCACCTTTACCTATGTTAAGCCCGTTTGTTATGGAAAGGAGGTACAATCCGATTGCTGCAACCGCTACACAGCCCCAAATTACAGGGCGTACTTTCTTTCCTATGAACATGCCGAGTATTGGAACTATTACTATATAAAGTGCTGTAATAAATCCCGCCTTACCCGCAGTAGTGTAGCCCAGTCCTACTTGTTGCAACGAGCCCGCCACGAACAGCACTGCTCCGCAAGCAAGACCGCCCAAAATCAAGTTTTTCTTTTCATATTTTTTTTCTTCTTCCGTCTTTGTAGTTTTGTCTTTAGATCTGAAATACAAAGTTATCGGAATCAAGAAAAATCCTGCAACCCAATTCCTGAATGCGGCATAAGAAAAAGGTCCGAGATTATCCATTCCCTTTATCTGCGCAACAAATGCCGTACCCCATATAAACGCAGTAAGCAACAACATAAAGTTAGCGCGCATTTTCTTACTCATTTCATTCCCCCTTAATTGAAAACCGCAATTACTTTTAACTATTAACATTCTACTAAATTTTGCGCCTCTTGTATATGTGTTTTTTCTATACATACACATTTTTTTGTATTTTTATATATATCACCCGTATACATAACAAAAAACATATGGTTTTTGATAACTTTATACAAATATTTAGAAATTTTCTATCATTAACACAAAAATCTCCTTGCTGTAAG
>JBQMYS010000016.1:0-25008 GCA_052173355.1 Eubacteriales bacterium | reverse complement strand
TCGTAATCTTTTCTGAATACAAAATATTTAAGCCTTTGGTTTTTATCTATTATCGGTAAAGCATTTAGCTTATGCTCCCATAGCATATCATTTGCCTCTGAAAGTGTGCAACCTGCATCTGCATATATCAAAGACTCAAAAGGTGTCATAAATTCAGAAATTTTAACATCGGTAGACATTCTGCTTATTCTGTAATCACGACTTGTAACAATTCCGAGTATTTTACCGTCCGAAGTTCCGTCATCTGTAATGGCAATGGTTGAATGACCTCTTTCCGCCTTTAATGCAAGCACGTCCGCAAGTGTTTGATCAGGTCGCAAATTCGAATCGCTTCTAACAAATCCCGCCTTGTGGTCTTTTACTTTTTTTACCATTTCCGCTTGGCTTTCTATACTCTGCGATCCGAATATAAACGAAATTCCGCCCTCTTTTGCAAGCGCAACAGCCATTCTATCATCCGAAACCGCCTGCATTATAGCAGAAACAAGCGGTATATTCATAGAAATTTCAGGTTCCTCACCTTTCTTAAATTTTACTACCGGTGTCTTTAAACTAACATTTTCCACCATACAATCCGCGCTTGAATAACCCGGTATTAACAAATACTCATTAAACGTCCTTGACGGCTCTGTGAAATAATATGCCATTTTCTTATCTCCCTTTTTTTATTATTTTTCTATAACTTCCTTTATATATTCTTCCAACGTAATATCCGCTTCTTTGATTTCAGTTGCGGCTGTCTTGCCGACATACCTTATATGCCAAGGTTCATACATATATCCTGTAATGTCTTCTCGTCCTTCCAAATACCTAATTATATACCCGAATTCATGCGCATGCGCAGCCAGCCATTTACCCTCCTGCGTACTGCCGTAACTTTTCAACAATTCATAATTTACCGAAGGTGAACTCACATCAACTGCAAGCCCTGTTTGATGCTCACTCAAACCCGGTTTTGCACTGAATGTATCTGCCTGCTCCCCATATTGTTTCACATAATTAGTATAAAGCGTATTTTGAAAATCATAAGAACGATATGCCGTTGTTGCAACTATTTCATATCCTGCTTCCTGCGCCGCATCTGCCAATTTTTCAAAAGCTTGCGCCGCTTCTTTCCTCAGTTTTCTGCCTAACGGTGAACGGTTCTTAGCATAATGCGAGAGCAAAGTTAAATCATCAGGCTCATAATCATGTGGTAACGAATTTTCCTTATTTACCAGGATGAATAAACCGTTTTCAGCGTCAATCATGAGTTGTTCCGCTTTTAATCTCTCAGCCTCACTCAAATCTGCCTTGTTCCCTTTTGCGTCTTGCGCACAATCATTTGTGCCCTCCACTTTTTTCGTAACTGTTTTTTTTATTTTTTCATATTTAAAACCGTTATAAAAATTTATTGAAAACAAGAAAGCATATACCAGTGCAACTATTGCCAAAACTATAATTATTATCTTAAAAATCCTGCTCATTCAATACCTACTTTACTAATTAACAGTAAAATCAAGATATGTATTTTCTTCCCTTCATATTCAATATCTCAATTTGCTTTGATAGATTATTTTATAATATTTTAAGTGTAAATTCAAGCAATTTTAGCCTTTTTATCCTTTGATTTTTTCTTAAATACATTAACATAAGTTATTTTTTATGTTTTTCCCTTGCTAATTTCATTTTTAGTGATAAAATATCATATGTAGTAATTTAGTTTTAAATATGCACGAAAAGGATATTAAATCATGAAAATAGCAATAGCAGGCGCCGGAAAATTAGGACTTAAAATTGCGGAAGCTTTATCTATAGGCAGTCATTCCGTTACGGTAATAGATAAAAACGAAGAAGTGCTTCAAAAACTCGCAAACCGCATGGATATTCTTACAATCAACGAAAATGCAAAACAAATCGATGTGCTGAAAGAGATGAAGATTCATACATATGACTACTTTCTTGCAGCTATGGAAAAAGATGAAAAAAACATTGTGGTTGCAAGCTTTGCAAAAAAATTAGGTTGCAAAAATGTAATTGCTCGTGTGCGCGATCCGGAGCATATGAATCAAATCAACTTTATCAAAGAAACCATGGATATTGACTATATCGTCAATCCCGACCTATCCATAACACTTGAAATTTACAAATATCTGGTAGAAAAATATACTTTAAGCAACGGGATTTTTTCCAGTGGTACCGCCTCTCTTTTAGAATTTAATACCAAAAGATTTCCGGCACTGATAGGTGTTTCCATGATAAATATCGGCAACGTTCTTCCCAATATGCTTGTTGTTGCTATTTCCAGAAACGGCAAGGTAATAGTTCCTCATGGTGATACCATAATAAAAGAAAATGACGGTCTTTATGTCATGGGGCATACGGATGCTATAAAAGTACTTGCAAAAAAAGTACATGATAAACGTGAAAAATATACAAATCTTCAAAGAGTAATGATAATCGGCGGCGGAAAAACCGGACTTTATCTTGCAAAAAAACTCGCCGACTTCGGAGTTGATGTAAAGATAATAGAAAAAAACAAAACCCGATGCTACTATCTCGCTACACACCTTGAAAATGTCATGATTTTAAACGGTGACGGCACCGATATTTCTTTCCTTGAAGAAGAAAATCTTAACGATATGGATGCATTCGTGACAGCAACCGGATTCGACGAAGAAAATTTATTGCTTGCCCTTACCGCAAAACAGCACAATATTGAGGACGTAATAGCCAAAGTAAGCAGAGAGAACTACATAAATTTAATCGAAAAAATGGGTATTGATATGGCTCTGAATCCTCTAAATATTACCGCCGCGCACGTATTGCGCGCAATCCAAGGTTCAAAACGTGTGCTTTCTTCTCAACTCGTTCAAGGACAAGCTGAAATAATGGAAATTCTTGCCGTCAAAGATACGGAACTTGTCGGTCGCCCTTTAAAGAAACTAACTCTCCCTGAAGGTGTCATAATAGCTGCAATTCATCGCGGTGATAATGTTACAATTCCAAATGGCGATACGATTATAAAACAAGGTGACCGAGTTATAATACTATCGCTGCTTTCTGAACTTGCAGACCTTGAAAAACTTTTAAGCAAAAAAAGAACCGGTCTTTTTTCCAGATTTTAATACCATTAAGGAAATATAAAAAGGATATGAACATAAATTTTAATGCTTTTGTACGTGTACTCGGGCTTTCAATGTTTCTAATGTCGGGAGCGATGCTTATTCCGCTTATCGCGGCATTTTACTATAACGAAACCGGTTGCATAAAAGCATTTTTGTCAGTAATGGCAATATGCATTACCCTGGGCACGTTTACAAAATTTTTCGTAAAATCTTCAAAAAAAAATCTCACAATGCGAGACAGTTTTTTAATAGTACCTATATTTTGGATAATAGCTTCAATTATTTCTTCAGCACCGTTTATAATTGAAGGCTGCATTAAGAACCCCATTTTTGCATTTTTCGAAATGACATCCGGATTGACTACAACAGGTTCTTCTGTACTGGCAGACGTTGAAGCGCTTCCAAAATCAATGCTTTATTGGCGCTCATTTACCCATTGGCTCGGCGGCATGGGTATTTTAATATTTATGCTCGCACTCCTTCCGTCAATCGGTATTACGGGCAATGCTCTTGCAGCTGCGGAAGCTCCGGGACCTACCATGGATAAGCTTACTCCCAAAATTTCAGATACCGCACGAAATTTATACCGCATGTATACGATTTTTACCATTGTTATGATTGTAATTTTAATGCTTTGCGGAATGACATTCTTTGATGCTTCTGCACACGCATTCGGTAGCATAGGTACCGGCGGTTTCGGCTTATATAATAACAGCATATCGCATTATCAAAGCCCTTTAATCGAATGGATAATTGCAGGCTTTATGGTATTTTCAGGCATAAACTTTAATTTATACTTCTATGCTCTTACAAAGAAAAACGGCTATAAAATTTTGTTTAAAGATGAAGAATTTAAATTTTATATAATTTTAATAGCATTGGCAACATTTGCTATTACTGTAAATTTATTTAAATCAGGATTGAACGATATTTTCGCGGCGCTAAGAACTTCGTTTTTTCAAGTTGCATCAATTATCACCACCACCGGCTATGCAACTCAAGACTTCAACCTTTGGCCTACATTCAGCAAAATGATACTAATTATTTTAATGATAATAGGTGGCTGTTCTTCATCAACAAGCGGCGGAATAAAAGTAGTTCGAATTTTGACGATGTTAAAATTGATCAAACGCGGTATTCAAGTTCAACTTCATCCAAATGCCATAATTTCTATCAAAATGAATGAAAAAAAACTCAGCATCGACTCTATAAATCTTATCATGAGCATGATTTTTCTTCATATAGCGATAGTCAGCATGTCAACGTTAATCGTATCTTTAAACGGCTACGATATAATAACGAGTTTTACCGCTTGCCTTGCTTGCATCGGAAATATAGGACCGGGATTTAATCTTGTCGGACCTTGCGCAACTTTTAATATATTCTCGGAACCTGTACTTTTTTTGCTTTCAATGCTTATGATAGCAGGAAGACTCGAACTTTACACATTTATAATGATATTCGTACCGCACTTTTGGAAGCAGGATATATAGCATGAAAGGAAATTTATGTCATTTAACAATCAAGCAATAACTAAGATACTAAGCATGGTTATTCTCACAGTAGGGCTCGCACTTACGATACCTGCTTTATTTGCTTTTTTTGTGTACGAGCACGAAGAATTCAAAATATTTCTTGGATTGTCAGTGTTTATAACATCAATGGGTTTTTTTTCAATAAATATGGTGAAACCTGTCGATACATTTTTAAAAGTCCGCGACAGTTATCTTACGGTCGCTCTTTGCTGGCTCACATTTGCCCTGCTTGGAGCCCTGCCATACTTTTTAACAGGGATTACTTCCTCATTTATCGATGCTTTTTTCGTATCAACAGCTTCATTTACTACAACGGGTGCTACAGTTTTAAAATTAAATACTCTACCAAAAAGCATATTGCTTTGGCAAGGTATATGCAACTGGCTTGGAGGACTCGGACTTTTGGTTCTTGTTATTTCTGTAATACCGACTTTGGGAATCGGCGGAAAAAACTTAGCCGAAGCCGAAGTTACCTCATCTGCTTCTGAAAAAGTTTCAGGAAAACTTGCAGACTCCATGCAGCATTTATACATAATATATATCACTCTTACAATTACAGAGTTTATTTTACTTACGCTGGGACCTATGAATTCATTTGATGCTCTTTTAAATACATTAAGCAGCATCAGTACCAGTGGGCTTCCAAGTATGTACCATCCTCTTTCCCATTACAACAGCCCCTATACAGAAGTTATTATCGCCATATTTTCTCTGATTTCAGCACTTAATTTTGCGCTTTTTTATGTTTTTTTACAAGGTGACTTCAAAGCTTTCGCTCGTAATATAGAATTTAAATTTTTTATGCTTTGGATAGCAATATGCGCATCCTTAATTTCAGGAAATTTGTATTTTTCTCATACATATGATTTATACCATTCTATCAGGTACGGTATATTCCAAACCATATCTATGGCATCAACTGCAGGCTTTACCATCAGCGGTCATCTTAACTGGCCCGCTTTCAGCTTGGTAATTCTTTCAGCGCTTATGTTCGTAGGCGGTTGTGCTTTTTCAACATCAGGAGGAATCAAAATATCAAGACTCCTGGTATTTTTAAAACTAATCGAAAGAGGTTATCAAAAAAGGCTGCACCCTAGAAGTGTTGTTGCAATAAAAATCGGGAGAAAACCTATAACGGCAAAAAAAGTTTCTATGCTTACCATATTCATACTGCTCTATGCGATGTTCATAATAATCGGTGCCCTAATTTTATCACTTGACGGTCATAATTTAAGTACCACCTTGTCATCTTCAATTTCCATGCTTTCAAATATAGGTGTCGGACTTGACAAAGTTTCCGGTGGAGATTTCAGCATATATAGTCCGCCAATGCGACTTGTTTTATGTATATTGATGCTCGCAGGTAGGCTTGAATTATTCACATTTTTAGCACTTTTCATGCCTTCATTTTGGTATCCTTCAAAATACAAAGATATTTAAAGTTCCCTGTTCTTTAATTGAGATTCGCCACTAAATCCCCATCCGCTCCAATACCAGTACTCTGCATAATTTTCATACATCCCTTTTTTCACAGGCATGTAAATGACGAGAGTGTTTTGATTACTGTATCTATCCGTTACCGATATGCTCTCAACCGGTAGTTTTAATTCAGAAGAACACCAAATCGAACAGAATTTTTTTCCTTTCAGGCTATAAGCGTACACATGCGCGCTCTTTTTGAAATCCGATAATTCCAATTTTCTATGCCAAAACGGTCTCGAGTTTCCAAAACTTCCATGCTTCCAAAGTGCAAAAAGCAAATCGCACGATCCGTCCCCTGTAAAATCGGTTAGAATAAAATCATATACATAATTTTCAGTTTCAGAAGAAAAAAGTAAACTGCCCGTAGTTTCATTGTAAACTGTTAGCCTGCCGTTTTTATCAAGCTTAGCGTAGAATTCTCCACAATAAATTTCTTTAGGTTCACATGATTTTTCAAATATAGGCTTAGGTTGCAGATATATGCACAATAAACACAAGAAAGCAGCGATTATCACTGCTTTCTTAAATATTTTGTTATTCATAATAGTTTTCATTACTCTTTAATTACTCGTAAACAATACTTAATTTATTGTTTTTATCGTAAAAGCTAGCTATCCATGGATGATCCGCTACGTTTGCATATTCTTCTTCATTACGCACCAATTCAATCCATTCACTATCGGTAAGTCTGTTAGAAGGCGGTACTGTAAATTCGTGATTAGCGTATATCAAGCCATGTGTAAGCTGCAACTTATCCCCCATAGGTACCAATACCGATATTCGTCTTAGCATTCCGGTCGCTTCCGTAAGTACCTCGTCCGGCGAAGATGCAACATCCGCAACTATCATAGCCGGATTTTCATAAGCAAGTGAAGAAGACCATACCTTCTCCGGAAATGTACTATACCAAAGGTGTTCTAAATTTCCGCCGTATTCTCTTATAAAATCATAATCATCTTCGGATAATTCTTTATTTTTGAATTCCTTTATTGATATTTCCTTGAGTCGCACACAAATATCTGAAAGTATTTTTAGGTTTTTTGCAGCATCTTTACTCAACAATCCTCTTTCTTTCAATCCGTCTTTCATCATATTTGAAAGTGCTTCCAAACGAGCATATACCTTAGGTGCCGGTTCTACATATCCCCTGTCGTCATATTCCTGCATATCTCCTGCACCGCCCATCTCAGCCATAATCTGAGCGCTATAAAGTATAGTATCGTGTTTAAGTTCGGTATAACTGCCTATGAATGAGTTTAAGTTCTTGCGCGTCCACGCAACATTTCGCATAAATGCCGGGTAGCCTTTTTCAAACGAGTTCTCCTCTGTAAGCGGTTTTAAATTGTAGAGCCATGCCTGATATAAATCTGTAGTCCATTGTTCTTTGGTCATATCAGCTATTTTGTCTTGCATAAATTTCAAATTTCTACTGTAATTTTTGTATTCGAAATTTCCATCTTCTTCTAAAATTAGTTCAGCTTCATTACTTCCGAATGCAGCAGGTATATCCATAACTTTAGGCAACATACGCTTTTGATTTTGACCATTTTCTCCGACATCTCTATATACCAGTCTTTGGAATATATCAGCATCAAGCGAATAGCGCTGACCCATCAACTGACACCCAATCGTTGCCGCATCTCTATCAGGCTCAATATCCGGATTGTAAATCGGCATTGTATTGATTTTTGAATTGTCAAGTTTTACCATTTCGGTTGCGAAATTTTTAAGTTCCGTCTTGCTTAACTCCTTAAGCTTATCATAATCGCGTTCTTTTCCTGTGATTTCAGATATTACATCATAATAATCAATCGGCGACAAGCTGTCCGACATTCCTGCAAAGAAAGAACTTGTATCGTATATCGTTTGCCACTTTTGCTTTATATCTTCATCTGATAATGAATATGCAAGTAATATAGATGACTTGACTTCATCCGTTTCTGACAGTCTGAACGAAATTCTGCCATACCACATCATTGTTCTGAAATACCGCTGCATTTCCGGTTCAAGTTCATCAGCATAGTGCCCTCTAGGTATATACTGACTATAATCTTCCAAATACTCTCTTTTAGGAGTATTCATATTCATCAAAGAAGACATTTGAATACCCGGTGCATCATATATCAAAGCCTTTTCTTCATCAACAACCGACTGCAAATCCGAATTTAACTTTATTTTGGTGGAAATATCCAGTAACGATGCCGCGACTGAAAAATATGCCAAATTCCTTTTCGCCGCATTTTCCCATTTAGTGCCCTTCAATTCCTTGTAATCAGCTATCGCTCTTTCCTGCAAAAGCTTTGTCATTCCTACAAGTTCATCATGTAATTTCTTTTTTTCAGCCGATTTAAGCAAAAAATCAAATTGGTTGTGAAATCCGTTTAAAATTGAATCTACCGTAATAAAACTCGGTATTTGATCGTATCTGTTATTTTCATAAATTTGGAAAAAATGATTATAATAATCATCCGAAACCGCAAAATGATTCCTTATAAGAGTTTCTTTAAAACCATCATCCATATCGTAGCGCTCGATATTCATTACATTGGAAAAATCGCTTTCAACTTCATAATACGGTACTGAAGGTTTTATTTTTAAATTGTCCTCACTATATTTCGCGAAGCATTGAGATACCAACGCATCTTCTTCAGATGCTTCGGTCAATTTTTGATCGCAACCGACTAAAGTCTGTGAAACTAACAGCAAGCTAAGCGCCACTGATACGGTTTTGAACAATTTGCTTATTTTCGAATTCATCATAATCATATCCTCCTATCGAATCTGACTATATGGTGGAGATGGCGAGAGTCGAACTCGCGTCCGAAAACACTTTCACGCGACTTTCTCCGAGCGTAGTCGTTAATTTGACATTCGCTATTTTAGACGTTTAACGACAAACTTCCAAAACAGCTATCCTATTGTTCCTTTATGCTACTAGGAGCTTACATAAAGTTTTCCCGTATATTCGACACCGAATTTGTACCTACGGGTAAATACAAGTCGGCGACGCTCCGCTTATCTACGGGCTGACTATGCAGCAAATGCGTAATTATTATTATTTTTAGCGTTTATATTTAACGTGCCGTTTTTAACGCAGACTCGGCAAACTGCGGCTCGCTTATCGGGCTTCTGTATCCCCGTCGAAACCTTTACATCCCCAAATCGGACAACACAATCCCAAACTATATACTAACAAATCTCTGCTTTATTTACAAGCCTTTTAATATTAACTTAATATTTACTATCCGAATACACATTCTCCTTTTATATAAGTTTTATTTACTTTAATCTCATCTAATTTCATAGGATCGATTTCAAAAATATCATCCGAAAGAATAATAAAATCAGCATCATAACCTTCTTTTATCATACCTGTAAAAAGCATACCTGAAATTTCCGCACCCTCTTTTGTATAAAGTCTTACAATAGTCTCTATATCCAATTTTTGTAAACTGCCAATATCCGTTCCGTCGTAAGCGACCCTTGTTACGGCAGCTTTCATATTAACAAACGGTTCCGACGGCATTGCCCATGACGTTGCAGGTGCATCCGTAGAAATACACATCTTTACACCGTTATCCAACATATTTTTAAAAGGATACAGACTCTTAATTCGTTCTTCGCCTAAATTTTTTCTGTAACTTTCAATTTCTGAAAACGCAAATATAGGCTGACAAGCAAAAGCAAATCCACACTCACAAGCTTTTTTCATAGCATTTTCACTAGGCTCCGTCAGATGTTCAATTCGTAAAAACGGTACTCGCCCATCCGTCCAATCCGATTCTTCAGATAGTCTTTCTATCACTCGGTCTATCGCCTGTCCGCCCATGGCATGAACTGCTATCTGGCATAAATTTTTTTTAGCAAACCGTATGGCTTTTTCCATGCTGTCATCGGAATATACAGGAATCCCAAAATTATCAGTATCTAAGTAAGGTTTTTTGAGCCAAGCGGTTCTTCCGGAAATGCTGCCGTCTCCTATCAATTTTATCCCTGCTATACGTATATCGCTTGAATAATCAAGCTGTTCTTTAGTAATCTCAAATTTTTCATCATCGCAAAAATAATCCCACATATAATATATACTAACCTTTTGTGAAAAACCGTTACATGCAGCCTTTTTAAAAATTTCGTAATTGCCTCCGGCATGTAAATTCCCCATATCCGCTACTGCCACTATCCCTTGAGAAGCGAGCATTTTTCCCAGTTGCACTAAAGATTCGACACGTTCTTCTTCTGTTTTTTTCGGCATAAACGGCAAAACAAGATTTCTGGCATTTTCTTCCAGTATGCCTGTGAGTCTCCCCCTTTCATCTCTGCCCAGATGCCCTCCCTGCGGATCAGGAGTCGCATCTGTGATATTGCAAATTTCAAAAGCCTTGCTATTTACACACCTTATATGCTCACAACTCCTAACTATAAAAACAGGATTGTTCGGTGCGACTTCATCCAAATCCCATCTATTCGGACTTCTACCTTCTATATATTTACCCTCGTCATATCCCCATCCAAGTATCCATTCTCCCGGATTCTTTGATTTCACCGTTTCAGCTATTACAGACTTTAATTGCTTTATCGAGTTTATACTCGGCGGCAAGCATGCAATTTGCTTGCTATAATCTGCCAGCATCAGCGGATGCATATGTGCATCAACTATTCCGGGTATTACCGTTTTTCCATCCAAATCCACAACTTTATCTGCATTTAATATAAGTTCATCCGTATTTCTTACTTTTATAAATTTTCCATTTTCAACTAAAAACTGTGATGTATACTTGTTCGACAAGTCAGATGTAAATATTTTTCCATTTATATAAGCGGTTTTCATAAGCACTCCCGACATTAAAATTCTATAAATACAACCTATATTCAATAAACTCAAACATATTTTACCACATTTTTGATAAAATGTATTGAATTTTAGATTTAAAAATGATATATTATTAAAGACGTGCTACTGTGGCTCAGCCGGTAGAGCAGCTGATTCGTAATCAGCAGGTCGCAGGTTCAAATCCTGTCAGTAGCTCCATTTTGCATATTGCTTTGCAGTATGCTTTTTTTGTAAATAAAAGGAGATAACCATGAGCACACATCCAAAATTGATAGTAAACTTAAATCATTTCAAAGAAAATATTGATGCAATATGCTCGCGTTGCAAAGAACTTGATATTTCCGTAGCAGGTGTAATAAAAGGCTTCCATGCAATACCTGATATGGTAAAAGCATTTGATGAATCCGATTGCGATTTTATCGCTTCTTCAAGAATAGAACAATTAGAATCGGCATCCCTCATAAAATGTAAAAAACCGCTATTTCTAATTCGAGTACCTATGATTAGTGAAATTGAAGAAGTTGTGCGCTATGCATCTTACAGTTTACAAAGCGAAAAATCTGTAATTGAAGCTTTGGAAATAGAATGTGAAAAACAAAATAAAACCCATAAAGTCGTTTTAATGGCTGATTTAGGAGATTTACGCGAAGGATTTTGGAATAAAGATGAACTTATAGAACTTGCAATTTTAATAGAAAAGAGCTTTAAATTTGTAAAGTTGGCAGGAATCGGTACTAACCTCGGGTGTTACGGTTCTATTAAAGCAACACCTGCGAAGATGAGCGAACTTATCGAAATAGCTGAAAAAATTGAAGAAAAAATCGAAAGAACCCTTGAAATAATATCGGGAGGCGGTACAACATCAACCATGATGGTCTTTGACAAATCCATGCCGAAACGTATAAATCACCTAAGAATAGGCGAGGGTATAATACTTGCGTGCGATTATGAAAAACTCTTTGAAACCGATGCCGGCTTCCTTCACAAAGATGTATTTACTCTTGAGGGCGAAATCATAGAATTAAAAGATAAACCCAGTTTCCCTGTCGGCGAACTTTCTTACGATGCTTTCGGAAATATCCAAACTTATGAGGACAGAGGCATAAGAAAACGTGCACTCGTAGCATTAGGCAGAGTCGATGTTGGGGATGTGGATGCACTCATGCCGAAAACTGAAGGAGTAGAAATACTTGGAGCAAGTAGCGATCACTTAATCTTAGATGTTGAAGCAATCAAAAATAATTTAAAAATCGGAGACAAATTATCCTTTGGGCTTTCTTACTGCAATATGGTTTACGCTACCAGCTCTCAAAACGTAAAAATAGAAGTTCAAATTTAGCACATTTCAATGGCATCCGCAGGACACATTTTAAAACAGGCTTGACAGGCTGTGCACTTTTCACGTTCGATAATGTAATAGCTCTTACCTCGATATATCGCATCAAACTTGCAATTTCGCTTACAGCCACCACAACCTATGCATTTTTCACCATGTATATATGCTTTTTTCAATTCTTTCATACAATCCCTCCAAAACTTATCAAAATAAGATTTTATCAAAAATCTTAAGTCATTTATACACAAAAACTTATTCTTTTACACAAAAAAGCAGCTATAGTTAAAACTACGGCTGCTCTTTTAATTTTATTTATGCTTTATTTTGTGGAAGCATCATAAAGTGCTTCTGCATTGTCCCACTCAGCTATAATTTCCGGAATTACCTTATACAAATCTCCCGGAATTGCATAGTCCGCAATTTCCATAATTGGAGCATCCGGATCCTTATTTATAGCTACGATTATATCGGAATCCTGCATACCTGCTAAATGCTGAATAGCACCTGAAATACCGCATGCAAAGTAAATTTTAGGTTTTACAGTAGTACCTGTCTGTCCTACCTGACGAGAATGGTCAATCCAACCCGCATCTACAGCCGCTCTTGAAGCTGCTACTACTCCGCCAACCTTAGCTGCCAATTCTTCCATAAGTTTAAATCCCGCTTTGTCGCCAAGCCCTCTGCCTGCTGCGCATATTATGTCTGCATCTGTCAAAGAAACAAGTTCTTTAGCGGATTTAACAACTTCAACCACCTTAACTTTGATGTCGTCAGCAGAAATCGTAGGCTTAATTCTAACTATTTCTCCCGTTGCACCTGCTTTAGGTTCATTCTTTTGCATTACACCCGGTCTTACTGTAGCCATCTGAGGTCTTGTTCTTGGGCAAATGATGGTAGCCATCAAGTTTCCGCCAAATGCAGGACGAGTCATCTTAAGTCCCTTATCAGGATCGTCCGGCTTTAAAGACTTAGTATTTAAAGTTGTATTTTCTTCTGCGTATTTGATATATCCTGCAACGCTTACATCAAGATGTGTGCAGTCAGCTGTAAGTCCTGTATCGAGTCTTGCAGCTACACGAGGAGCCAAATCTCTACCTATATGAGTAGCACCATACAAGAAGATTTCAGGCTTATACTCATTTACTGCATCCGTAATTACCTTTGTATATGCATCTGTAGTATACTGCTTCAGCAACGGATCTTCAATTAGATAAACAGTATCTGCACCATACTCAAAGCACTCTTTTGCAAGATGTTCTACATTATCACCAACCAAAACGGCATTCACTTTTGTATCTGCACTTATTTCTCTTGAAAGTCTGTGACCCTCTCCTAGGAGTTCCAGTGCCACGTTCATGAGTTTTCCTTCACGCTGTTCTACGAAAACCCAAATATGTTTATAATCTTCAATATTCATTGTTGCCATTATATCTATTCCTCCTTAAATGATATGCTTCTTCTTCAGGTTGATTAGAAGTGTCTTTGCAATATCCTTTTCCGTATCTCCCTCAAGAGTTACACCTTTTCCCTTTGGCTTTGGTGTGAATGAGCGGAATACATTAGTTGGAGACGGCTTTAGACCTACTGTATTTAAATCCACCTCTACATCTGCAGCGCTCAAAACGGATATCTTCTTTTCTTTATCGAAGATACCTTTCATAGACATATATCTTGGCTCGTTAAGCTCTTTGATAGCTGTAAGCATACAAGGTGTGTTAAGCTTAATAAGCTCATATCCATCTTCAAGCTGTCTTTTTACTGTAATTTCTTTCATATTAGGCTCAATTTTGAATTCCTCAACATATGTAACCTGTGGAATTCCAAGTTTTTCTGCAATCTGCGGTCCAACCTGTGCAGTATCTCCGTCGATAGCCTGTCTGCCTGCGAATATCAAATCAAAATCGCCTATCTTTCTTATTGTTGCAGTAAGTGCATTTGAAGTAGCCCAAGTATCTGAACCACCAACAGCTCTATCACTTAGAAGTACAGCTTCGTCAGCTCCCATAGCAACACACTCAAACAGCATATCCTGAGCCTGTGGAGGTCCCATAGAAACTACCGTAATATGCGTATCCGGATACATATCCTTTATTTTCAATGCTTCTTCTAAAGCATTTGCGTCGTCGTTATTAAGTATGCTTGGAACACCGTCACGAATCAGTGTACCTGTTTCAGGATTGATTTTAATTTCATTTGTATCAGGAACCTGTTTTGCACACACAAGAATCTTAAATGCCATTTTTTATTCCTCCTACTTTAATTATTTACCTATAACAGATGCGGCTATTACCATTTTCTGAACTTCTGAAGTTCCTTCATAGATTTCAGTAATCTTAGCATCTCTCATCATTCTCTCAACCGGATAATCTCTAGTGTATCCATAACCTCCATGAAGCTGTACGCACTTAGTAGTTACATGCATAGCCGTTTCAGCAGCAAAAAGCTTAGCCATAGCTGCATGCTTACCGTAAGGAAGTCCCTTATCTTTCAAATCAGCCGCTTTGTATACAAGAAGTCTTGATGCTTCAATTCTTGTAGCCATATCCGCAACCTCAAATTGAAGTGCCTGCATTTGAGAAAGTTTCTTACCGAACTGTTTTCTTGCTTTCATGTAATCAACAGTTACGTCCAATGCTCCCTGTGCAATTCCCAGTGCCTGCGCTGCGATTCCGATACGTCCGCCGTCAAGCGTAGACATAGCAACTTTAAATCCCTTACCGAGTCCGCCGAGCAATCTATCTTTCGGAATTCTGCAATTTTGGAAAATAAGTTCAGTTGTAGAAGATGCACAAATTCCAAGCTTATCCTCAACTTTACCAATCGAAAATCCCGGGTCGGTTTTTTCTACTATGAAAGCGGAAATACCTTTATTACCCTGCGACTTGTCTGTCATAGCCATTACTACAAATATATCTGCATAAGCACCGTTTGTAATAAATACCTTTGCACCGTTTAGAACCCACTCGTCACCAACAAGTTCAGCTCTTGTCTGCTGTCCGGAAGCATCCGTACCTGCGTTTGGCTCTGTCAAACCGAATGCTCCAAGATGCTCACCTGAAAGTAATTTAGGAAGATATTTTTCCTTCTGGTCTTTGTTACCCCAGTGGAAAATTGGCCAGCAGCAAAGCGAAGTATGTGCTGAAACAATTACAGATGTAGATGCGCACACCCTTGCCAGTTCTTCAACTGTCATTGCATAAGATATATGATCTCCACCTGCTCCTCCGAGTTCTGTTGGAAACGGAATTCCCATAAAACCATATCTTGCCATCTTTTCAACAGTTTCTACAGGGAATCTATGCTCCTTGTCGATGTCTGCTGCGAGCGGTTCGACTTCGTTTACTGCGAACGCTCTTACCGTCTTCTGTACGAATTCTTGTTCTTTCGTTAATTGAAAGTTCATGTAGATGCCTCCTTAAAAATTCTAATAATCTTTCTCCAAAGAGAATTGATGTTTTTATGGATTCTGTATAAAATAAATCCAAATTGCGCATTAGTTAAATATATAACAGCGTATACAATATATTTAACATCATTTTAAGAAAAAAATCAAGTCGTTTTTATGTTTTTATATTGTTTTTGTGTTCATTTCTTTATTTAATTATACTTTTTTACGTATTTTCCTTAAATATTGTGAATTTATTTGCTAAAATATTAACAATATTCCCATCCAAGTTTTCAATTCCGGGCATACATTATAACAAAAAAGTACAAAAATTTCTCTTAGTTCCACTCCTCCATCAAAAGAAATTCACGAATATTTCGGTGTTTTATACCGTTTCGACTCATATCAAACTCGTCTAGGGAAACTACATACTTCGGGAAATTATCTCTAACGCTGTTATATACCCCGAATTCTCTGGCAACAGTCTCTTCCGACGCAAGCAAATATGCAACCTGAATATATAGCTTCTCACCACATTTATCGCACGCAAAGTCAACCTCCTTGTTCCCTATTTTTCCAACAGTAACCTCATAGCCTCTACGCAAAAGTTCCAGATAAACCATATTCTCAAGGATACTATTTATATCTCGTGCATTACCGCCATAAACAGCCTCCCTTATACCATGGTCTGCAATGTAATATTTTTCATTAGAGGCAAGGATCTGTTTCCCTTGCAAATCCTCTCGCTTCACCTGATAGAACAAATAAGCATCACAACAATATTTAATGTAATTCAAAATCGTTTCCGGTGCTACTGTGCGCTGCTCACTTTTCAGAAATTTTGCAATAGAAGTCGCAGAAAAAGTATTTCCTACATTTGCCATTACATAAACTATGATGCGCTCAAGCAAATCTACATCTCTGATTTTGTTTCGCTTCACAACATCCTTTAGCTGAACGGAATTGAAAAGATCATTAAGGTATTGTTTAGATGGTGCCTCGGCATATTGAATATTGCATAGATACGGCATGCCTCCTGACAAAAGATATTGCTTAAAACCTTTCCGAATTGATTCATCAGAAACAATAGGGCGGTATAAATTCATAAATTCTGCAAACGAAAAAGGATATATAACAAACTCAACATATCGCCCCGCCAAATAGCTTGCAAGTTCACCTGATAACAAATTTGCATTCGAGCCGGTGATATAAATGTCGCAGTTAAGTGAAGCACGAAAAGAGTTAATACATTTTTCCCATTCTTTTACTTCCTGAATTTCGTCGAAGAACAGATACACCTTGCCTTCAATATCTTCAGTTCTCTTAGTAATCTCATCATGTAAAGCTTTGGCAGTTTGCAGGTTGTAATAACTCATATCCTCAAAGTTAATGAAGATAATCTGCGACGGGCTTACACCGGATTCTACCAGCTCGCACTTTATAAGCTCAAGCATTACCGACTTTCCACAACGACGAATACCGGTCATAACCTTTATAAGTTCAGTACCTATAAATGGACGAATACGACGCATATACATTTCACGTTTAATCATGATTGCGTCCCCTTTCTATAAATTATACATAGTATAGCACATTTATAGTCGAAATACAATGATATTTTTCCGATTTTATAAGTTATAACTGATAAAATATATTTTTTCTTAATCTTATCAGATATACTTTTGAAAATTTGCTTTCTGTCAAACTAACTCCAATCATAAAAAATAGAGAGCTCTATCGCTCTCTATCTCCGCGTTTTCCGTCCCCTTACAGGGTTATGTTGTTCTAAACGTTTAATAGCCATTAATTTTATTTTACGGAATAGTATACTCTACTGCCGTTCGGATCCACTTATTTTCTCCTGTATCATAATCTTCAATACCGAAGAATTTTATAATTAATTCATCTCCGCTATTAAAAATTTTATCTCCCGTTTCAGAGTCAACAGCATCCATATTAATTTTTCCGTTTGCATCAAACAAAGATTTCGCAATTTCGGTTTTTTCGCCATTTTCATAAAACAACTGCTTGAAATTTAACTCATCTTCACCAAATTCTCCCATATATATCTGCCAAAAATGATTGATTATATCTTGTGGAGTTACACTTCCCTCAGTTACAATTTGTCCGGAGGCATCAATGCTTATCTTATCTTTAATTCCTGTATTATCTTTATTTCTGACTACTTCAAATGCCGTACCTGTAATATTTTCTTTGACCTGAATTGATTTCGTAGTGTACTTATTTTCACTTTCATCTTCTACATCCACAAAATAAATTCCTGACTTTAAATTAGATGTATCAGCTATTTTTACAAAAAAACCGTTATCTTCAATGGATATATCGTAATAATCGGAATTTACAGCCTGTCTTGTTCCGGCATCTATACCATAATAAAGAGCATTTATTTTCGGTTTGTATCCGGCAGGAAATTCAGCTATAAAACTTACAAATATACTGTTGCCCTCCTGATTGTAATCTTTCTTTGAAAATGTAGCTTCTTCAATTTTCGGTTTAGCTTCTTCAGCAATTTGTCTACTATAAACAAATTCTATTTCTCTCGGCATACCGAATACATGTATGTGCAACACATATTCTTTTCCGTTCTCAAAAATATTCTCATTTTGTTCATTTTTAAAATCTACATTTACCACTCCGTTTTCATCAAATATCTGATTGTTCTTATACTGCCCTTCTATATATTCTCTATTTAATGCGGAATCTTTTAAAATCGGTGCACCGAAAATAAATTTACCCTTTTGATTTGAACCTATATGTTCATAAACTTCAACTTCTTCAATATTGTTTACAATATCGGACATAAGACAAAAACCTGGTTTTATTACTTTTCGTTTATTTGAAAATTCTGCAAAAGCTTCTTTTTTATATAGGCTGAACGGTATTTCTTTATATATTATTTCTTCAAGTTCTTCATTATTTCCAAAACTTGCATATTTACCGGCAGCATCTTTAATATTTAAAAAATACTTTCCAATCTGCATTTTGCCCTTAACCTTAAGAATAATGTCTTTACCCTTTTTTTCAAAGCTTACATCATTTGCAATCTCTTTTGAATCCTTGAATATTCCGCACTGAATTTTTTCTACTGCTATATCATAATCATTCGGCAAATTACTTTCAAATAAAATCTCATATCCTTCATTTGTCTTCTTTGAACTTACAAAGTTTAAAATCCTAATTTTTGAAACAGCTACATTGTTAACTTCGATAGCATTTATTACTGCATACTGTGCTGCAATAGAGCAAGCTGTTGCACCCGTAGTTGCATCTACATCCGCATCTACACCGTTGCCGTAATGCCCTAAAGACATCTTCATATTTTTCACTTCTTCAAGATTTTTACCTAAAAAACGCTGCCAACCTTTTGCATCAGGCGAATTTTCAGAACCTGTTGTCAAAAATTTCTTTAAATGCTCACGGTCACCTTCTAGAGTATAATTCCCTTCCACATCAGGATCTGTTTTATTATCCTCTATATACTCTATTTTCCCTTCATCATCAAGTATAAGTGCAACTTTCATAGGATAAGGTAAATCGCTATACGGATGACCGTTACCATATGAACTTCCAAATTTTACATTTTTTTCATTCGTTTTAATGAGAGTATCTTTTGCATCTGAAAGTTTTTTAGCCATTTCATCGGCAGCCTTCTTGCTTATCGACTTTTGAAACAACGCTTTTTCAACTTCATCTGAAGCCTTAGTCATTTTCTCAAATGAATCCGCTTCGTAGTTCAATTTGCTCAATTTCTTCAATTGAACCAATGTGGATACAATCGCTTTAATTTCATCTGAACTTGCTTTCTGTTCATCTGCAGATTTTGCAGTACTTTGATTTCCGTTGCTACTTCCGTTGCTGCTTCCGCTGCTGTGACTTCTCTTAGCTCTCGTTGCATTATCTTTTTTGGAATTTTCTTCTTTTTTATCGTCTTTTTTATTATCGCTTTGCAGGATTTCCTTGTTCGCAAGTTCTCCCTTGTCCGTAAATTTCAGTTTGTCCGCCGCTACCGCTTTTAACTCCTGCGGATTTACAACTCTTCCACTTATCTTTACCGTCGACTTTAATACAGTTTCCGGTTTTACCGCTTTAGATAGTATCAGGTCTCCCTTTATCTCCACATTTTCAAGATTTACAGACTTTTTAACAAGCACATTCCCCGCTTTAAGATTTTTTACATCAGCTTCGCTTTTTACTATATTCGGAAATGTATTTTGCATCAATTTTGCAAGCTGTGCTCTGCTTATTCCCACTTTTGGGTTCAGCTTCCCATCGCTTCCGTTCATATATCCTTTATCTACCAGACTCGAAACAGCATCTTTTGCCCAGTCGGAAACATTTGACGAATCTGAAAAATTTGATAACTTTTCCTGATTTCCGCCTTTAATACATAGCAATCTATGCAAAATAACAGATATTTCTTCTCTCGTCACTTTTGCATTCGGCATCATTTTGTTATTTCCTTTGCCTTTCATAAGTCCCGCTTTGTTGACTTTTGCTATGTATTTTGAAAACCACGCTCCTTCGGGTACATCTGAAAACCTTGTATCGCTTTCTTCATCAAGCTCCAAAAGCCTTACAAGTATAGCTGCAAGCTGTGCTCTCGTAAGAATTCCGTCCGGATCAAGCTTTCCGTCTCCCGTTCCTGTAAGCAGTTTGTTCTCAACTGCATAATTCAAAGCATCCGCTCCCCAGTGTCCCGGGTCTACATCGCTATACCCCCCCCCGTTCTCACTTGCAAATACAGGTATTACCTGTGAAAATACAAGTGCAAACGAAAGTGCATACGCCATTAACTTTTTCATTTTTCCTCCTTAAGCATAATCTAAACAACACCTTATCACAGCAAAATCCCTTGAGGCTATACCTCAAGAGATTTTGCAAAGTATTATTTCTCTAATGCATTCACTACCGCCTTTTGTGCAGCCTTTGAACACGCAGTCGCACCGGAAATAACATCCGTATCTCCTGTATTCATACTCATAGCCTTTATCTCTTCCAAAGTCTTATTTAAAAACTTTAAAAGACCGTTTCCGTTTTTAAATTTTTGAAAATAAGAATTACTGAGATCCTTAGGAACAGTTCCATTGTCTTCAACTGTTGTTACCTTTTTATTCCTTATAGTAACCTTTACTTTCAAATTATAATCAAAACCTTGAACGCCGGCTTCTCCTGTCTTTTCTACTTCCTGTGACTGCGGCGGTGCAGGTGGGTCTTGCGGCTGCTGCGCACTTGCCTCTACAGCTGTGAATTCACCTGTTTTTATCTCAATTTCCTCAAATCCGTAAACCCAAAGCTGCACTTCATATTTCTTGTCCTTTTCAAATACTTTTTCTCCATTATATTCAAAATCAAGATTTATTCTTCCATCTTCTTTTAACGGTAAGTTTCCATCTTTGAATTCGTCTTTCAAAACACCGAAATTTCCTATAAAATTAATCATTTCCGTTTTCGAAGCTGCTATGTTTTTTACTCTCATAGCCATCAGATTTTTTAATATATCCGCTTCGGAAATATTTTCACCCTTAAATATATTTGCATCTGCATCAAAACTGATAGAAGCGTTGCTATCCTTAGCAGGTATTATGAAATGTGCATATTTATCAGGCTCCCCATATGCCGAATATCCCTCCACATTTTTAGGTGCTCCGAACACTCCTTTTGCATCTTCAATATCCAAAAGATAATGCCCCGGAGCCGGTTTTCCGGGTACCTTAAGTATAGAACCCGTATAGTCTATAAATGCTCCTGATTGTTTTTCTTCACAATTTGCTCTCGTTCCATAAAACAAAGCTTTCAATCTAGGTTCATATTTTGGGGGAAGCGAGTTTTTAAAAGTGATTTCATATCCGTCATTTCCATATTTCTTTATAGATTTAGGCGTATATGTATTGTTATCATCAAGCTCGGTTTTTTGATTCCTTAAAACTTCTACGACTCCATCTCGTATAAAACCTTGAACTTGATAAAAGTCTATTTCCTCAATATCTGCTGCAGTTTTTCCTATCAATTCCGACTTACGCTCTGTCCAAAACGCATTAAATTGATTTTGATTAGGTCTGCCCTTTATATTACTTCCTGCATTTTCAAGTTCAACAAGAGTTCTAAAATCATCACTCAATGTAAGTTTTAATTTAACAGTTCCATATCTGCTACTTCTACCTTCCCAATACTTAACATTCGGATTTTCATACTTAGTTGCATCTTGAATATTGTAGTGTACAGTAATAGCTTTTTTGGCTGAATTCCAAAGATGAGCATGTATCAAATAATTTTGTCCGTCTTCAAAGATTTTTTTACCGGTTTGCGGATGAACATAATTCGCATCCACCTTGCCCGTTTCATCAAATATAGTATGCGATTTATAGTAATCGTTTAACCACCTGAAATTCATATCTGCAACTTTATCCGCTACAGGAAATGCATATACCAATTTATCCGATTCTTCTTTATCACCTTTGTAAATTTCTATTTCTTTTAAATTTTTGAATAAATCATCAAGTTTAATATTTTCAGAAATGAGTTTTCCTTCCATATAGGATATTTTTCCTTCATCTTCAAAAGTTGTCGGCGGAATTACAAAAAACGGATATGTGTATTCATCAAATACAGTTCCATTTGTATTAAATGCAGGATATTTACCCGACTTATCACGAATATTCAGGCAATAATATCCCGGTTTCACTTCTTCATTTATCTCAAGCTTAGTACCGTCATCTGACAATTTGACATTTTGAACAACATTATCCCCGTTAAATATACCGTAGCATACACTTTCAAGCTCAATTTCATAATCTTTTGGCAATTTATTTACAAAACTTACGGTGTATCCGATAAATTTTTTCGAAACACCCCTGTAAACCTGTGTAAGGGTCTCCTTTTTAAAAGGTATAGGATCTTCAAACTTAGGATTGTCTTGCTCCATTGCATTTATTACAGCCAGCTTCGCCACTCTGGAGCACGCCGTAGCACCGGTCACTGCATCCGAATCCGCATCACCCGGAGTTCTAGGGTTTATATACCTTGCCCTTCTATCTTGTAATTTCAATTGTTTTACTTCATCTAATGTCTTGCCTTTATAAACATCAAATCCGTTTTTTTCCCAATACCGCCTTAAATATTCCAAATCTTCTCTTTTAGTGTCATTATCCGGATGTGTTAGCGGATTTGTTCCGTAATCTTCCACCTTTACTATGGTTGTTCCTGTATTATCAAGAACTACTTTAACTTTAAAATCATATGGGAAATTATCCCCTGCTTTTGTTGAATGTATTCCAAATTTTACCTTTTTATTCTTTTCGCTTTTTTTGAGCTCGTCCATTGATTTTTTTAAGCTTTCGGCTTTATCATCAACATCTTTTTGCGATGCGTAAGTCTCTTCATTTACTTTCTTTGCATCTTCAAATTCTTTTATAAATTTTTCAAGTGATTGGTCATTATATGCGTCCGTATACGGATCTTTATATAATTTCTCAGCCTCCTTTATCTGCACCAAAAGTTTTTCTTTATCAGCCTTAGGTTTTGCAGTGCTTTGATTTCCGCTACTGCTTCCGTTGCTGTTTCCGCTGCTGTGACTTCTCTTAGCTCTCGTTGCATTATCTTTTTTGGAATTTTCTTCTTTTTTATCGTCTTTTTTATTATCGCTTTGCAGGATTTCCTTGTTCGCAAGTTCTCCCTTGTCCGTAAATTTCAGTTTGTCCGCCGCTACCGCTTTTAACTCCTGCGGATTTACAACTCTTCCACTTATCTTTACCGTCGACTTTAATACAGTTTCCGGTTTTACCGCTTTAGATAGTATCAGGTCTCCCTTTATCTCCACATTTTCAAGATTTACAGACTTTTTAACAAGCACATTCCCCGCTTTAAGATTTTTTACATCAGCTTCGCTTTTTACTATATTCGGAAATGTATTTTGCATCAATTTTGCAAGCTGTGCTCTGCTTATTCCCACTTTTGGGTTCAGCTTCCCATCGCTTCCGTTCATATATCCTTTATCTACCAGACTCGAAACAGCATCTTTTGCCCAGTCGGAAACATTTGACGAATCTGAAAAATTTGATAACTTTTCCTGATTTCCGCCTTTAATACATAGCAATCTATGCAAAATAACAGATATTTCTTCTCTCGTCACTTTTGCATTCGGCATCATTTTGTTATTTCCTTTGCCTTTCATAAGTCCCGCTTTGTTGACTTTTGCTATGTATTTTGAAAACCACGCTCCTTCGGGTACATCTGAAAACCTTGTATCGCTTTCTTCATCAAGCTCCAAAAGCCTTACAAGTATAGCTGCAAGCTGTGCTCTCGTAAGAATTCCGTCCGGATCAAGCTTTCCGTCTCCCGTTCCTGTAAGCAGTTTGTTCTCAACTGCATAATTCAAAGCATCCGCTCCCCAGTGTCCCGGGTCTACATCGCTATACCCCCCCCCGTTCTCACTTGCAAATACAGGTATTACCTGTGAAAATACAAGTGCAAACGAAAGTGCATACGCCATTAACTTTTTCATTTTTCCTCCTCGCCTTTCCCGCTGTGCCGAGATTTCATTAAAAAACTGTGCTACACAAACAAAAAACCGTCCGCAACAAAAGCAGACGGAAAATACATTCACACATTAAAATTTTTTCACCGTCACTCGCAGTTACTCAAACATATTTCTGTGGGTAGCTATCTGACTTGATTTTTCAATCTCACAGTTGCGTGACAGTGAAGCTTTTAACTTCTTCCCTACCTCTCAATCCGCAACAACACGGATTACTCACAGCAATAAATATTAAATTTTGACAAACATATAATACAACATTTAGTCCCCTTTGTCAAGACTAACATTTTTACCCCTCCAAATAGCTTATGTATGGCAAAGTTCTATACTTTTGATCAAAATCCAAACCGTAACCTATTATGAACTTGTCTTCAACTGTGAAGCCGACATAATCCGCTTGCATTTCCACTTTTCTACCCGCAGGTTTATCCAGCAAAGTACAAATTTTAACACACTTTGCACCTCGTTGCTTTAAATTTTCACTCAAATACAAAAGCGTATTACCGGTATCAACTATATCCTCAACAATTATCACATTTTTACCCTCAACAGAAGAATCGAGGTCCTTTAATATTCTGACAACACCTGAACTTCGTGTTGAAGCTCCATAGCTTGAACACGCCATAAAATCAAGCCTGCAATCGAGTTTTACGTTTTTGGCAACATCAGCAAGCCAAAGCACAGCACCCTTCAATATTCCGATTAAAATTACACTTTCACCTTCAAAATCTTCGGTTATCTGATTTCCGATTTGAGCCGCTCTTTTTAAAATTTCTTC
>JBQMYS010000015.1:0-25664 GCA_052173355.1 Eubacteriales bacterium | reverse complement strand
ATTTCCTTAAACAATATCAATTCATAACTTAAATATAAATTTGCAAACAATATTAAAGAGGAATTTAAAAAATGTAAAATTTTTTATTTTTACTCCACTTATATTATGTTTATTTGTTTCTATATTATTTAGTCAGCGGTAAAATGTAATGAAATGTCTTGCTTAACCTAGAGACATTTGATACTACACTATCAAATCAACAAATTCAAATTCAAGTATCTTTAGCAATTCTCCTATTTCCATATCTACTTGATAGCCAATCTTGCCCGCACTGAAAATAATTCTATCATTACATTCAGCACTACTATCTACAAAAGTTTTAAAAAATTTTTTCATACCTATAGGTGAGCAACCACCATGAACATAGCCTGTAAGCGGCAACAACTCCTTAGATTTTAACATTTCTATGCTTTTTTCACCCGCAGCTTTAGCCGCCTTTTTTAAATCAAGTTCATTCTCTACCGGTATCACAAAAACATAATTGGTTCCTGATTTTGAAGTAGTAACCAAAGTTTTAAAAACTTCTTTGGGATTTTGTCCTAATATTCTTGCTATTTCAACTCCGTTTGTGCTTGGATTATCAATATAACAATGGCTTTGATATTTAATCTTCTTACTATCTAAAATCCTCATTACGTTGGTTTTTTCTTCATGCTTTGCCACAATACTACCTCTTTTTTAATATTTTAAAATATAAACTTCTTTAATCAATATTCAGATAAGTGTCTTATCATCTCGTTTACATTTTTAGACGGTAAATGTAATGTCAATTTATCATTCTGTTCTATTATTGTATCTCCTTTTGGCAACATCCATCGACCTCCACGTTCAATTTGCACTATTATGCTTCCCCTAAGCCATTCAATATCTTTTATCTTCATTCCCACTGCAGAACTTCCTGCTTCAATGCTTACAACTATTTCGACTTCTACATCTTGCTCTTTATTTTCTTTTTCAGTTTCCAAAACTCTATCGAGCAAGTATTCATATACCGGTTTTGTTCCAAGCAAATTTGCGGTAAAATAAGCAAATAAGCAAGTCATTGCAAGAGGTAAGAATCCATTTAAACTTCCGGTCATCTCAAATATCAGAACTATAGATGTCAAAGGATTTCTAACCACAGCAGTTAAATACCCTGCCATTGCTATTATTACATATATTTCCATGTTTTCTTCGCCTGCAATCATTCCAAAGAGCGAACCCAATATAGCCCCTTGCACTAAAATCGGTAAAAATATTCCTCCCGGAACTCCCGATGTAAATGAAATCAATGAAAATATGAATTTTATAATAAATAAAATCGCAAGTCCTGCAATCGTGCATTTACTATATAAAACCATTTCTACTAAATTATGTCCGCTACCTAAAACTTGCGGATACGCAAAAAACATGAAGCCCGCCGTCAAATATGCTATAAACGGTCTTATTTTAATAGGTAAATGGCATCTATTATAAAAATCGAACAAAAATTTCATAACTTTATTGTATAGAGTGCCTGCAAGCCCTAATGCAATACCCAGAATCACTATGAACGGGTAAGTTTTAATCGGCACTTCCCATATCGCCGGGAAAGGGAACACAGGTTTAAATCCAAAAACAAATTGGCTTATCAAGTCCGCAACCACCGCCGCACTGAAACAGGAAATTATCAATTTTTTGGATACATTTTTATGAATTTCTTCCATTGAAAACAAAACCCCAGCAAGAGGCGCATGAAATGCCACCGCAAGTCCGGCGCTTGCTCCGCTCGTCATAAGATAATTTTCCCTGATTTTTGTTCGTTTTAAAAGTTTTGCAACGATTTTCCCGCTCATTGCCCCAAGTTGAATTGAAGGACCTTCTCTCCCAAGTGAAAGCCCGCCCAAAGCAGATACCATACCGCCTATCAATTTTAAAACAAGCACTTTGAACGGATTTGTATCAATTCTCCCTGTTACCTCCGCTGCCACTTGCGGAATACCGCTACCCCCTACATATTTGTCTTTAGAAATTATTTGGCTTGAAAAAAATCCCAATACCAACAACCATATCATTAACGGCAGCCCATACGCATAGTCTTCATTTATCTTCTTTACAAAAATATCGGTTGCTTTTCCACCGTAATCTATCAAAATTCTGTATAAAACTCCTGCAAATCCTGCAATTATTCCTACAATAATTCCATCAATCAGCAACATCGACTCAACTTTTTTATTTTTATTTTTTATAGTTTGTTCTTTTATTACTTTCATTTGCTAAACAGCCCTCTGTTGAAAAATTCCCTTTTATCATACCACATCGTAAGCATCAATGGAACAGCAATAAGTCATTTTTTAGGTGTTTATTTCCTACTATTTGGGTATAAATTAGTGTACTGCATCAAGATGTAGTAATGCTAAAATTATGAAAGGCGGTCTAAGTTATGAAAAAAGTAGTTGTTGTAGGTGCAGGCCCTGCCGGAGTTTCTTCTGCTATATATACTGCAAGGGCAAATATAGACACTCTTATTATAGCTAACGGCTACGGTTCGCTTGAAACTGCAACTGTCGAAAATTACTACGGATTTGACGAACCTATAAGCGGTAAAGAACTGATAGAACGTGGTATACGTCAAGTAAAGCGAATAGGTGCATCCGTAATAAACGCTGAAGTTCTCGATATTTCATTTGTAAACAACGATGAAAAAGGAAACCCTTTATACAATATCAAAACCACAAACGGAGAGTATCTCGCAAATGCTGTTAATATCGCCGTCGGGCAACCAAGAAAAAAACTTTCAATTAAAAATTCAAACGAACTCGAAGGTCAAGGAGTAAGTTATTGCGCTACCTGCGACGGTTTTTTTTATAAAGGAAAAGATGTTTGCATAATAGGTTCAGGTAAATATGCTCTAAACGAAGCTCAGGCTTTAATGCCCATAGCAAAAACTGTGACTTTATTGACAAATGGAGCTGACCTTACCGCAGACTTCCCATCAAATATAAATATCGTAGAAACAAAAATAGAATCTCTAAATAAAAACGAAACCACAGGCACATTTTCATCGGTAACATTTGTGGACGGAATGACTGTAGATTTTTCCGGTGCTTTTATCGCAGAAGGCATGGCAAGTTCAATCGACCTTGCAAAAAAACTGGGTGTGATTACTGAAAAAAACAAAATCGTCGTTTCAAATCGCAAAGAAACCAATATCCCCGGTATTTATGCGTCAGGTGATTGCACAGGCGGGATACTTCAAATAGCAAAAGCTGTCAATGACGGTGCAATAGCCGGTATTTCGATAACACAATACCTACAGGAATAAAAATGCGTTAAAAAAATGATTTTGGGGTATACAATACAATTATAATTAGTGTCGACAATCTAAGATTTACAAAAGGAGGTTTTTATGGCAGCATTAACCATAACAAAAGAAAATTTTGATTCAGAAGTGTTAAAATCAAGTGAGAAGGTTCTTGTGGATTTTTGGGCATCCTGGTGCGGTCCTTGCAGAATGGTATTACCTGTAGTAGAAGAAATAGCACTGGAAGCAGTTGGATTTAAAGTTGGAAAAGTAAATGTTGACGAACAACCTGAACTCGCTGCTCAGTTTGGCGTAATGACAATCCCAACTTTAATGGTTTTTGAAAAAGGTAAGATTATAAACAAAACAATAGGTGCTCAATCTAAAGAGAACATCTTAGCGCTTTTGAAATAAAAATATTTATTATACGGCGATAGAATTTTACAAATAAAAAGACCGAATGAAAATTCGGTCTTTTTATTTGTAAAAGTACACTTAAACATTTTTTTACTTCTGTCCGCTTGCTACTTTATATAGCTGTCAAAATATCCTTGAATGTATACAATAGGCGTTCCTTTGTCGCCACTTCCGGAAGTAAGATCACAAAGTGAACCTATCAAATCTGTAAGCCTCCTAGGAGTAGTTCCTTGCGCAGCCATCGACTCTTTCAAATCCGCATCCTTATTCTTAATATAATCGGAAATAGCAGCTTTAAGTTCATCTCCTTGCAGATGCGCAAAATCATTATCCGCTAAATACTTAATTTTCACTTCATTCGGTGTTCCTTCAAGCCCCTTTGTATATCCGGGCGAAACAACCGGATCTGCAAGTTCCCAAATTTTTCCTGCCGGATCTTTAAATGCGCCATCTCCGTAAACCATTACTTCTATAGTCTTTCCGGTCTTGTCTTTAACAGTTTTTTGAATTCTATTCACAAAATCGGTACAATCAGCAGGAAAAAGCTTAACTGTATCCTCTGTTGCTTTATTTGAACCCAGTATTCCGTATTTTTCATTACAACCGCTACCATTTACACTACTTGTCATTATATCATCGAGTCCGAGAACAACCTTTGCTCCTGCATCTTTTAAAAGTCTTTTGGTTCTTACTCTGGTATGAATATCACAAGTAAGCACACTGTCAGTGTAATTCAATATAGCCTTAGGATTGTTTGCAAATATTATTTCTACCTGCGTTCCTACACTCTCTATAAGTTCTTTATAATAACCGACATAATCCATTCCCGTAAACGGATGCTTCGATTTTCCGAACAATTTTTCAAATTCCGATTGCGTAAGCACATCAGAATACGGATTTACATTTTTTTCATCAAGCAAATCCAAATCGACAAGTCCGTTTCCAACTTCATCACTGGGATAGCTGAGCATTAAAATTACTTTTTCAGCTCCTTTTGCAATCCCGCGCAGGCATACAGCAAATCTGTTCCTGCTAAGTATCGGAAATATTACACCTATTGTGCCTCCTCCAAGCTTATTTCTAACATCTGTTGCTATTTGATCAACGCTTGCATAGTTACCCTGTGCTCTTGCTACTACAGCTTCGGTGATCGCAAGTACATCTTTATCTCTTATATCAAATTCGCCTGAATTATGGGCATTTAACAATGTGTCAACCACTATCTTCTCCAAGTCGTCGCCTTGCCTTATAATAGGCGCTCTAAGTCCACGCGAAACCGTCCCTACTAATCTTTCCATATTTTTTCCCTCACATTATAGATTTTTTAACATCGCGAGCAAAGAATCACGTTCTAAATCAAAATTGTTAACGCCGCTATTTTGCTCTTTTTCATCTGAAAAAATCGGTCGCATATTTATTTGCTGTATAGATAATGCAATTTTCGCCTTCAAATATTCATCGCTGATTCCTTGCAATTCATTCGATACACGTATTTCCTGCTTTCCGTGCTTTTGCTTGCCTTCTAAAACATTCAAGGACTTTTTTGCTGTATTCACACCCTTATGAATATTATCCGGTACATTCAAATCTCCTAACATAAAATTTGTAACTTTTTTAATATGATTGATAGTTTCCTTAAACGGTGGAACTCCGCCGTATTTTTTCACTGCACCCGATCCTGCGCTATAAGCCGCAAGCGCCAGCTTCACATCTCCGCCATACATTTTCAGCTTATCACCTATGTACTTGGCTCCTCCCATAATATTTTCATAAGGATCAAAAGCATCAACTACGCCCAGTGCTTTTGCAGTTTTAGGCATCAGTTGCATTACTCCCATAGCACCCGCAGACGAAACTACGTACGGCTTAAACTGTGATTCGGCCTTTGCCATAGCTTTTAAAAGTTTCAGCGGCACATTGTTCTTTCTCGCAGCCGCTTCAAAAATTTCCTCCATCTCTTGTGGTGTAATATCTTTTTTACCTTTCAGCCTATCTACAGATTTGTCTTGTGATTGGGAAACAAGTTTCGTAAGTGCCGCATCGAAGCTTTCCTTTTTTTCTATAGGAATTTGCTCACTTGTCTTTCCAAGTCCCGCATTATTCGCCATAAAACAGTTCCTTTCATTTAAGCGTGCGATTTCGTACAACTCCATACTTCCTTCACCTTCTTCTTATAATAAATCCAGAACCATTTTACCACATTTTTCACTTTGTGTCACTTATATTTTGTCTTTCTGCAACAATTCTTAAAATATTGGTTTCTTTCATAAGCTCCGCAGCTATAATTCCGAGCATTTCATCCAACTTTTCAACATCTTCTTCAGGGAAACGTTCTCTAATCCTTGAACTGACCTTATTTATATAGCTGAATATATCTCCATATTGTTCTATATACTTATCTGTCACTTTCAGATAAAATTCTCTCTTATCCTTATCATTTTGAATTTTCGATATGTATCCTTTTTTTACCAGTTGGTTTATTCTATATGCCGCATTCGGTGCAGATAATGTAGACATACTTGCAAATTCATTAACTGTCGGTTCTCCGAGTGCTAATATTATTTCCATCAAGATTACTTCCATAGCCGAAAGTCCTTCTTCTTCTTTTGAACTAAACTGTTTGAAAACCCTGGCATATAGCGATAATTTAAACCTGTTATATACTTTCTGGAAATTTCTTTCTAACATTTCACACCCCTAAGCATCTATAATTGCAAATGAAATTTCTGCGCTAACCGCCACTTCGTTATTTACAGTTGCCAGTACATTACCAAAACCTACACTTCCACGCATATTCGTAAGTTCACATTCCAGATTCAGTACATCGCCCGGCACAACCAGTTTCTTAAATCTGCAGTTTTTTACACCACCGAAAACAGCCAGCTTACCTTTATTTTCCGGCATTGAAAGTATAGAAATCGCCCCTGTTTGTGCCAACGCTTCCAATATAAGCACTCCCGGCATTATCGCCTTGTCAGGAAAATGCCCTAAAAATTGCATTTCATTTGCACTCACACATTTAACACCTTTAGCATAACTGCCCGCCTGCATATCAACAATCTTATCAACAAGCAAAAACGGATAGCGATGCGGTAAAATTTCTTTAATTTGTTCTATATTAAGTTCCATACTGATTCCTCTTATTAAAATTTCGCAAACACCAAGCTTGCATTATGCCCGCCGAATCCTAGTGAATTTGACATTGCATATCCCAATTTCATACTTTTACCCTCATTCGGGCAAATATCCAAATCGCATTCCTCATCTTTAACTTTAAAATTTATAGTTGGTGGTACAAAATCATCTCTAAGGGCGTTCAAAGCGATTATAGCTTCTATGCCTCCGCTCGCACCCAAAAGATGGCCTGTCATCGACTTTGTAGATGACATTGTCAAGTTATATGCATGATTCCCAAATGCGAGTTTTACCGCCCTGCACTCGCCTTTATCATTTAACGGAGTTCCCGTTCCATGCGCATTTATATACATTATATCTTCCGGCTTTATGCCTGCATCTTCAATAGCCATAGTCATGCATGCCGCCGCTCCGCTTCCATCCTCAAGCGGCGCAGTCATATGGTTCGCATCGCAGCTTGCACCATATCCGACAATTTCACCAAGTATTTTTGCACCACGTTTTTTCGCATGCTCGTATTCTTCAAGAATAAGAACTCCTGCACCTTCTCCCATTACAAAGCCTTCCCTCTCTTTATCAAAAGGTATACATGCCCTTTTAGGATCATCAGCTGTTGAAAGAGCTCTCATGGAAGTGAACCCTCCTATTCCGAGGTGACTGATACACGCCTCTGCACCTCCTGCCGCCATTACGTCAGTATATCCGTCTCTGATACTTCTAAACGCTTCGCCTATAGCATTTGTTGCCGATGCGCAAGCAGTAACACAGCATATGCAACTGCCTTTAAATCCCAATCTTATCGCAACCGCCCCTGCTGCCATATTTACTATTGTTGACGGTATGAACAATGGTGAAAGTCTGTCAAACCCGCGTTTAATTCCTTTGCTATGTTCCTCCTCTATTATACTTAACGCACCTATTCCGCTCGCAATATTTACACCGCAACGCAACAAATCCGTCTTATCTTTATCAAGCCCGCTTTGTTCAAACGCTTCAACAGCCGCCTTTAATGCAAATTGTGTGAATCTGGCAGTTCTACGCGCTTCCATTCTATCCATAAACGTTTCCGGATCAAAATTTTTCACTTCTCCTGCCACCTTAACTTCGTGATTTTCAATGTCTATAGACTTTATATAATCTATACCGCAAATTCCATTTTTAGCATTTTCCCACATTTCACTTACGCTGTTTCCTATTGGGCAAACCGCTCCAAGTCCTGTAATTACTACTCTTCTTTTCATTGTTCTCTCCCTTTTGCCCTACATGGCTATTCCACCATCAACTCTAAGAACTTCCCCTGTTATATAAGAAGCACTTTCGCTTGCCAAAAAGCATACTGCATTTGCAATATCCTCCGGTTCCCCAAACTTGCCGAGCGGGATGCTCTTAAGAGCCGCATCTACTATTTCTTTTGAAAGTTTATCCGTCATATCGGTCTTTACAAATCCCGGTGCAACTGCGTTAACTGTGATATTTCTGGATGCAACCTCCCTTGCATAAGATTTTGTCAAACCTATTACACCCGCCTTTGCTGCCGAGTAGTTTGCTTGACCGGCGTTTCCTATAATTCCTGATACTGACGAAATGTTTATAATTCTCCCAAATCTTTGCTTCATCATTATCCTTGCAGTCGCTTTCATCATATTGAAAACTCCTACCAAATTTGTATTTATAACATCACAAAAGCTTTCATTACTCATGCGCATAAGTACATCATCTTTCGTAATACCTGCATTATTTACCAATATATCTACGCTTCCAAAGTTTTCCATGGCAAATTCTACAATTTTTTTGCATTCTTCCTCATCTGCTACATTACCTTTATAAACTACTGCTTTAATACCGTTTTCCTCACAAAGTATTCGTGTTCTTTCCGCTTCTTCATCGTTACCTTTATACGTTATAACTATATTTGCTCCCGACTTCGCAAGTTTTAACGCGATAGCTTTTCCTATTCCTCTGCTCGCTCCTGTTATAATGGCCGTTTTACCCTTCATTTAATCCTCCTAATATCATTTACCAAGTGTAGCAACCGCTTCCTTAAAATCTGAAACACTGCTAATTGACATACAATTTACATCTTTATCTATCTTTTTCACAAATCCGGCAAGCACTCTCCCCGGTCCGATTTCTACTATATTGTCTACTCCCGATTTCAAAATATTTCTTATAATATCTTCCATCAAGACTCCGGTCGAAACCTGTTTTACGAGCAAGTTCGAAATAGATTCCTCCTCCGGCTTTGTTTTCCCTATGCAATTATACAATATGGAAAATTCAGGTTCAGCAAATTCCAGTTCGGCAAGTTTTCCTTTTAATGCGTTACCTGCTTTTTGCATATATTTTGTATGAAATGGTCCGCTGACATCAAGCGGTAAACATCTTTTAGCACCCCTGTGTACTGCAAGTTCCGCCGCTCTAAGTACAGCATTTTTTTCGCCAGAAATAACAATTTGACCCGGGCAGTTTAAATTTGTAATACTTACAAAACCTGCATCCGAACTTGCTTCACTGCAGCATTGCTCTACTTTTTCTTTATCAAGTCCAAGCACAGCACACATCCCCGCATCTATACCTTTTGCAGCATCTTTCATCGCGCGCGCTCTAAATCTTACAAGTTCAACAGCAACAGGAACACTCCAAACATTTGCTGAGCAAAGAGCAGTATACTCTCCCAAACTTAGCCCTGCGCCTATATCAAACTTAATCCCTTCTTCTTTAAACAAACTATATACACCCATACCGTATGCAAGCAAAATCGGTTGTGTATTTTCAGTATCCGCAAGTGAATTTGAAGGCCCTTCCCATGCGATATTTTTTTCTTCATCCGTCAAATTATCAAAAACATTACGAAATATCTCATATTCCTGATAAAAATCTTTTCCCATTCCTATATTTTGGCTTCCTTGTCCTGCAAATATTACTGCTGTTTTCATTGCATTTCTCCTTTTCAAATTCCTACTCAAAAGCCTGTTTTAATTCAGCCATAAGTTTAGGAACCGTAGTCATTTCATTTACCTTTCCAACATTCGCTCCTGCAAAAAATAACCCGCTTTCAATATTTCCATAAAACCCTTCTATTAACGCCCTGCTGATACAATACGGCGTCTTTGCAGGGTTGCAGGTGCTGATACAATTTATACAATTCCGAATTTTTTTCATTTTTCCGTCAAGCCCGGCTATTAGCGGAGTTTTTATTGCCCTTCCCGGAAGCCCCACCGGGCTTTGAATAATTGCAATATCTTCTTCTTTAGCATTTAAAATAACTTTTTTAAATCCATATGATGCGTCGCATTCTTCCGTCGCTATAAATCGTGTTGCAATCTGTGCACCGACCGCACCCCAACTAATTATTTTTTTTATATCTGATACATCAAATACACTACCTCCCGCAAATACCGGGATTTCGCCTGCCGCTTCAACTACACCTTTTACGGTTTCTTCAAGACTCGGTGCTGTACCGTCCAAAACTTCTTGCCCCTTAAAGCCTAAATGACCGCCGGCATCCTTGCCCTCCGCAACTATGAAATCAGGTTTTCTGTTATAACGGCTCCACGCTTTAATTATCAGTTCCGTCGCTCTTTTGCCTGATACTATAGGCGCAAGCATGACATTTGTGTTGCTGACCAGTTTCGGAAGTTCAAGTGGCATTCCCGCTCCTGAAATTATTGCATCAATACCGCAACTTACGGCTTCTTTTAACATTTCTTTGTAATCATTTGTCACAACCATAGCGTTTATAGCTATCTTGCCTTTTCCCTGCGCATATTCTTTTGCCTTTTCTATCTCCTTTCGAAGTGCGCGTTTTGCTGCTTCTAACGGAGATTTTTGAGCATCCGGCTCTCTAAATCCTATCAAGGCTGTTGATATTACACCCATACCGCCTTCTCTTGCAACAGCCCCTGCAAGGCTTCCCATAGAAACCCCTACACCCATGCCGCCTTGAATTATAGGAACTTGCCATTTACTATACATATCTTTTTACCTCCGCAATTCAGCAAGATTCATACTCTTTCATAAGTTGTTCGAAAATTGCTCTAAGCGGTTTTATTTCTTTCACAAACGCTGCTGATTGACCTGCCATAAGAGATCCGTTTTCTATATCGCCCTGTTCTACAGCTTTTCTAAGAGCTCCAAGAGTAAATTTTTCCAATTCCAATTTATCATCTGTCAGTTGCTCAAGTCTTAAATATTCACGTGTCATAGCATTTTTCAAACATCTAACCGGAATTCCAAGCTTATTACCTGTTACTACAGTAGAACGATCCTTTGCGAGCAATACTTCCTTTTTGTAATTTTCGTGTATAGGACATTCTTTGCTTGCCAAAAGTATAGTTGCAATCTGTACTCCCGATGCTCCAAGAATTTCCGCCGCTTTCATCTGTTTTCCAAGTGCAATTCCTCCGGCCGCTACAACCGGAATTTTTACAGCATCCGCTATCTGCGGAATTAGCACCATACTGGTAAGTTCTCCAATATGACCCCCGCTTTCCATACCTTCAGCAATCACTCCGTCAACGCCTTCTTTTTCAAGCCTGCGTGCAAGCGCTACAGATGATACCACCGGAAAAACCTTTACCCCGACTTTTTTCCACTTTTCTACATAAACGCCGGGATTCCCTGCGCCTGTGGTTACAAGTGCAGGTTTTTCTTCCTCTATCAATTCCGCCATCTTAGGTGCATCCGGATTCATCATCATCAAATTTATTCCAAAAGGTTTGTCTGTGAGCAAACGCGCTTTTCTTATTTCTTCTTTAAGCATATCTGCGTTCATCGCCCCTGTTCCGATTATTCCCATCGCTCCTGCATTAGATACGGCCGCCGCAAATTCCCCTGTCGCTACCTGAGCCATTCCGCCTTGAAAAATAGGGAATTCTATATTAAACATTTTATTTAAATCCATATCTTCTCCTATACTATATACTCATAAGAACTCCACCATAGCTCAATCCTGCGCCAAAGCCTACAGCTACGATTTTGTTACCATTTTTAATCAAGCCTTTTTCCAAACATTCACTCATTGCAACTGCCACACTTGCAGCCGAAGTGTTTCCATATTTTTGAACATTTACAAAGTTTTTTTCTTTCGGGATTTTCAGTTTTCTTGCGGCACTATCTATTATGCGAAGATTAGCTTGATGAAATACGAACATATCAACATCTTCAATAGTTTTTTCAGTTTTTTCAAGAAGTTCATATGCGCATTCAGGTATTTTGGATACTGCAAATCTATATACTTCCTGCCCTGACATCTTTATAGCAGGATTAAATCTTGCGCATTCGAGTATTTCCCTATTCGCCTCCAAGCCTTCTGTATGATAAAAAATACCCGTTTCATCTTTCTCAAGTAATAACGCTCCTGCAGCATCCCCGAAAAGAACACAGGTATTTCTATCTTTCATATCCATCAGCGGATGAATTTTCTCACTGCCTATCAAAAGAATTCTCTCATAGCCCGCTTGTATCAGCGCATTAGATACTGTGAGTCCATACACAAAACCTGCGCATGCTCCGTTCATATCAAAACTCATTATCGTTCCACTAAGGCCCAGTCTACCTGCGACCTCAGCTGCAACTGAAGGGGCGGCGTTGTCCGGTGTAAACGTTGCAACAATAATTGCATCAATTTTTATGCCTTCCGGCTGCATTGCAAATGCCTTTTTTGCTGCCGCAACCGCCATGTCTACATTGCTCTCATCCTCGGTAAAATACCTGCTTTGTATTCCGGTTTTACTTTGTATCCACTCATCATTAGTGTCAACATATTTTTTTAAATCATCGTTAGTGACCTTATGCGCACCATGCGCAAGACCGTAGCCTACGATTTTTATTCCTGCCATAATTTTTTAAATCCTTTTGGTAATTTTTTCATTTTCTTGCAAGTTCTTCTCCAACTTTTCGCAATTTCTTATGACGTTCATCTGCTATGCGTTTGCTATTTTTACCTATTTCTTTAAGTGCCTCCCTAATTGCATCAGCAACAGCTTCAAAAATATACTCACGAAAAGAACCTGCTCCATCATCAGGTTCTTTGATAATTTTATCGCAAATTTGCATTTGATAGAGATCTTCAGCTGTCATTTTCATGACTTCACAAGCTTCTTCCCATCTACTGCCATCTTTCCAAAGTATACTCGCAAAACCTTCCGGTGATAATATAGAAAAGACCGAATTTTCAAGCATTATAAGTTTATCACAAACCCCTATCGCAAGAGCTCCGCCACTGCCACCTTCTCCTATAAATACAGATACTACCGGCACATTTACTCTTGCAAGAGTGCCTATACATTCAGCGATTGCAATTCCTTGACCACGTTCTTCCGCTTCTTTTCCCGGATAAGCCCCCGGTGTATCTACAAATGTTACTATTGGCCGTTTAAATTTTTCCGCCTGATTTATAAGTCTAATAGCTTTTCTGTATCCGTCAGGATTAGGCATCCCAAATCTATATTTCAAGTTTTCATCAAGATTTTTTCCTTTTTGTTGTCCTATTACCGTAACAGCTTTACCATCAAACGATGCAATACCGCCAACTATACTGGCATCTTCGCCATAAAGTCTGTCCCCCGCAAGTTCTATAAAATCTTCAAATATATATTTAATGTACTCTTTTGCTGTGGGTCTTGTGGCACTTCTTGCCAGTTTTATTCTCTGTGCCGCACTCATTTTTTTACTATCCATACATACTCATCCCTACATAACATCACTTAATATGAAGTTCAATCAACTTCGCAAGCGTTTTTCTCATGTCACTTCGCTCAACTATCATATCTACCATACCATGCTCATATTGAAATTTTGCACGCTGAAATCCCTGTGGTAATTTTTCACCGATTGTTTGTTCAATTACTCTAGGTCCCGCAAAACCTAAAAGTGCATCCGGCTCAGCTATATGAATATCTCCGAGTCCTGCAAAACTCGCAAACACTCCTCCTGTAGTAGGATTTGTCATAACACATATATATAGCAACCCCGCCTCACTATGTCGCTTTACTGCCGCCGCTGTTTTAGCCATCTGCATTAGTGCCATAATTCCTTCTTGCATTCTGGCTCCACCTGATGTCGCAAATACAACAACCGGCAATTTTTTCTTAGTAGCATATTCAAAACCGCGAGTAATTTTTTCTCCTACGACCATACCCATGCTCGCCATCATAAATCGATTATCCATGGCCGCTATTACGATTTTTTTACCGTCTATTTTCGCAGTTCCCGTTATAACCGCATCCTTCATACCCGTTTTATCTCGCATCGATGCAAGCTTATTTTCATAATCAGGAAAATCTAACGGATTTTTTACCTTCAAATTCCTGCCGATTTCACGAAAGGAGCCTTTGTCTACAGTCATTTTAATTCTTGCAATCGCCGACTCTTTCTCAGGTTCAGCCGTTCTAACCAAACCTTTCATGGCTTCCAATATGCTTTTCTTTTCAAGAAATGGATTCATAACTTATTCCTCTGCATCATCTTTATGCTTTCGCTTGCTCATATTATGTGTTGTTTTAAGTAAATTTAGTAGCTTCGCCAATTCATTTTCTATAAATGAAGTCGTATATTTGCCGCGCAGAAATCTCCTATTATACATAATCAAAAGATCTAACTGCAACGTTGTTTTAGGTCCTGTAATAATGGTTTCACTAAGCGCCCGTCTCATTTTTCGTATTGCCTGCAATCTGGTATTGCCCCACGTTATAATTTTGGCTGCCATAGAATCATAATAAGGGCTTATCTCTGAATAACTATATAATGCACTGTCAGTTCTGACCCCGAATCCTGCCGGAAAATGAACAAAATCTACCTTTCCCGGGCAAGGTGCAAAATCCGCAAGAGGATCTTCGCAACACACCCTACATTCTATTGCATATCCGCTAAATTTAATGTCCTCTTGACTATACATAAGAGGCATACCGCTTGCAATTCTGAGTTGTTCAGCTACTATATTCACTCCCGTAATCATCTCCGTTATCGGATGTTCTACTTGTACTCTGGTATTCATCTCTATGAAATAAAAATTTTCATCATCATCCAATACAAATTCGACAGTACCTGCTCCTTCGTAATTGGAAATTTTGGCTGCCTTTACTGCCGCTTCACAAAGCTTTTCCCTGGTTTTTTCATGTAATGCCCATGCAGGTGCTTCTTCTATCATCTTTTGATTTCGCCTCTGTATAGAACAATTCCGCTCCCCTAAATGAATCACATTTCCATGTGCATCAGCCAAAATCTGAACTTCGATATGTCTGGGATTAACGATAAGCTTTTCTATATAAACCGAACCATCTCCGAATGCAGCTTCCGCTTCAAGTTTCGCCTGCTCAAAAGCTTGCTTCAAATCCGCTTCACTTTCTACTTTGCGCATACCTTTTCCACCACCGCCTGAAGATGCCTTTACCAATACAGGATAGCCGATTGCACTTGCTATATCCACTGCATTTTTCACTGTATCTACCGCTCCTTGAGATCCGGGAACTACCGGCACTTCAGCTTTTTGCATCATTTGTCTTGCCGCCGCCTTATTTCCCATAAGTTCTATAACCTTAGCTTTAGGACCTATGAATTTAATTCCGCTTTCTTCACAAAGTCCGGCAAACTCCGCATTTTCAGACAAAAATCCAAACCCGGGATGTACCGCATCACATCCTGTTCCAAGCGCAGCTTCTATAATATTCGCCATATTTAAATAACTTTTCTGCGGAGCGGGCTCTCCTATACAAATCGCTTCATCTGCAGTCATTACGTGAAGTGCATCCTTATCCACTGTTGAATATACGGCAACTGCTTCAATTCCTTGATCCAAGCATTCGCGTACCACTCTAAGTGCTATTTCTCCTCTATTAGCAACTAAAACTTTTTTTAGCATTTTTCAACCTCAAACAGTACCTCATTATATTGCACCATGGTTCCATTTTCGCAATTAACTTTTTTAACTAAAAGATCGTATGGTGCACAAAGCTCGTTCATTATCTTCATCGCTTCTATAATACACATAGTTTCACCCTTTTTTACTTTGTCGCCTACACTGACAAATGCATCTTCGCTCGGGGAAGGAGAAGCATAAAATGTTCCGACCAATGTTGAACGTACTTCTTCACATGTGGATTCACGAGTTTGTTTTTTTTCAATTTCGCTTTCATTTTTTGCCGCTTCACTTATAGGCGCTGCGGTTTGTACGTTACCATAAAATGGAATAGAGGGTTCTTTTCCATAAACCGGAAATACCGGCTGTACTATTGGATTTTCTTTTACCAACCTCACTTTAAAATCAGGTATTTCAAATTCCAATTCCGTTAGAGCATTATCACTAAATTGTGTAATTATCTCTTGCAACCTTTTTCTTGCATCCATATATTACTCCTGTTGGTATTTCTCCACGCATGAAACTATATCTCCAACCGTTTTCATATCAAAAAGTTCACCATCCGGAATCTTTATTCCAAATTCATCTTCAAGCGACATCACAAGTTCTACCGCATCAAGTGAATCAATCTTCAAATCATCTGCTATAAGAGCTTCCGGTAAAATTTTGCTTTCATCGCATCTAAGAGTTTCTACCATTACCTTTTTTACTGTTTCAAAAATCATTTCGTTCCTCCGATTAACAATTAAAATATTTTATTTAAATTTTTTTATTTAAAAAATTTTAAATAATTCTATGCTATAATACTACTATTCTTTCAATGTGTCAACTGTTTTTTGAGAAATTTATCCATGATTTTACTATTTATAGTCTGGAATCCCGGCAAATAAAAAACAGCAAATCTATTTGATTTACTGTTTATATTTGCAAATTTTTAATTAGCTATTTAGCAAGCGATTTGACTGCATTTACTATATCTGTTGAAGTCATGTGGTACTTTTCTTTAAGTTGATCAGGTTTTCCGGATTCACCAAATGTATCAAGTTGACCTACGAATGCCATTTTTGTCGGACAATGAACAGCGCACACCTGTGCAACTGCAGACCCGAGCCCTCCTATAACCGAATGCTCCTCAGCAGTTACAATGCCTTTAGTAGTTTTGGCGGCTGCAATTACAGCTTCATCGTCAATCGGCTTTATACTGTGCATGTCTATTACCTTAACGCTGATTTTATCTTTTTTTAATTCCTCCGCCGCAATAAGTGCCTCATTTACCATTATACCTGTTGCAATAATCGTATAGTCTTTTCCCTCTACAATGCAATTTGCTTTACCTATTTCTATCTTATCAGTTTGCGAATAAACCGTAGGAACTGCAGCCCTGCCAAGCCTAATATAAACAGGCCCTGCCATATCCATTGCCTGCTCTATCAATTTTTTAGCGCAAACACCGTCGCTTGGATTTAACACTGTCATCCCCGGTATAGTTCTCATAAGAGCCAAATCTTCAAAAGTTTGATGACTTGCACCATCCTCTCCCACTGTAATTCCCGCATGAGTCGCACAAATTTTAACATTTGCACGCGGGTAACCTATGGAGTTTCTTATTATTTCAAAAGCTCTGCCTGTTGCAAACATAGCAAAAGTACTTGCACACACTATCTTCCCCGACATAGCCATACCTGCCGCTATGCCGTACATATTCTGTTCAGCTATACCGATATTAAAAAATCTCTTTGGATGTTCTTTTGCAAAATTTGCCGTCATTGTGGATTTTGACAAATCTGCATCCAAAACCACTAAATTGTTATACTTATTACCAAGTTCTACCAATACTTCTCCGTAAGCTTGCCTTGTAGCCATTTTTTCTGCCATTACCACTCACCTCCAAGTTCCGCTATAGCTTTTCTCGCTTCATCCTCATTTGGTGCCTTTCCATGCCATCCCGGATTGTCTTCCATAAAAGAAACACCTTTACCCTTAACAGTCTTTGCTATTATAACAGTAGGCTTTCCTTCAGAATTCTTTGCTTTAACAAAAGCTTCAACTATTTCATCAAAGTTATGACCGTCGATATAAATAACATTCCAACCAAAACTTCTAAACTTCTCATCAATCGGTGCTACCGTCATTACATCATCATTTTTACCATCTATCTGAAGTCCGTTCCAGTCAACAATAGCTGTCAAATTGTCGAGTTTGTAATGTGCCGCTGCCATAGCTGCTTCCCAGACTATTCCTTCTTGAAGTTCTCCATCACCAAGCAAAGTATAAATTCTTCCCTCATTTTCATCCATACTGTTTGCAAGCGCCATCCCTACCGAAGCTGAAAATCCTTGCCCCAACGAACCTGTAGACATTTCAACACCCGGCACTTTTTTCATATCTGGATGCCCTTGAAGTTTCGCACCTATCTTTCTCAAATTTATGAGTTCTTCTTTTGGAAAAAAGCCCTTTTCTGCAAGTGCCGCATACAGTATAGGTGCGGCATGACCTTTAGAAAGCACGAATTTATCGCGCATTTTATTCTTAGGATTTGCAGGATCTATATTCATTTCTCTAAAATAAAGTGCTGTTACAATATCTGCCGCAGAAAGCGATCCCCCGGGATGCCCCGAACCTGCCGCATATACTTCCTTAATCACAGAAACTCTCAACCTGTCTGCAATTTCTTTCAATTCCGGATATTTCATTTTCTACCTCCCTTGATATTATTTACCTTTTACTCATAGCTAATACTCTGGACTTTAACAAACTGTATCGGACTACCAATAGCTATTTTTTACCTCTCAGCAATACTTTTATCATAAAAAGCGGTAATTGCATTACACGCCTAATTCTTGTCGGCTCTTTAGCAAAGCGGTACAACCACTCAAGCCCATGTTTTTGATAAAACTCAGGTGCTCGCTTAACAGCGCCTGCCCAAACGTCCAAACTGCCTCCTACACCTATCCCCGCTTTAACATTTACAAATTGTTTACGATATTTATAGATAAATTTTTCCTGCTTTGGCGCTCCAAGAGCGACAACTAAAAATTCAGCCCCGCTTTTATTGATTTCGTCAACCAATTCCTTTTCCTGCTCCTGCGAAAAATATCCATCATGCGTGCCCGCAATAATCAACTGAGGGTACATCGCTTTCATATTGCGGGCGGCAAGCGCCGCAATCGACTCGCTTTCGGCGCTTGCCGGCTTGCTCCCTAAAAGATAAACACTTTGACCTGTATGTTGCAAATGAGCAAGCGCACGCCCCAGAAAATCAATACCCGTCACTCTCTCAGATAGCGGCGCACCTACTATCTTTGATGCATAAACAAGCCCTATTCCATCAGGTATTACAAGCGCCGCCTTTTCAATCAACATACGCAATTCACTGTCCTTTTGTGCATTCATCACTATCTCTGAATTAGGAGTGACTATCAAATCACAACCGTCAGTTGAGATCAGCTTTGAAAACTTTTTTAACGCTTCGTCCATATTTACAGTATCTATTGGGATGTCAAGTATTTTAATTCTGCTTTTACTATTTTGCATTACATTAACCCTTTAATTATTTCTTCATTTATATCAAGCATTTCTTTCAAATGCTCCACATTTTTTTCAACTCTGTCACAAAATTCTTTTTTTGACTGCATTATATTATCAAATTCCACTATAAAATCGTCACAAGAAAAATCGTAAATAGACGATATAGCTTTAGTGCCAATAGATTTTAAAAACGAATTAACTTTGGGATCATAAGAAATCCCAATTAACGGAACACCCATTATTGTAGCATGAATCAGCGAATGCAATCTTACACCGACAAGCATATCCAAATTACCCACTATGCTTAGCATCTCGTCTGTTAAATATTTTTTGTGCAAGCAAAATATACTCCCCGATAAATCACAAAGTCTTTCTGCAAGTTCATCTATTACCAGTCTGTCCTCAGAAAAATGAAACGGAATCAAAACGACTTTCGCCTTTCGCTCAGTTACCAACTTCCTTATAGCATTTGCAAGTTCATTCATAAAATCACTTTTCAGATTTCTTTCGCGTATAGCAAATCCTACTGTTATATTTTCTTTTTCAGTACGAACAAGCCCTTCGCTTTCAAGTATTTTACTGCCTATATCAAGCGGTGTAGGTTTAATTCGAAGCACCGGATCTGCCGTAACAATTATGTTTTTGGTGACTCCGATTTCTTCGAGAAATTCTTTGGAAGATTCATCTCTCACAACTATACTGCTAACCTTTTGGAGTGTTTTTGCTGTAAGCTTCCGATTGAATTTAGAATTTATAGGTCCTATACCTTGACTATATATCAGAACCTTTTTTCCAAATAAAAGAGCCAATTTTATTATCGCAATATAATAAAGTATGCTCTTTTTGCTGGTAACATCCTGCAACAAACTGCCCCCGCCGCTTATTAAAAAATCGCAAGAAGATATTACTGAAAAAACATCAATAAAAGATTTTCTGTCAACAGTATCAACTCCGTATTTTTGTCCGGTTCCGTCGACATCCTTTGTTAAAACAACAATTTTTGCCTGTGGGATTTTGATTTTTAAATTATCCACAACTGCACGCAATATGGATTCATCGCCTATATTATTAAATCCATAATATCCGGATATTACAATTTTATATATTTTTTCCATATTAGTTTACAAACTTCTATCATTACAATAGCCACAATTCCAAGAAAAATTCCAAACTGTAGCGAGCATGCCGTTCTGAAATATCCCAAATAAAGCGGAGTTCTGATGTGCATAAATGTGTTTATTACGGATGTTAAACCTACTACGCTGCAAAGTCCGAATATCAAAGCAAGAAGTTTTTGCCTGCGTGCAAACATATAAATTGAAATCATCAAACTTGGAAATGCAAATAAAAATTCCTTATTTCTCGGTCTTGCAATTAAATGATCTTCCAGATAATTTCTAAATAGCATTTCAACACTTGAAACTTCCAAATTGCTCTCATGTCCTGTACGCATTATATAATAAGTGCCTACCGCCCCAAGAACTACGGCAACTATAGCCATCCAAATTTTAACATCTGTCAACAACATAGCTTTAATATCTTGGATTTCCAAACCTGAATGTTTCTTTTTTTTCTTTCCGAATCCGAAATAAGCGGCATACACCAAAAAGAAATATACAAGCGGTATCAGTTGTGCCACCTTTACTCCTCTAAAAATATCCATTTCAAGCATAAATGAATTCTTCGAAAGGATAGATGCTGTAAAAGTTGCGCCCACAAGAGCGACCATCACAGAAACAATCAAAACTGCGGCCGCCGCAATCACAATCCCCCATACTCCGGCATCCTGCGCAAACTTATACTGTACCCTATCTGCAGCAAATAAAAACACAGTTATTGCAAGACAAGCAAATATAACAGCCGTCATAAAGCTTAAAAACAGTATAAACGAATTCGGCATCACATACTTAGCGGCACAAATCCCTGCAGCCCCAATAATTGCAAGTATTCCTGTCTTTTTTAAATTGAGTTCAATCAAAGTTGAAATAAGCAACAAAACTGCCGAAATCAACGCAAACCCTAACGCAATTTCTGAAATAGGGTTGGATTTTACATTTCCCATTACACTGGCAGATCCGCTAACAAATCCATGCTCGGCAAGTCTATTTGCCAAATTCGAAAAAAGTTCCCTGTATTCTTCAAAATTCGTTACATATGTGTATAAATCTTGATTTTCTTTTATGGGCTTGAAATAAATCAGCCTTATATTTCTCTCTGTTACAGCTCTAAACAGTGTGTTTTCAATCTCTTTAGCACCTTCATAACCATACACTTTATATCTATACTGTATATAATTCCATACTGAAAAAACTCTTACGGCTTTATAGTTTGTCATTACAACAAGTGAATCAATACCGGCTTGCATTATATTTCCTCGCTGAGTAGTTGTTTCTATAAGTCCCAACTTGCTGCCGTACTCGTCCATATATTGTTTTACTGCATCTATACCGTCATCATTCCCCATTACCGCCTCACCGCCGGGAATCAAATATTCCGTCGATATTCCGTATTTTCTGGTTTGAAGTTCAAAATCGGATACGAAATTTTTACTGTTAAGCCCTGAATAGCACAGAGTTCTTGGAATTACCTCACAACCTGCCGATTTAATTTTATAAATTTTTTCGGGTAAAAGCCCCAAGCCCGTAAGCATTATCTTTGAACCTATTACATCGGCTTTTTCAATTACTCCCTCTTTTTCAGAATTAACTAATTTATATATCTGTGAATATAATGCATTTTTAGAATTTCCATCAAACAATACAAAAGAGCTCTTACCTAAATCCAAAAATTCATATTGATTTTCATCAAATCTCGCTCTTATTTGTGTGAAAAGAAAATTTTTGAAATATTCATCAGAAATCTCTACCAAAACATCATATTTATCCGATTTTTCCAACATATGTAAAACTTCCTGCGGATAATCGCTTTTCCAATTTGCCTTCTTTGTAATCATATCTACAGGATATGCAAATACATTTATATCTTGGTTTTGTGTTAAGCTGCTTAGATTTTCCTCCATTAGCGCGACTTTTGAAATCCCTATTTCATCATTAAACCTTTTGAGCAAACTGCTTACAGATGTTTCCGATTGAGCCGCCAACGCTTCCATTTCATCATAATCTAAAATTACATCGTAGCTTTTTGAATCGTGCTCCACATCAAGTCTATCCTTAAACGATCCTGTCAAAATAGAAAATGTCAAACAACCTACTAAAATTGAAATTAAATATCTTCTAATTTTTTTTTGATTCATCCTTATAAAAACTCCATATTTACTGAATAGTATACTTACCTCGAACAAGTATCCATGAATCTTCCTGCGCCTTTATACCCCTACCGTCCGAACGTGAAACTATCATCAAATGATTTGTAGGTGCTGTATATCCTTGTTTTATTTCATTTCCTGCCGTTACATCGGCAAGCCCGTCCTGCGGGGCAAGAGCAGTAACAAATCCGCTTCGTGGTATTATTTCACATCCTTCTCCTCCGATTAGACTTTGCCCTGCTTTTAATTCAAGCGGCTTATACGATAATGCACTATCGACATAACTTCGTGATACCAAAGGGTCTTCCGTTGTGCCGGGCGTGCCTCCCGCAAATGCCATAGTTATTCCTAAAATTAAGACTATCGAAATAGCCATTAAAATTATTGTGTTTTTTTTCATTTTAATCCACCTTAAATATTCAAAAACAATTTTGCAAGCATGAAATATGTTATGACCGATACCATGTCCGTAAGCGAAGAAATCGTTGGAGTTGCCATGAGTGCCGGGTCAATCCCTATGCGCTTTGCAAGCATAGGAAGCATACTTCCTATCAATTTAGCCGCTATAACTATTACAAGCATAGATGCACAAACTGTAAGCGCCACCATAGCCCCCTGCTTTTCTATATAACAAATTCTTACAAAATTTAAAGAGCTCAGTGCAATTCCTATTATAATACTGACTCCCAGTTCCTTTACCAATACTTTGAAAAAATCATCCAAATCTATTTCATCTACCGACATACCTCGAATAACCAAAGTCGCAGATTGTGAACCTGAATTTCCGCCTGTCCCCATTAGCATCGGCATATATGCAACAAGGCTTATTACTTTAGAAAGCACCGCTTCAAAACGCGCTATTATTCCCCCTGTAATAACATACGAGCACATCAAAAGGAATAGCCAAGGAATCCTGCTTTTCACGTGTTGCCAAATACTCATATCCAAGTAATCCCTGTCAGTATCCGCCATGACACCTGCCATTCTCTCGAAGTCTTCTGTAGTTTCTTCCTCTATTACATCAAGTATGTCATCTACCGTTATTATTCCTACTATTCTTCCTTCGTTATCAACCACCGGAATTGCCAAAAATCCATATTTCGTAAATATATCCGAAACTTCTTCCTGATCATCGTAAACGTTTACTTTCACTATATCCGTATGCATAAAATCTGCTATATGCATATCGTCATCTGCAATTACCAAGTTTCTTAAAGAAACTATCCCTAAAAGTTTTCTACCATCGTCCTTGACATAGCATGTATAAATTGTTTCACTATCCATGCCCTCCCTTTTAATATACGCAAGTGCCTCGCCGACAGTCATATCTTTTCGCAATGTAATATAGTCTGGTGTCATCAGGCTACCTGCACAGGTATCAGGATAATTCAGGAATGTGTTTATCAATTTTCTTTCATCTTTGGGTGTTTTTTCCAGTATTTTGTCTACTATATTTGCCGGCAATTCTTCAAGAACGTCTATCATATCGTCGAATGCAAGTTCGTCCATTATATAGCTGACTTCTTTATCCGTTATTGCTCCAATTATAGCAATCTGATCTTCCGTAGGTAAGTATGAAAAGACATCTACGGCTATGTCTTTTGGAAGAATTCTATAGAGCACCGCTGTTTTTTCGACGTCTGTTTCTTCCAAAACATCTTCAAGTATCTCGGCTATATCAACCGCATTATTTTCTATAAGCAAATCTCTTGCATGCGAATATTTCTTATTTTCTATGCATTCCAAGACCCGTTGTAATACTACATCCAAATTATCTAAATCTTTTTCCATGCCCTCTCCTTTCTTCTAAAAAGGGCAACAAAATCTGAGTTATTTACCCATTTTTAGATTTAATATTTTCTTATGGCTCATACTCGGTCCAATTTCCACAAATTCACTTCCCTTCTAAACAAATCTACATTCTATAAATTATACTACGTTTCACTGTTTTTTTCAATTCCCGCATTGACAATTTTTTTAAGGTATCTTTATTTTTTCGGGTATAATTTAGATATAATATTCACAAATCTTTAAAATGTTTTTCATGAAGATATGATAAATTATTACAACATAGGAGACCTGCTATGTATACTGTTGAAAAATTTTACAATGATTTACCGTTTAAAAGCAAAATTCTTGATTTTTATTTGCAAAATACCGAAAACAAAAAATTAGCATGCTTAGATATAGAAACTACCGGTTTATCGCCCAAAAACAGCAAATTTATATTAGGCGCATTACTGGAATTCAAAGAAAACGGTTATTTACTAAAGCAGTATTTCGCTGAAAACTTAGATGAAGAAAAAGATATTCTTGCCCGCTACATAAACGAAATAGAAAAAATCGATATACTTTTAACGTATAACGGCAAAAGTTTTGATATAAAATATCTTAAGGAAAAAATAAAACAATACAACATCAAACCTGATTTCATCTTTCCTTTGAATATAGATATTTACCTATTTTTACACAGCTATTCTCAATTTAGAAAACACTTACCGAACTTAAAACAAAAAACTGTAGAAAACTTTTTAGGTCTTTGGGACAAGAGAAGCGATATGATTTCAGGTGCTGACAGTATAAATCGCTACTATTCTTACATTACATCAAAAGACGCAAGTTTACGCGCAGAAATCCTGCTTCATAACAGCGATGACGTATTGCAACTCGCAAGAATTTTCCCAATTCTGGAAAAGACTGATTTGCCGAGAGCTTTTTTTAATATGGAGTGCCCTTTAGGATTTGTAATAAGCTCCGAAATTAAAATATTACCTAAGATACTTAAAATACGAGGTACTTCTCTAAAACCGATTTCTTTTGAAGCTTACAATATAGATGATTTGCCATGCCACTTATCTATAAATAAATCGGATAACAATTTTTCACTTGATTTGCCTATACTTCAAAAAAATGATATGAAAATAATGAATCTCAAAAACATAAATTGGGATTTTACAGAACTTGAATACTACGAAAATTATGCGCAAGGTTACCTTTTACTAAAACGTGACAAGACCACCTATGAGCGCTCAATTATCCACGCTTTACAGCTTATACTGAAACGAATATCAAATATGATTGATATTTAACTTATCAATAAAAAAGAGAGCAGAAGCTCTCTTTTTTATTTTTTAAATCATACAGATTTATTACTCAATTATAGATGCAACGACTCCGGAACCTACTGTTCTTCCACCCTC
>JBQMYS010000014.1:0-26003 GCA_052173355.1 Eubacteriales bacterium | reverse complement strand
TCTATTGAAACGAAAAATGCTTTAACAAAAAAATTGATTGCTTCAGGTTTTGAAGTGTCCGACAAGTTGCAAGAAAATTCGTCCTTAGTAGTTTGCATAGGCGGTGACGGAACATTTTTAGAAGCCATACACAAGTTTAACTTCCCCGACACCCCTTTTGTAGGAATAAACACAGGACATTTGGGCTTCTATCAGGAATTATGCCCCGATCAGTTATCGGATTTTATACTAAATTTTCAAAATAATACTTATGAAATCCTCGAACTTTCTACAGTTGAAGCTTTGATAAGCAAGAAAAACGGAGATATTCAAACCATAAACTGCTTAAACGAGATAGTAGTAAGGGGCGAACTTTCAAACATAATTCACCTTGATATTTCAATAGGTTCAAGTTTTATACAAAAATTCAGCGGTGACGGCATCTTGGTAGCTACACCGTCAGGAAGTACCGCATACAACTATTCTCTGGGAGGTTCAATAGTTGATCCCAGAATACAGCTAATGCAGCTTACACCTATCGCACCTATGAACACTACGGCTTATCGTTCGTTCACATCATCCCTTATGCTTCCTGTTTCCATGTCGCTTGAAATAGTACCTAAACTAAATGTTAATCAACCGATAAGAATAAATACCGATCACCTTGCACTTTGCTTTGAAGATATAGAAAAAATCGAAATACGTTTTTCTGAAAAAGTGGTAAAACTGCTTGCCATGGATGAATACGATTTTTGGGGAAGGGTTAAAAGTAAGTTTCTGTAATGAATAATGAAAAATTTATGCATACCGTTACAAATGAAGAAGAAGGAAAACAATATTTTGAGCTTTTAAAACAAAACTTCGTCTTTTCTTCGAGATTTCGAAGTAAAATAAAGCGTGACGGTTTAGCACTAATAAACGGAAAACGTGAAAAGATGTATAAAAAAGCAAAAGCCGGAGACATAATATCTATATGTTTACCTGATGAAGCAAGCGATTTTGAACCGGAAGAAATACCGTTTGACATAGTTTATGAAGATACCGATTTGCTCGTCATAGATAAACCCGCAGGATATGTAGTTCACCCGACCAAAGGTCATCCTGTTCACACTATGGCTAACGGCATAATGCACTACATAATAAATTCAAATCAAAATTTCAAAATTCGTTTCATAAATCGAATTGATATGGATACTACAGGACTTTTGATAATCGGAAAAAACGCATATGCGCAGGACGAATTCACCAAAAAAATGAAAAGCGGAGATGTAGAAAAGACTTATCTTGCAATAGTTTCAGGTGTCATTTCAGAAAATAAAGGTATAATAGAACTTCCTATAGGCCGTCCGGATCCGCTCTCTGTAAAACGGGCGGTAATGGAAAACGGTGCTCCATCCGTTACACACTACGAAATAATCGAGCGATTTAAAAATCACACACTGGTTAAGCTGCTTCTAAAGACAGGAAGAACACACCAAATTAGAGTTCATATGGCTTATATCGGTCATCCGCTACTGTCTGACGAACTTTATTCAACAGCTTCACCTTCAATCATAGCAAGACAAGCACTCCATGCAGCGGGACTTTCGTTTTCTCATCCTGTAACAAATGAGAAAGTTGAATTATACTGCGAGCCTCCTTGCGATTTTAAAGTTGCGCTCACAAAAATTGCTAAGTAATATGAAAATAGTTCACTTGTCAAAAAATACCAATTCGATTCTTTTGAACTGGCTTTCGACCGAAAATTACGAAATAAATTTAATATACGGAAACGAAAATATAGATATTCCCATACGTGCGCACGCAGATCTTTATATGTGCTCTATTGCGCATGACGGTTCAAATGTTCATCATGCATTTGAAAATCCGAAATCTCCATATCCTTTAGATGTTGGATACAATGCTGTATGCATGGGTAATTATTTTATTCACAACTTAAAATACACCGCTTTGGATTTACTTACAAAAATCGAATCTTTGAATATGAAAAAAATCAATGTAAATCAAGGCTACACCAAATGCAACATAGCAGTTTTGGATGATTCACACGCAATCACATCAGATGTGGGCATATTTAATGCTCTAAAAACTCATGCACCTGAACTCGATATATTGCTCGTGCAACCTAAATATGTAGCACTCGACGGATTTCCTTACGGCTTTATCGGAGGCACTTGCGGTCGAATTGATAACATGATGGTATTTAACGGAAACTTAAAAGCGCATCCGAATTTTTATGATATTTGCGCATTTGTAAAAAAAGCGGGACTAAAATTAAAATATTTTCCACAATTTCCGCTCACCGATATAGGTTCTATAATAACAGAGGTAAAATTTTGAAAACACATACTATAATACCGATATTCATACCGCATGAGGGTTGTCCTAACGATTGCGTTTTTTGTAACCAAAAAAAAATTACCGCAAAAACAAGTCCTGTACTTCCGCATGAAATCAAAAATACAATAGATACATACCTTTCTACAATAGATAAAAATAAGGTTAAAACTGTTGAACTGGCCTTTTTCGGTGGCAGCTTTACAGGGCTTTCTCAAAATATCCAAAATGAATATTTAAAAGAAGCCCTTAAATATAAAAAACTTGATAAAATTGATAAAATTCACCTTTCTACGCGACCTGATTATATCAACGAACAGATTTTGGATAATCTAAAAAAATTTGAGGTTTCCGTTATTGAGCTCGGAGTTCAATCCTTCGACCCCGATGTTCTAAAAGCCTCAAAACGCGGTCATACTGTAGATGATATTTATAAAGCTTGTGCGCTCATACGAGAATACGGATTCACTTTAGGCATACAACTTATGATAGGACTTCCTGCCGACAGCAAAGAAAAATGCATAGAATCTGCAAAAAAGACAGCGCAGATAAAACCTGAAATTGCAAGGCTTTACCCTACCGTTATTTTAGATGATACAGAACTTTTCTTTATGTATAAAACAGGTAAATATTTTCCTTTATCTGAAAGTGAAGCTGTTGAAATCACAAAAGAAATTTACAAAATACTTGTATCTGCCGACATAAATATAATACGAGTAGGACTTAAAAGTTCAGACTTAATCAATAAAAATACCGGCATTAGTGATTATCACCCCGCTTTCAGACAGCTTGTCGAAGGGGAAATAGCCAAAGAAGAATTAGAAAATCAGTTGCTTATTGCATTATCAAAAGATTCTTGCAAAAAATTCCATTTTGAATCCAACTCATTTTCATTTTCAAATATGCTTGGAAATAAGAGTGTAAATAAGCGTTATTTTAGCGAAACCTATCCCGACATTTCAATTCGCTATTCTTTGAATAACGCACTTGCGAATTATACTTATAATGTGATAAAATATAAGGGTATTTAAAGTATTTTCTGGGAGGAATGAGATGAAAGCTGTTATATCGGTAGTTGGAAAAGATATGGTAGGTATATTGGCAAAGGCGAGCAATATATGCGCAGATGCCAATGCAAATGTTATAGAGGTTTCGCAAACCGTTTTACAAGGTTATTTTGCAATGATTATGATAGTTGATATTTCCAAACTGAGTTGTGATTTAGATGAACTTAGAAAGAATTTGACAAATTCACTTAATGAAATGACTATACACGTAATGCATGAAGACATTTTCAATTCCATGCATAGAATATAGGAGGTCGCGGTGCATAACACTAAAGATATATTTGAAACAATTACGATGATACAAGATGAAAACCTCGATATTCGTACAATCACAATGGGAATTTCCCTGCTTGATTGTGCAGATTCCGATATAGACAGAGCTTGTAAAAAAATAGAAGAAAAGATTTACAAATACGCCAAAGATTTAGTTAAAACCGGAGAGGAAATCGAAAAAAAATACGATATACCTATAGTAAACAAAAGAATCTCCGTTACCCCTATTGCACTGCTTCTGGGTGCTTCCGGCGGAGATCCTGTGAAGTACGCTTTAGCACTTGATAGAGTTGCAAAAAAAACAGGTGTAAATTTCATAGGAGGATATTCGGCACTTGTTCACAAAGGTTTTGCTCCCGGAGATTTGGAACTCATAAATTCAATTCCTGATGCACTTGCTTCAACAGATTTTGTTTGTTCCTCCGTAAACGTAGGTTCTACCAAAGCTGGAATTAACATGGATGCGGTAAAGATAATGGGCCAAATAGTTAGGCAAGCCGCAGAAAAAACTGCGCATAATCAATGCATAGGTGCGGCAAAACTCGTTGTATTTTGCAATGCTCCGGAGGACAACCCTTTCATGGCGGGCGCATTTCATGGTATCGGCGAAGCAGACTGTGTAATAAACGTAGGTGTCTCAGGTCCCGGTGTAGTTCGCAGTGCACTTTCAAAAATGCCGAAAGATGCAAGTCTATCGGAAGTTGCAGATGTAATAAAAAAGACAGCATTCAAAATAACTCGTATGGGACAACTCGTAGGATCGGAAGCATCCAAAAAACTCGGAGTTCCGTTCGGTATCATAGACCTGTCACTTGCACCTACTCCTGCTGTCGGAGATTCTGTAGCACATATACTTGAAGAAATCGGTCTTGAACAATGCGGTACACATGGAACTACAGCAGCACTTGCTATGCTAAACGATGCAGTAAAAAAAGGTGGTGTAATGGCATCTTCGGCAGTTGGCGGCCTTTCAGGAGCATTTATACCCGTAACTGAAGATGCGGGAATGATTGAAGCCGCTCGTTCAGGTTCTCTTACTATTGAAAAGCTTGAAGCTATGACCGCCGTTTGTTCCGTAGGTCTTGATATGATAGTAATACCTTCAGATACCACAAGCGAAGTTATTTCCGCTATAATTGCAGACGAAGCGGCAATAGGAATGGTTAATTCAAAGACTACTGCGGTTAGAGTCATTCCTGCCATAGGACTTAAAGATGGTGAAGAACTCGATTTTGGCGGTTTGCTCGGTAGCGGTCCTATAATGAGGCTAAATCCGAAATCTCCTGCAACTATGATTAACCGCGGCGGCAGGATTCCCGCTCCTCTACAAAGCTTAAAAAATTAGATACGTAAAACCCACGAAAAAAGCACCGGATAAACCGGTGCTTTTAAATTATTCGATTTTCAGTTCATCAACCTCTATGCCTCGGAAGCAACTATTTCCTTACCATCGTAGTAGTTGCAATTTGGGCAAACTCTATGCGGAAGCTTAGGCTCGTGGCACTGAGGACAAATTGAAAGTCCGGGCAATGCCTTTTTCATATTTGGTGATCTTCTCGCATCTCTTTTTGCTTTCGACGTTTTCCTCTTTGGAACTGCCATTATCTACACCTCCTTTTAATTATTTATATATGAGATAATCTCATGGATAGTCATAATGTGTTACACAACTATTATAGTATACAACTATACTTTTCTTTTGTCAACCACTATTTTATTGTTGACAAAGCTTTTTCTATTTTTTATCAAAAATCCGTACCTGATTTTTTATCCCTTGCAAATACTATATACGCAAGCCCTGCCACTACAACAACTGATACTGCCATCGCCTGTATGGTATGGAATTTATCCCAGTATCCCTTAAAAAATATCACGAGCACAATAATCGGCAATATGTATGATATATAAAATCTAACCGCCTTTGGAAATTTAATTCCTTCACCTTCATTTGCCTCTGCGATAAAATTATCCCATCCCCATCCGTACTTATATGTGCAAAACATCAAATACACAAGCGAGCCGAGCGGAAGTATGTGATTTGACACTATAAAATCTTCCAAATCCATTATATTCGAGCCTGCTCCAAGCGGTTGTATATCACTCAAAATATTAAAGCCGAGTATTACCGGCAGTGAAAGTATTATCAATAAGAATATATTTACCAAAACCGCTTTTTTTCTATCCCATAAAAGCAAATCTATGGCATATGATACTATATTTTCAAATACCGCCACAACTGTTGTCAGTGCTGCAAATGACATAAACAAAAAGAATGCACCGCCCCAAATTCGCCCAAATGCCATATTATTAAATATGTTTGGAAGTGTTATAAATATAAGCGACGGACCTGCATCGGGCTTAACTCCGAATGCAAAACAAGCAGGAATTATTATGAAACCTGCTAAAAGCGCCACCGTAGTATCAAGTATGGTTATACTCAAAGCTTCCCCTGTAAGAGATCTTGACTTGTCTATATAGCTTCCAAATATTGCCATTGCGCCTATTCCTATTGAAAGTGTGAAAAATGCCTGTGCCATAGCGGCGAATACGACATTTCCTACTCCCGCATCTTTTATTTTAGTAAAATCCGGCTTCAAATAAAACTCTATACCCGCTCCCGCACCGTCCAACACAGCGGAGTGAATAGCAAGCACCACCATTATCAAAAGTAGCGAGAACATCATTATTTTTGTTATCTTTTCAACTCCATTTCTTAAACCCATAGAACAAATAAAAAATGCAATCAAAACTGTAACTATCATCCAAAATGTCATTGTTTGAGGAGATCCCAACATATTCACAAAATCGCCTGAAATCTGCTGTGAATTTTGTCCTACAAAATCACCTCTGAAAGCTTTAATACAGTAATACTCCATCCAACCGCAAACCATAGTATAAAACATCATCAAAAGGTAGTTTCCCAACATTGCTATATATCCGAAAAAGTGCCATTTAGTTCCCGCAGGCTCCAGCAATTTAAATGATGCGGCCGCACTTTTTTGACTTCCTCTACCTACTGAAAATTCCATTACTATAATAGGCAATCCCAATAACAAAAGAAATGCCAAATATATAATTATAAATGCCGCTCCTCCGTATTGTCCTGCTATATAAGGAAATTTCCAAACATTCCCTAATCCGATAGCACAACCTGCCGATACCAAAATGAACCCCAGTCTTGAGCCGAACTTTTCTCTCTCTTTCATATATTATCTTTCCCCCTATCGGAGCAATTCGCCTTTCAAATTGAATTGCTTTCCTTCTAAAATTTTTACTTTTACAATTTTTCCAATCAGCTCATCTGTTGTTGCTTCAAAATTTACAAGTTTACCGCTTTGCGTTCTTCCTGCCATTGATTGACCTTTACCGCCCGATACCCTGCTCCTGCCTTCCACCAAAACATCTACGATTTTTCCCTCATAGGTCTTATTTATCTCACCGGAAATATCATTTACAAGTTCCAAAAGTCTGTTGAACCTCATGTGCTTAACATCATCCGTAACTTGATTTTCAAACTTTTCAGCCGGTGTACCTTTTCTAATCGAATACATAAATGTAAATGCACTGTCATATCGAATTTCAGAAACCAAACTCATAGTATCCTCAAAATCTTCTTGTGTTTCTCCCGGAAATCCAACTATAATATCGGTTGTAAGCGCAATGTCCGGTACTGTATTTCGCAGTTTTTCAACAAGTGAAATATAATCCTGCCTACTGTATTTCCTGCCCATTTTTTTTAAAACATTATCACTACCCGATTGCACAGGCAAGTGCAATGAATTGCAAAGTTTACTGCAATCTCTAAACGCAAAAATCAGTCTGTCTGACAAATCTTTAGGATGTGAAGTCATAAATCTTATTCTTTCAAGTCCTTTTATATCATTCAACTTATAGATTAGACCCGCAAAATCAGTGTCATCATCGCTTTTTATACAATAAGAATTTTTAAATGCACTTTTTCCATATGAATTTACATTTTGACCCAATAAAACAATCTCTTTAACACCGTCTTTTACAAGTTCGCAAACCTCCGAAATAATATCTTCAGGTCTCCTGCTTCGTTCTCTACTGCGAGTATATGGGACTATACAATAAGTGCAAAAATTATTGCATCCATACATAACATTTACAAGAGCCTTAAACGGATAAAGCCTTTTAGCTGAAATACCTTCAACTATATCTCCCGCTTCTTCCCAAACATCTATTATTTTGGATTTTTGTTTCAAAACATCTTCAATCAATTCAGGAAATTTATGGATATTATGAGTACCGAACACCAAATCTACCCAAGGATATTTACTTTTTATCTGCTCTACCACATGATCCTGCTGAACCATGCATCCGCATACACATACTGTAAATGCTGAATCTTTAAGTCTGCGATTTTTAAGTTGACCCAAAGTTCCAAAAAACCTCTTATCTGCATTTTCACGAATGCTGCAAGTGTTAATGACAGCAATATCAGCTTTTGAAAAGCTATCTGTTTCCGAAAAGCCCAGTTCTTCAAGCATGCCTGCGATATTCTCAGAATCGTGTTCATTCATCTGGCATCCAAAGGTTTTTATGAAATATTTGCCTGCACTCAATGTGATTTCTCCATTTTTTTATCTCTTAGCATCAATTTTTTAACTATTTCATTTGGTGATGCATTTTCGTTTATAATTTGATAAATTCCCTGAACAATAGGCATGTCGACATTAAATTTAGTTGCAAGTTCATACGCTGCCTGCGCAGTATACATTCCCTCAACTACCATACCTACACTATCTACAGCCTCCTTGACAGATTTACCCTCACCAATCAATATTCCGCATCTTCGATTTCGAGAATGCATACTGGTACAGGTAACAATTAAATCTCCAACTCCGCTAAGACCTGAAAATGTATGCACATCCGCACCCATAGCGATTCCCAATCTTGAAATTTCAGCAATACCCCTAGTCATCATCGCCGCCTTTGCATTATCCCCGAATCCCATTCCATCGGAAATCCCTGCTCCAAGTGCGATAATATTTTTTAGAGCACCTCCAAGTTCAACACCTACTACATCATCTGATGTATAGACTCTAAAATTATCCGTAAAAAATACATCCTGCACGTACTTTGCAGTTTCACTATTTTTTGATGCGACAACAACAGTTGTAGGCTTTTCCAAACCTACTTCTTCCGCGTGCGACGGTCCCGAAAGAACCGCGTAATTATCCTGTGGCACTTTTTGATATGCTATTTCCGACATTCTAAGAAGTGTATTTTGCTCAATACCTTTTGCTAAATTTACAATTTTTGCATTTTTTTCTATATTCGGAAGCGCATTTTCCAGTGCCACCCTAAACTGTTGGGCGGGAGCTGCAAATACCACAAGCTCCGCACCTGCCAGTACCTCCTGTATCTGAATCATCGGAATCAGCGATTCGGGGAATTCAATCCCCGGTAAATATTGTTTATTTTCCCTTTCGGCTATCAAATTTTCGGCTCTTTTCGCATTGACATCCCAAAGTCGTACTTGATAGCCTTTGCCTGAAAGTAAAACTGCAATAGCTGTACCCCAGCTTCCTGCTCCGATAACTGCTATATTTTTTGAATTCATTTCGTCTCCAATCAATTTTAAATCACTTACTGAATTTTAATTATTTTTTTAAACTTATTTTATTTTCTTCACCTCTAACAATTCTGCCTATATTTTCATTATGCTTATAAAGTATCATAAGTGTAAGGCACAAAGCCTGAGGCAAATACATAGGTTCTAATTTGCTTACCAAAAGCGGAAATGCCAGCGCTCCCAACACTGCTCCAAGCGAAACCATTTTAGTAACAGCTACTGTTACCAGCATTATTCCCAATTCGCATAGCCCTAAAAACGGCATTGCTGTAATCAAAACTCCAAAAGTTGTGGCTACGCCTTTGCCACCTTTAAAGCCGAACACAACAGGCCATATATGCCCGCAAATCGCAAAAACTCCTGCCCAGAGAGCCAGATGATTTGCAAAATGTATGCTAAGAAATTGCCCTGCAACATATCGTGCAATTATTACAGGAATAACCCCTTTTAATATATCAACAATCATAGTAATTGCCGCCGCTTTTTTTCCAAATGTTCTAAGCACATTTGTAGTACCCGCATTATGACTGCCCGTTTCACGTATATCCTGCTTGTTTATCTTTCCTATTATGATTGCAGGAGAAATATTGCCTATGAGATATGAAATTAAAATCACTATACCGAAAACTGTTAACTGTAAACTTGATATTCCCATCTTACTCCTCTGCTTTTTCGCCTTTCTCCCTAAAAACAAACTTGATTGATGTCCCCCTAAAACCATATGCCGCTCTGATTTTGTTTTCCAAATACCTTGCATATGAAAAGTGCATCAAGTCTTTCTTATTTATTTGGAATGAAAACAGTGGCGGTTTTACTCCCACCTGTGTAGCGTAGTAAATCTTAAGATGTTTACCCTTATCCGATGGAGGTGGTTTAATCATCATAGCATCTGCAATTAGTGCATTCAATCTGCTTGTAGAAATTCGCATTGCACGTGTTTCCGAAATCGCCTTTGCTTCTTGCATAACATTAAAAATTCGCTGTCCTGTAAGCACAGATATAAACAATATAGGCGCATAAGTCATAAACGGTAATTCACTTTTTATTTCTTTTTCAAATTCCTGCATGGTATGATTATCTTTTTCTATTAAATCCCATTTATTTACAACTACCATTAAGCCTTTACCGGCTTCATGTGCAATTCCTGCAATTTTCTTATCCTGTTCTGTGACACCCTCTTTAGCATCCAGCATCAATAAACAGACATCGCATCGTTCAATCGCCGCAACAGCCCTTATCACGCTGAATTTTTCAATATCCTCTTTTATTTTGCTTTTTCTTCGTATGCCCGCTGTATCTATAAGAGTAAACATTTCCCCTTCCCAACTGAACGGGGTATCTATTGAATCTCTCGTAGTTCCTGCTATATCCGAAACTATTACTCGATTTTCACCTACCAGTTTATTGATTATTGAAGATTTTCCCACATTCGGTTTTCCGATAACCGCGATTTTTGTGTTTTCATCTTCCTCACTCGTTCCAAACGGAAAATTAGATACAAGTTCATCGAGCAAATCACCGATTCCAAGCATATTCGCTGCGGAAATTGCAAATACCGTTCCAAGTCCGAATTCATAAAAATCGTATACGGAATCTTCCATTTTCTTAGGGTTATCTATTTTGTTCACAACTACTATTACAGGTTTTCCCGTTCGCCTAAGCATATTGGCAACTTCTACATCCGCGTTTGTCATACCCTCTTTCCCGTCAACCATAAAAAGTATTACATCAGATGTATCCATTGCTATTTGAGCTTGCTCTCGCATCTGTGAAAGTATTACATCAGAAGTATTCGGTTCAATTCCGCCTGTATCTATCATAGCGAACGTCCTGCCGCACCACTCCGCTTCTGCATAAATTCTATCGCGCGTTACGCCCGGAGTGTCCTCAACTATGGATACTCTCCTGCCAACTACAACGTTAAAAAACGTGGACTTACCTACATTCGGTCTTCCAACCACCGCCACTAAAGGTTTACTCATTAAACAATCCTCCCGCAAATTCCTTGGGATCAAACTCAAGCAAATCGTCGATGCCCTCACCTACGCCTATAAATTTGACAGGTAAATCAAATTCATCCGCTATTGTAATTGTAATGCCTCCTTTAGCAGTTCCATCCAATTTTGTTAATATTATACCTGTGATTCCTGCAACATTACCAAATTCCTGCGCCTGTGAAATAGCATTTTTCCCTGTCGTAGCATCAAGTACGAGCAGCGTTTCCCTTGTAGATTCGGGAAATTCCCGATCAATAATACGATTCATTTTTTCAAGTTCAGCCATCAAGTTCTTTTTACTTTGTAATCTTCCTGCCGTATCACAAATCACAACATCAACGCTTTTTGCTTTCGCAGATTGTATAGCATCGAAAATTACCGCACCGGGATCTGCTCCCTCACTATGTTTTATCACATTAACATTGACCCTATTGCCCCAAATTTCAAGTTGTTCGCCTGCCGCCGCTCTAAAAGTATCCGCCGCCGCAAGAAGCACGCTATTGCCTTGTTTTTTTAGTATAGATGCAAGTTTTCCCGCACTTGTAGTTTTGCCACCGCCATTTATTCCCAAAAGCAATATTACCAAAGGACGCTCATCCAAAAGCTTGTGCCTCTCACCTTTATCCAAAAGTTCAAATACTATTTCAGATATGCGCGCTTTCACTTCTTCTTCGGTATTTAGTCCTTTTTTTCTAACATCTTCTCTTAGGCGCTGTGTTATTTTCATTGTAGTTTCCATGCCTATATCAGATGTAATAAGCACTTCTTCAAGTTCTTCAAGCAATTCTTCGTCAACTTTTCTGCCTAAAAAGACTTCAGAAAGCTTTTCTGATAATTTACCAAAAAATGTCTTTTTTTTACTTTCGAATATCATTTAATTCTCCTTCTCAAACTGCACTATCCAACTTAAGCGACAGCAATTTAGAAACTCCCTGTTCAGGCATCGTAATACCGTAAAGCACATCTGCGTGCTCCATAGTTACCTTTTGGTGTGTAATAAGCGCAAACTGAATTTGCTCAAACTTACGCAGATATGCTGCGAACTTTTCGACATTTCCGTCGTCCAATGCCGCCTCAACCTCATCCAATATGCAAAACGGCGTAGGTTTTGCCTTAAGCACTGCAAACATAAGCGCTATTGCCGTCATTGTTTTTTCGCCTCCTGACAGAAGATTTATATTTTGCAATTTTTTACCCGGTGGCTGTGCTATTATCTCTATCGCACTCTCGAGAGGATTTTGGGGATTATCCATCTCCAGCATGGCATTTCCGCCACCAAACAATTCCCTAAATACAAGCTCAAAATTCTGCGCTATGGATTCGAAACTTTCCTTAAAACGAACCTTAATCGTTTCATCCATATCTTCTATTATATCCTTAAGACTTTGCATTGCATTTTGAATATCACTTTTCTGTTCTTGCAAAAATTTGTAACGCTTTTCTACTTCTTCATATTCTTTTATAGCACCTACATTTACGTTGCCGAGTTCACGTATCTGTGCTTTTAACTTTTTTGCCTGCTTTTGAGCTTCCGCAAAATTCACATCCTCAGATTTAAACGAAGATGCCTGCACATACGAAATTTCAAATTCATCCCACAACTTATTTTTGTAATTTTCCAAAGTCGATTCGCTCTTTGCAAGTTTTATTTCAAGTTCATATTTCTTATCTGCAATTCCATTCCTTTGATTTGCAAGTTCGTCACAAGCAATTTCTTTTTCTTTACCCGATTCAAAAAGTTCAGTTCTCTTTTGGCTTACTTCTTTTATATATCCTTGCAAAACCTCACTTTCTTCCTGCTTCGCCGCAAGTTTTTGAAAATTTTGACTTTGTGAATTCAAAATTTCAATATCCGATTGAACCGCTTGTAATTCGTATTTCGCATTTTTAATGTTTTCTTCAAATTGTTTTGATTGTTTTCTAATTTCATTTAACTGGAATTCCTTGGTATTTTTCTGATTTTCCGTTTCCAAAAGCCCTACTTTAAACTCGGTAAGTTGACCGGTCCCTTCCTTTTCAGGGAGTTTTGCCTCTTGCAAAATATTCATTTCATTTTCAATCTCGGCTTTCAAAATTTCAATTTGCTCCGACATATTTTGATTTTCTTTTATCAAATCTTCTACTGCATTATTGGTAGATTTTTTCTCTGCCAAAATTGAATTCAATTCCGCTTTTCGCTTATCGCTAAAACCGTTTAATGCTTCCAGTTCATCATTTTTAAGTTTTTGCGCATTTTCAAATTCTATATGCTTCCTTTGCACATTAGAAAAATCGTTTTCCAATTTTTCTAATGCTTTTGCAACTGCATTTATTTTACTTTGAAAATCATCGCTTTCAAGTTTTAATTTTGCGTTTTGATTTTCTAAAATTCTAATTTTCTCCGATAATTCTGTTATCTCAGCCTTTCTTTCAAATATATTGGCAGATTTATTTTTATATGCTCCTCCTGTAATCGCACCGCCTGCATTTATTACATCTCCTTCGAGAGTGACTATTCTAAAATTAACCTTTGTTTTTTTTGTAAGTGATATAGCATTTTTCAAATTATCCGCAATTATTACCTTGCCTAGCAAATACTGAACAACGCCTCTATATTTTTCAGCAAATTCTATGCAATTAGCGGCAACTCCCTTAAACCCTTCACTTTTAGAAATTTCCGGTGAAACATTTAAGATTTCGCCCTTCATAGAGGAAAGTGGTAAAAATGTCAATCTTCCTGCCTTGTCACGTTTCAGCAATTCAATAATATTTCTTGCTGCCTGCTCATCACTGCAAACTATATTTTGAAGTGATGCACCAAGCGCCGTTTCTATCGCAAGTTCAAATCCCTGCGGTACTTTTATCAAATCGGCAAGTACACCGTAAACACCGGTAAATTCCCGTTTCATCACATACTTAACAGCATAGCTGTATCCGTCATAATTGCTTTCAAGTTCTTCGATAGTTCGCTTCCTTGCAGACAAATTGGCTAATTCATATTTATTTTTTTGCAATTCCTCCGTAATTTTTGATAATTTTATTGAAAGTTCCTTAAATGAAAACTTTTGCTCTCCTATTGTTTTTTCCAAATTCAATCTTTCATTCAAATGTTCATTTACATTTGCATCAAGTACGATAAGCTGATTTTCATATTCTTTTTTCTTTACTTCGTATTCAGCTTCTTCTTCTAATAGCTGATTTTTTTTCTTATTTAAAGCTTCGACCAAATTCTGCAATCCCGCTATTTCAGCCTTTTTACTCGCTATCTTTGAGTGAAATTCAAAAAGATTTTCCTTCTTTTCCTCAATCGACTTTAAAAGCGCTTCGTTAGCAGCTGTCGATTTTTTTAAATCATGCTCTTTTTTGCAAATTTCATCTTTCAATAAGCTGATTTTCGAATCAAGCATATCTATTTCATCACAAAGTATTTTTTCCTTCTGGCAGCTTTCATCAAATCTATCCGAATTTTCCGTAATACTTAATTGCAAACGCATTTCTTCTTTTTCAAATAAATTCAGTTTTTCTTTTCTAACCGTATCCTCACTGCTAATCCTATTTATTTCTTCAACAAGAGCAATTTTCTTCGCTCGTGCTTCTTCGAGTAATTTTTCAAGATGCCGTAATTCGTCCTGACCGTTCGTAATTTCGCCCTTAAGCTTTGTATACTTTTCAGCAATTTCTTCCAAATTTACACTGAAATCTACCAGGTCATCTTTTAAATATTCATTTTTAAGTTCAATTTCTTCTATATTTTTTAAAATTACATTTACTTCAACTTTTTTATATTCTTCGCTAAGTCTCAAAAACTCCTTTGCAACATCACTTTCATCTTTCAACAAATCAATTCTTGACGATATTTCCGCGATAATATCGTTAACTCTGCTCAAATTCAGTCCTGTATTTTCAAGTTTCTTTTCAGCTTCAGCTTTCTTGCTTCTATATTTTACTATTCCTGCCGCTTCTTCAAATATTTCCCTGCGGCTTTCAACTTTATTACTTACTATATCTGCTATTTTACCCTGTCCTATCAATGAGTATCCGTCAACACCTATGCCTGTATCCATTATAAGTTCCCGAATATCTTTTAAACGGCATTGATTGGCATTTATGTAATATTCTCCTTCGCCCGATCTAAATGCCCTTCGGGTAATAGCAACTTCACTGTAATCAATCGGTAATATTTTGCTGCTGTTGTCTATCACAAGCACCACCTCTGCCATTCCCTTTGAACGTCTTTTTGCAGTGCCGGAAAATATAACATCCTCCATCTTACCTCCGCGTAAGATTTTCGGACTTTGTTCGCCTAAAACCCACCTGATAGCATCAGAAACATTACTTTTTCCGCTTCCATTCGGTCCTACTATACAGGTTATTCCTTTGCTCAAATCTATAGACACAGGTTCTGCAAATGACTTGAACCCACAAATATCTATACGCTTGAAATACATCCTAAAATATCCTTTCTAGCGCAGCTTTCGCCGCCGCCTGCTCCGCCTCTTTCTTTTTTGTACCTGTCCCCTCTGAAATTTTTTCTCCGTTCACGAGTAAAGATACAAAAAATTCCATACAGTTAGGTTTACCCTTTGTTGCATCCAAACGGTATTCAATACAGGCATCTTTATTTTGCTGAATTTTTATTTGAAATTGTGACTTATAATCTCCGAAATCCTCAGAACTTACAGCTTTTTTTATTTTTTCTGAAAAAAGCCCGAGCACAACGCACTTTACTTGTTCATAATTCGAATCCAAAAAAATTGCCCCTATCAAAGCTTCTACTGCATCTGCAAGTATTGACGGTTTTTGATTTCCACCCGCTTTTTGTTCACCAATTCCAAATTTTAAATATTCGCCCAAATTCAAATCACTTGCAATTTTTACCAAACTGTCTTCTCTAACTATATACGCTCTGACTACGGAAAGCTTTCCTTCCGGCAATTCCGGTGCTATTTTGTAAATTTCTTCACTGATAACCGTTTCGAGCACTGCATCTCCTAAAAATTCAAGTCGCTCATTGCTTTTCGCATTTGGATTCTCCGCTACATATGAAGAATGAATTAACGCATTATTTAGCAATTCTTCAGATTTGAAATTGTAGCCGATAGCATTTTCAAGAGTTTTTTTACTCACTTATCCTTATCTCCTCAAGTTCCAAAACAGAATCGGCTATGGTTTGGACCACATTTTTTTCTGCAAAAAATATTCCCTTGATTATTGTATTTTTTACCGCATTTGCATTCGATGACCCATGCATTTTCACAATAGGTTTTTTAACACCCAATATCGGCGCTCCGCCGTACTCCGAATAATCAAATTCATTTTTCAACACTTTCATCTTATCGTACAAAAGTGCCGCTCCCATCTTTGCTTTCAAGCCTTCGGTAAATTTTTTCTTCACCTGTGTTAGCAGAGAAAGTGCCATTCCTTCTGTCAATTTAAGTATTACATTGCCTACAAATCCGTCGCAGACAAGTACATCACTTGCAGCAAACGGTATATCTCGTGCTTCTACATTGCCTTGAAAATTCAACTTACTTTTACTCAAAAGTTCATATGCCGCTTTACAGACTGTTGTTCCTTTTGTTTCTTCCGCACCTACATTCACAAGACCTATGCTTGGATTCTCTCTACCAAGCACTTTTTCCATATAAATACTTCCCATTGTAGCAAATTCCAATATATTCTCCGGTTTACATTCAGCATTTGCACCTGCATCCAAAAGCAGAGAGGGGTTCGCACCCATTATGGGATAAACCATAGCAAGAGCAGGCCTATCTATTCCTTGAACCCTGCCTATTATGAAAAGACTTCCTGCAAGCAATGCCCCGCTGTTTCCCGCAGAGATAAACAAATCTCCTTCTCCATTTTTCAGCATTTCCATACCTATTACCATAGATGAATCTTTTTTCGTCCTTATAGCTTTGACCGGTGAATCCGTATTTTCTATTATCTCAGTCGCATTTTTTATGCTGATTTGATTACCGTCATACTTGTATTTTGCAAGTTCTGAATTTATTTTTACTTCATCTCCGACTATTATAATATTTTCATCTATCAGCATTGATGCTTCAACTGCGCCCTTTACTATCTCCGATGGTGCGTTATCTCCGCCCATTCCGTCCAAAATTATCTTCATTTATTCCTCCATCTAAATTGGAACTTGAGTCTACTCACAATAGCTTATTTTACCACAAGCCGGTATTTTTTTCAAGTATTTTTATTACATTTTTGGTTTTGCCAATAAAGAATTCTGTATTTTTTTGGTTTTGTGTAACAAAATAAGCACCCTTTATGGGTGCTTTCAAAAAAACCTTTGCAGCATTAAATTTATTTCAAATTTAAAATTTTACAATTTATTCATAAATAGGAAACTTGTCCGTTAATTCCTTGACTATTTTCTTTGCTTCTTCAATCTTGTCTTCGTGTAATACCAAATGAATTGCCTCTGCAATTAAATCCATTTCAGCTTCTTTCATTCCCCTTGTAGTAACAGCAGGTGTTCCTACACGAAGTCCTGAAGTTTTAAAGAAGTTTTGCGGATCATTCGGTATTGAATTTTTGTTTACAGTTATCCTCGCCAAATCAAGTTTGGTTTCAGCCTCTTTTCCTGTCATATCGCTACCGATAAGACTGATTAACATCAAATGATTATCTGTGCCTCCGGAAACAAGTTTAAATCCTCTGTCCTGAAGTCCTTTAGCAAGTGCCTTTGCATTTAGTAAAATTTGCTTCTGATAATTTTTAAAATCATCCTTAAGCGCCTCTCCGAAACACACCGCTTTTGATGCAATTATATGCTCAAGCGGACCGCCTTGTATCCCCGGAAACATTGCTTTATCTATCTTTGCCGCATATTCAGCTTTGCAAAGTATCAGTCCTCCCCTTGGTCCTCTAAGTGTTTTATGTGTTGTCGTTGTAACAAAATCCGCATATTCGCATGGATTTTGATGAAGTCCCGCCGCAACAAGCCCTGCAATATGTGCCATATCTACCATGAAATACGCATTTACTTCTTTTGCAACTTCTGCCATTTTGGCAAAATCTATCTTCCTTGCATATGCACTTGCACCTGCAACTATCATCTTAGGTTTTACCTCTAACGCCCTTTGACGAAACACCTCATAGTCAATCTGCTCAGTTTCGTCATCAACTCCGTAGTCAAAAAATTTAAAATACGTTCCTGAAATATTGACAGGAGATCCATGTGTCAAATGTCCGCCTTGCGATAAGTCCATACCCAATACGGTATCACCAAATTCGAGCATGGCAAAATATACTCCCATATTTGCTTGTGACCCCGAGTGCGGCTGAACGTTTGCGTGCTCCGCTCCGAAAAGCTTCTTTGCCCTTTCTATTGCTAAATTTTCAAGTTCATCTACGTACTCACAACCGCCGTAGTAACGCTTTGCCGGGTATCCTTCTGCATATTTATTTGTAAAGCAGGTTCCCATCGCTTCCATTACCGCATCGCTAACTATATTTTCTGAAGCTATCAGTTCCAAATTCCCTTTTTGTCTTTCCAGTTCTTTTTGCATTATTCCAAAGACTTCGGAATCAGCTTTGCTCAAATATTCATATTTTTGCATATTACCCTCCTAAATTTATAAACGCTTCAATCTTTCACATTCTATCATATAAAAAAAATATTGTAAAGATGCAAGTTAGTGATAAAATATGCACTATTTGTGCAATATGCAATATTCATTCATATAGTCGTAAATCTTACCTCGAATCTTTGGGGTAATTAGCGTTTCGAATCTGTCATCAAGCTGTCTGTCCTCAATGTTCTTAATTATATCAACTATATTCACTATAGGGAAAGTTTTGATACCGAATTCTTCTTCAAGTTCCATAATTGCAGTCTTTTCATTTTGACCTTTTTCCATTCTGTCAACCGAAACTATTACAGCGGCAATTTTAACTTTAAGCATCTTCAAAGTCGGCAATATCTGCCGAATCGCCGTACCTGCCGTTATAACATCCTCGACTATGATTACTTCATCGCCCTCCGCCGGTTTATAGCCGACTAAATTTCCTCCTTCACCATGGTCTTTTTCTTCCTTACGATTAAACATATAACCTACTTCTCTGTCAAATTTGCTATAAAGCGCTATACTCGTAGATGTTGCGATTGGAATACCCTTATAGGCAGGTCCGAACAAAGCTTTTACTTTCGGTGAAATATTTCCGCACTTTATGTTTTCGTCTATGCACGCTGCATAAAACTCTCCCAACTGCATCACTTGCGCACCTGTCTTATAGTTACCTGTATTTATAAAATACGGAGTTTCTCTACCGCTTTTAGTAACAAATTCACCGAATTTTAAAACGTCGGATTTCAGCATAAACCCGATAAAATCTTCCTTATAACCCATTTCATCCTCCTATTCGCAAAAAGCCGCGCGTATATCATCTATTGTTTTAAAATCATTTTCAATCATGTATTTTTCAATGCCTGAAATTATTTTCAACGGTGCGCCCGGATCCAGCAATGCCGCAGTTCCAACAGCAACTGCGTCCGCACCTGCCATTATCATCTCTACAGCATCCTCCCATGTCATAATTCCTCCCATACCGATTATCGGTATGTTTACAGTTCTTCTTACTTGGTAAACCATTCTTAGCGCGACCGGAAATACGGCAGGTCCCGAAAATCCACCCATTTTATTTGCGAGAATCGGTTTTTTCCTATTTATATCTATCCTCATTCCCAGCAATGTATTTATAAGCGATACGGCATCTGCACCTGCAGTTTCCACAGCCTTTGCAATTTGCGTTATATCTGTAACATTCGGTGACAGCTTAACTATAACGGGTTTTTTGGTTATTTTTTTCACCGCAGATGTTACCTTTGCCGCCATCACAGGGTCCGTTCCGAAACTCATCCCGCCTTCTTCTATATTAGGGCATGATATGTTAATCTCAAACATATCCACATTTGTATCTTCTAGTTTTTGACAAGTACACACATATTCGTCTATGCTGTGCCCTGCTATATTGCTGATAATCGGCACATCCTTATCTTTTAAAAATTCCAAATCTTCTTTTATATATTGTTCAGCTCCCGGATTTTGAAGTCCTATGGAATTAAGCATGCCTCCATAAGTTTCTGCTATTCTGGGCATCGGATTCCCGGGCCATGGAGTATCTGCAACACCTTTTGTTACAACAGCGCCCAGTTTTGTAATATCGTAAAATTCAGAAGTATTTTTTGGCATAAACGTACCGGATGCCGGCATTACAGGATTTTTAAGTTCTATTCCTGCAATATTCACTTTCATATTAACACTCATCTTAATCCTCCCATACTACGGTATCTGCATAAAAAATCGGTCCTGCCTTGCAAACTCCTTTTTTAACAATCTGACTGCCGTTATCGATCTTACAGACACAACCTGCGCATGCTCCATACCCGCAGCCCATTCTTTCTTCCAAAGAAAGCTGGCACGGTATATCATAATCGCCTGCAAGATTTCCAAGTGCTCGTAGTAATCCTTTCGGTCCACACGAAAACACCTCTTTTGCACCTTTTAGTAAATTTTCTTGCTTTATAAATTCTATCCCGTTACCATGAAACCCTCGACTTCCGTCAGAAGTTGCAACATAAGTCTTAACTCCTGCCGCTATAAAATCTTCTTCCAATACCGGCTCACATTTAAAACTCAAAACAACATTAACATCCGATCCCATTTTTTTTAATTCTTTTGCAAGAAAAAGCATCGGCGGTGTTCCAATGCCGCCTCCCACCAATACTGTCTTTGCGCCGCTGAAATCTTTGTTTCTTCCGGGATTTTTATCATTGTATATCATATTTCCGTTACCAAGCGGTCCTGTAATATCAATCCATTCTCCTCGTTCATATGTTGAAATCAACTTCGTTCCCTTACCCGATACTCGATAAACAAGCCTAAGTTCATTACCTTCAAAATCACAGATGCTTATAGGACGGGGAAGCAACAGGCTTGCATCATTTGTATACATATTTACAAACTGACCCGGGCGTGGCTTTTCCTCAAAATTAACTGCAAGTCGCAAATCAAAAACATCTCTTTCGATTTCTTTATTTGATAAAATTTTAACAGTTTCTCTCTTTTTCATATTAAAACCTCAAATCTTCTCTCATTGCGATTGCCGCATCTCGTGCCGCTGCTGCAAAATCATCTGCATATTTGGCATCTTTTTGATAAGCGGCAATTATACCTCTGGAAGAATTTACTATACAACCTCTACCCTCATTATCAAAATATCCTTTTAAATCCTCACCTTTACCACCTTGTGCCCCATAACCCGGAACAAGGAAAAATGTGCGTGGCATCAACTTTCGTAATTCTTCTCCTTGTTCTTTGCTTGTCGCTCCTACTACAGCTCCAACTTTGTCATATCCGAGCTTTCCTCGTGAAAGTTCTCCCCACTTCTTAACAAGCTCTGCAACATGCTGATATATAGGTTTTTCAGCACTAATCAAATCCTGTAACTGCACACCGGATGGATTACTTGTTTTTACCAAAACAAAAATTCCCTTGTCACGCTCATTGCACGCTTCTACAAACGGTAAAATCCCGTCGATTCCCAGATATGGATTTACAGTAACAAAGTCTTCTTTCCAAAGTTCCGTATTTTCTCCAAATATGTCCGTTCCACCGATATGTGCAGCGTACGCTTTCGCTGTTGAAGATATATCGCCTCGCTTTATATCTCCTATGACAATCATTCCTTTTTCCTTAGCATATTCTACCGTTCTAAGATAAACATCAATTCCGGCAAGAGCATATTGCTCGTACATTGCAATCTGAGGTTTGACTGCAGGAACAATATCCGCTACCGCATCTATTATCTCTTTATTAAATTCAAAAAACATCTCAGCAACAGCTTTTGGTGTTTTACCAAATTGTTCTATTTTCTGTTCGCGCAATTTATCCGGAATCATCGTAATATTCGGGTCAAGCCCAACTACGGACGGATTTTTAAGTTCATCTATCCTCTGCAAAAGCGTATCAATCATTTTTACCTCCAATTTGTGAATTAAATACTATATACAATCTCTCCGCGAACAAGCGTCTTTTCAATTTTTCCATAAACCGACATCTTATCAAACGGTGTGTTCCTGCCTTTTGATAAAAATTTTGTTTTATCTATAATGTAAGGATTTTCAATATCTATTACCGCAATATCCGCATCTTTGCCTACTTCAAGGCTACCAATACTATTTATACCCAATATTTGCGCCGGCTTTAACGACATAGCATCAATTATCTCCATTATCGAAAAATCATCATTTTTTACAAGGCTTGTATAGCAAACCGCAAATGCAGTTTCAAGCCCTACTATTCCGTTTGGCGCTTTTTCATATGGCTTTCGTTTTTCTTCTTGCGTATGCGGTGCGTGGTCTGTTGCTATAATGTCGATAATACCGTTCTTAAGGGCTTTGCGAAGTGCTTTGACATCTTCAATTTTTCTAAGTGGCGGATTCATTTTTCGATTTGTATCTTCTGAAATACCATCAGATGACAATACCAAATGATGCGGGGTTACTTCCGCCGTAACATTTACTCCCTTACTTTTCATAAAATCTATCATATCCACGCATTTTTTCGTGCTTATATGGCAAAGGTGTATGTGCGCATCCGCTTCTTGCGCAAGCATCATATCTCTAACTGCAAACAATTCTTCACCTATTGCGGTTTCACGTAATGTTTCATCTTCTGTATGAGAAAATATTGAAAGCCCCATTTTTTTTGCTTCTTTGACAGCTTCAAGCATTAGTGCTGAATTCATAACGCTTCTTCCATCTTCACTTACTGCGCATATTCCCTTACCTATTTGCTCCCTGCACAAAGTTTCGCATTCTACCATGCTCGCAAAATCCGCCAACATCTCTCCTTTTTGCCCCGGTGTTATACTTCCTATAGGAAATACATTTATTTTTGCGCATTCTCTGATTTTATCATCAACATATTTAAGCGTTTTTGCGCAATCAATAACAGGATTGGTGTTCGGCATAATGCAAACACTTGTGAATCCTCCGGCAGCGGCTGCCATGCTTCCCGTATGTATGGTTTCCTTATCCTCAAAGCCCGGTTCTCTAAAATGAACGTGCAAATCTATAAATCCCGGAGACACCAATTTACCTGCCACATCTATTACATCAGCATCTTCAAATCCTGATGTATCGCCGAATTGCTCATCTTGCAATTTAATAGCCGCTATCTTTCCGTCTTTTATATAAAGGTCTCCCTTTTCAACTTTTCCAATTTTTGATACAGCCAAATTGCCATTTTTTATAATTAGAATCATTTTATTTATCCTTCATACAAACTATATCATCACAATATTCGCAACGATATTCTCTGTTTTCCTCATTGATTAAATGAAAAACATGTGGCGCATTAACCTCAACAGATGTAACGCATCTTGGATTTTTGCATTTGATTACATTTACAACTTTTTTAGGCAAATTTAAGTTGATTTTTTTTACAATTTTCCCATTTTCTATAATGTTTACCGTCGCATTCGGTTCTATAAGCCCAAGCACATCCAAATTAACATCCGTCACATTTTGAATCTTTACAATATCTTTTTTTCCATGCTTTCCGCTGCTTGCATTCATTATAAATGCTACCGTATTTTCAGTCAAATCCATGTGCAGGTATTCGATTATCTTCGCTCCCAATCCCGCTGTGATATGATCTATAACAATTCCCTTTTCGATACTATTTACTAACATTATCGTACCTCCATTCCTAACAGCTTCATGATAAGTGCCATTCGCACGAACATTCCGTTTTTTGCCTGCACAAAATACATTGCTCTTGGATCTTCATCCACTTCTACAGCTATCTCATTTACTCTAGGAAGCGGATGCAATACAATCATTTTATCAGGTGCAAGTTTCATCTTCGGTTTATCAAGTATGTATGTATCTTTAAGCCTTATGTAATCTTCTTCATTGAAAAATCGCTCTCTTTGCACCCTTGTCATATATAACACATCAAGATTCGGCAATGCGTCTTGCATACTTTCCATTTCCTGATATTCGATGTTATTTTTTTCAAGCACTTCCTTTTTTACGTACTCCGGGATTCTAAGTTCAGATGGCGATATTAGTTTGAATTTCACACCTTCATATCGTGACAATGCCTTTATTAGCGAATGTACTGTTCTGCCAAATTTTAAATCTCCGCAGCATCCAACCGTAAGATTTGCAAATTTACCGAGTTTTCTCCTTATTGTAAGCAAATCCGTAAGAGTTTGAGTCGGATGTTGATGCCCTCCGTCGCCTGCATTTATCACCGGCATATCCGTACTGTTTACAGCTACCCTAGGTGCACCTTCTTTCGGATGTCTCATTACAGCTATATCTGCATAGCACGCAATAGTCCTGATAGTATCCGAAATACTCTCTCCTTTTGCAACTGAACTTGAATTCGGCTCTGAAAAACCTATCACCTGTCCGCCAAGTCGCAGCATGGCAGCCTCAAAACTGAACCTGGTTCTGGTACTCGGTTCATAAAAAAGCGTTGCAAGTAACTTCCCGTCACAAACCTTTTGATATTTTTCCGGATTTTCTATTATCCGATCGGCAAGTTCAAAAATTTCTTCAAGTTCCTCTACTGTAAAATCCATAGGTTCAAGTAAACTTCTTCCTTTAAGCATAGTAATCCTCCTTTTTCTTACAAGCAATACAATAAACAAAAAAAATCTTCCGAAGTCGGAAGATTAAAAATTAAAATCAAATATAAAGTTGTAATTTTGAAAATTGTTACTAAACATACAGTCCTCAAAACAGGAAAGCTTATAATGCAGTTTTTGAATAGAATTTTGTTCATAAAAATTTCTCACCGCTGTGCCTCCCAACTCACAAATTTACACGTATGTATTTTATGTTTTTTATATTGCTTTAAACCTTTATTATTTTAGCAAAATTATTTACCTATGTCAAGAAAAATAAATTTGTTTTTGATTGTTTTTTTGTGAAGCCCTACAGCGCTACCAACCTTGCCAGTATCGAAATCGCCTCTATGCGAGATACGTCCTTCCCCGCCTTAAAACTTCCGTCCTCGTAGCCCTTGAGTAGTCCTTTTTGGTACATATAGCTTACCGCCTCTTTGTAGTCGGCAGGTATAGCTTCTGCATCCTTCACATTTGCAAGCGCATTTGCATCAATGGCAACAGGGCTCTTTTCACTCAGCTTCACATATGTAAACATCATGGTAGCAACTTCCCCCCTCGTCATGTTCTTTGCCACATCGAATTTAATGCCTTCGTCAAGTTTAAGCGCTTTTGCCTCAGCTTTGTAAGGCGCATACCAATTTGCTCCTGCTATAAGAGCAGGCTCTTTGCCCATACTCCTTACGAGCATAGTCATCATTTCTTCTCCCGTCACCTGCTTCTGTGGTGATATGGTCGTTTCGCTCGTACCTTTTACAAGTCCTGCGAGGAGCATCATAGCCAAATCTTGCGAATACCACTCGCCCGGTTTTACGTCCGTATACTTTGCAAGTATAGCAGCCGTAAGCTTAGCCTTGGTATCTGCCGAAAGTCCTCTCAGCGCCGCCTTCTTTTCCGTCATAGGCGCATTTCCTACAAGCGTATCGACATGATTTGCCTGCGCCTGATCCGTTATATTTTTTACAAGCTCTTTTGCGGCTTCGTTTTTGACGGTTACAGTAGGTGCACCCGGATGCACAGGTGTAGTCGTGCTACTGTCGCCGCTGTTTTGGCGTTTACCGGAGCTGCCTTTTTCTATACTAACCTCTACACTGCCCTTTGCAGATT
>JBQMYS010000013.1:0-26764 GCA_052173355.1 Eubacteriales bacterium | reverse complement strand
ATAGATATAGGACATGGCGGGAAAGATAGAGGTGCTGTAGGACATGAGAATCAACCCGATCAACTTTTGGAAAAAGATGCAAATTTTTCTGTCGGATTGAAACTTTATCAAAATTTATCTAAAGCAGGAGCAAAAGTTTATTTGACGCGCGATAAGGATATTTATTATACTTTGAAAGAACGTGCATACATGGCAAACGGCATCAACGCTACGATTTTTGTTTCAATACACAATAATTCAACAGTTAGTGCGAAACCGAACGGAACGGAAACGATATACAATACGAAATTAAATAAAGAAGGCAAAAGCGAGATGGAACTTTACGGAATTGCCAGCAAGGATATAGCGAAAAATGTGCAAAAAGAGATGGTTGCCGCATTAGGTACTTTTGATAGAGGCACGAAAAATCGTCCCGAACTGGGAGTGGTCAGACGTACTAAGATGCCTGCTATAATTGTAGAAGGAGCGTTTCTTTCAAACGAAGAAGATTTTGCTAAGATGAAGCAGCCGGATTTTGCTGAAAAATATGCCAGGGCGGTTGCTCAAGGTATCATCAAAAGCATGAACGAGGCTTACAAATAAGATATTGGAGGAATAAGTAATTGGTACTTGCCTTATATTTGGGATCTGCGCTGATTGGAGCAATAGTAGGAGCAAAATTACTTGATAAGCAAAAAGAGTACAAGGTACTCAGCAATATAAGCACAGTTTGTTTGTGTGTAATAATATTTGCAATGGGGGCGAGGATAGGTTCGGACGACAAAGTAATCAAATCATTGCAAACCATTGGAATCAAGGCATTTGTCATAACCTTATTTTGTTTTACCGGTAGTATTCTTGCTTGTTTTGTGATAAGAAAATTGCTGGGTATAGATAGCAAAGGGGAGAGCAAATGAGTAAGATTATATTTACATTGGTGACCGCCGGTATGCTTGCAGGACATTTTATAATACCGAAAGTTTGGATAGATAATTATTCGAATTATGTCATAGTTGTAGGACTTACATTGCTTCTTTTCTTTGTTGGTATTGATATAGGAAAAGCGGGTACGCTTTTGGATAACATAAAAAAATCCGGACTCAAGATGATACTTTTTCCTATGGGAAGCATAGCCGGGACTTTGGTTTTTTCAATTCTTTCAGGTGTTATATTTCCTTCCATGTCAATCAAAGATTGCCTTTGCATTTCGGCGGGATTTGGATGGTATACGCTGGCTCCTTCGTTGTTGCTTAGATATTCTACGGAAATTGCGGCGATTTCATTTTTACATAATGTAATGCGTGAAATGATAGGATTACTTTTGATACCGATAGTTGCAAAAAAAATAGGATATATAGAAGCTGCCAGTCTTACAGGAGCGGCGGCGATGGATGTCTGTCTGCCGGTAATCGAAAAGGCGACAAGCAGTACAGGTGCGGTTTATGCATTCATAATGGGACTTGCGATGAGCACTCTTGTGCCGTATTTGGTTCCGATAATGATGAGTTTGTGATTCGAATGCGAAATTTATAATTTGTGCTACAGTAAAGGCTGTATCGACAGGAGAATGTATGAAAATAAATTATGAAAATCCACAATTCAAATGGGGCATTACAGCATTTGCAGTTCTTGCAGCGGCAATATTGTTTTTCTTTGTTGTATTCAAATTTCCGCAGATAAGCGTAGGATTCGGCAAATTCGTTAAAATATTGATGCCTATTATATACGGTTTGATTTTTGCTTATTTGCTTTGCCCGATTTACAATTTCTTTATTAAGCATATTTTTAAATCGATTTCAAGGGTAGTTGCGTATGAAAATGCACTGCGTACATCGCGTGCTCTAAGCACACTAATAACTATGACTTTGGCGGTTATGGTAATAGGCGGATTATTTAGTTTAGTCCTTCCGCAACTTATAGAAAGTTTAATATCGCTTGTAAAAACAGCACCACAAAGCGCAACAACGTTGATTAAATGGGTAAATAGCAAACTGTCATCAAACAGTCAGTTAAATTCGGCATTAAATATTTTGCTTGGTGATTATACGGCACGCTTTAATAAGTGGCTTCAAGATGTTGCATTACCTTGGCTTTTGGCATTTGCGCCTGATTTGTCAAATCGAGTGGTTTACATGTTGCTTGCCATAAAAGATGTGGCAATCGGAATAATTATTTGCATATACGCATTAAACATCAAAGATGCGTTTAAGGCGCAAACTAAAAAACTTGCGTTTTCACTGCTAAAAAAAAGAGAAGCGGCTATTTTGATTAAAGAGATGGCTTTCATAAATAAAACTTTCAGTGCGTTTATAAGCGGAAAGATTATAGATTCGTTCATAATCGGGGTGATTTGTTTTATTGTAATGAGCATCTTCCATCTGCCTTATGTGCTTTTGATAAGTGTAATAATCGGTGTTACCAATATTATACCTTTTTTTGGACCGTTCATAGGAGCAATACCTTCAACCATCATAATGCTTACGGTAGATCCGATTAAAGCGTTGTATTTTGTAATATTTATATTGATACTTCAGCAGATAGACGGAAATATAATAGGGCCGAAAATACTCGGAGATTCAACAGGACTGCCGAGTTTTTGGGTAATGTTTGCAATTCTGGTTGGAGGAGGTATGTTCGGGTTTGTCGGTATGATTGTAGGAATTCCGATATTTGCTGTGATATATGTTTACGTTACACGATATGTGAACCATAAACTAAAAAGTAAAGGGCTCCCAATAGAAACAAATATTTACAAAGAAATAAGTTTTTTTATACCGAGTAAACATAGATTGCTAAAAAAACGATAAATCGAATTTAATTATTAAGTAGGAAGCAGTATGGAAAAAAATCAAAAATTGAATGAATATTTTGTTCGATTGCTTGGAGAAAGCGCTGTAAAAACGGATGTACCGATGAGTGAGTACACTACTTTCAGAGCAGGGGGGAATGCTCAATTTTTGTTACTTGTACCTGATGAAGAAAAACTTAACGCGGTGGTTAAAAAACTTGTGTCTGAAAATGTAGAAATGATGATTTTAGGCGTTGGAAGCAATATTTTAGTGCGTGACGGAGGTTTCGAAGGGGCTTTTGTAAAACTTTCGGGTAAATTTTCAGATATAAAACTTTCGGATTGCGAGATTCAAGTTGGAGCAGGGCTCAAGATTTCCGCTCTTTCGGCATTTGCAAGGGATAACTCTTTAACAGGACTAGAATTTGCGTGCGGAATACCGGGTAGTGTAGGTGGTGGAATATTCATGAATGCCGGTGCTTATGGTGGGGAACTTGCGGATGTTATTAAATGTGTTCAAGTATTAAATTCGGATGGTAAAATCCTAAATCTTGATAGAAAAGAAATAGAATTTTCGTATCGTAACAGCAGATTTCAAAAAACAGGAGAAATTATTTTATCGGCTGTATTTTCATTAAAAACGGGTGTAAAAGAAGAAATATCAGTTGCTATGAGAGAATTGATGCAAAAGCGAAATACCAAGCAACCCGTAAATATACCAAGTGCAGGAAGTTTTTTTAAAAGACCGCAAGTTGGATACGCGAGTAAACTTATTGAGGATGCGGGGCTAAAAGGGCTAAATGTCGGAGATGCTCAAGTTTCTTTGCTACATTCAGGTTTTATAGTGAATAACGGTAGTGCAAGAGCAAATGATATATTGCAACTTATGCGCATAGTTCAAGAAACTGTTGAGGAAAAGTTTGACGTTATCTTGGACCCGGAGGTTAGAATAGTAGGGAAAAATGTATAAAATGTCTGTTTACAACTTGCGTGAAGAATATAAAATGAAGTATGACTATCACACGCATACTACATATTCGCGCAACAATCATGGAAAAGGCAGTGTTGAAGAAAATGTAATTGAAGCTAGAAAAAAAGGATTGACTGAGCTTGCCATAAGCGACCATGGACTCGGTCATCTTTTTTATGGAATAAAGAAATCTGAAATTCCCAATTTACGCAGTGATATTGATAGGGTAAATGAAAAATATAAAGATATAAAAGTTTATATGAGTGTAGAGGCAAATATCATAAATTCGCAAACAGGTCTTGATATGAATGCGGAAGAATCAAAAAAGTTTGATTTTTTGATAGCAGGTTACCATTTTGGAGTTTTAAACGGATTTTGTGCACAAAATTGGATTTTAGAAAAAATTAGCAAATCTTCCAAGTCGCTTGTGATAAAAAATACAGATATGACAATTAGAGCTATTTATGAAAATGATATTAAAATTTTGACACATCCGGGCGATAAATATGAAATAGATATACTGCAAGTTGCCAGAGCGTGCGCAAAAAGAAATACTCTCATGGAAATAAGTTCGTGGCATAAAAATCTTACAGTTAATCAACTAAAAATAATAATGAATGAAGATGTGAAATTCGTTATAAGTAGTGATGCGCATACACCAAGCAAGGTTGGAACTTTTGAAAACGGACTTGCAAGAGCATTGGATGCGGGACTTGATATTTCAAGAATTGATAATATAGAGCGAATTGTATAAACAAATTGATTGAATCAAAATACACAGAAAAATATACTTTAGCATAAAAATACACAAAATTTGTTGACAAGAAACAAAAATACGTGGTAAAATAGTGAATTGAAATAATAAGATATTAGAGGTAGAAAATGATTAAGTATATTGAAGATGTAATACAAAACTGCAAAGACAATAATCCCGGAGAGGTGGAATTTCATCAGGCGCTTGAAGAAGTGTTGTCAGCGCTTGATCCTCTTATAAAAGAGCATCCCGAATACGAAAAGGTGGGACTCCTTGAAAGGTTGGTCGAACCTGTAAGGGGAATAACATTTCGAGTTACTTGGGTGGATGATTCAGGTAAAGTTAGAGTTAATAAAGGATACCGCTATCAATTTAACAACGATATAGGACCTTTTAAAGGTGGACTTCGGTTTGATAAAGGCGTTACACCGGGTGTAATTAAGTTTTTGGCATTTGAGCAGATATTTAAAAACAGTTTAACAGGGCTTCCGATAGGTGGGGGAAAAGGAGGCTCGGATTTTGATCCTACCGGCAAATCGGATTCTGAAATTATGCGCTTTTGCCAAGCTTATATGAGTGAACTTTACAAATATGTCGGTCCCCATGAGGATGTACCTGCAGGCGATATAGGTGTCGGAGCAAGAGAAATAGGCTATCTTTACGGTCAGTACAAGCGCCTTACAAACAGATTTGAGGGAGTTTTGACAGGAAAAGGTCTTGGTTACGGCGGTTGTCTTGGTAGAAGTGAAGCTACCGGTTACGGAATAGTTTGGTTTGCAGAAGAAATGCTAAGAGCAAACGGCGATAAATTAGAAGGTAGGAGAGTTGTAATATCGGGATTTGGCAATGTTTCGTGGGGTACAGCACTTAAACTTAGAGATTTAGGTGCAAAACTCATAACAATATCGGGACCGGATGGTTATATACTTGATGAAGACGGAATTATTACGGATGAAAAAATTGAGTATTTGCTTGAATTAAGAGCCAGCGGGGATAATGTTTGCGAGCCTTATGCAAGGAAATTTCCGAATGCAAAATTTTTTGCAGGCAAAACACCATGGGAAGTACCTGCTGATTTATATATTCCATGTGCTACGCAAAATGAAATTACAGAAGAAGTTGCAAAAATGTTTGTAAAAAATAAGGTAAAATATTTGTGCGAAGGTTCGAATATGTCATCTACCAATGATGCGATAAGAATAATGCAGGATGCGGGTATAATCATAGGTCCATCAAAGGCGGCAAATGCAGGGGGTGTCGCCTGCTCTTGTATAGAAATGTCACAAAACGCAGGAAATACATATTACACCGAGGAAGAAGTATATAGAAGATTACACCATATAATGATAAATATTCACGATTCATGCGCAGAGGCTTCGAAAAAATATTATGGCAAATATGACTTGATTGTGGGGGCAAATATAGCGGGATTTCAAAAAGTAGCAGAGGCTATGATGGCGCAGGGAATAGTGTAATTTCTAATGAATTAGAGGAATTGCGGCAAATTGAAAACGGTTTGCCGTTTTAATTTTTTTGTGGTATACTATTGCTGAATCAGTTTAGAATTTAGATTTAGGAGAGATAAATTGCTGAAATTATCGGAATATAAACATATACATTGTGTAGGAATAGGCGGGATCGGACTGAGCGCTTTGGCGGAGATTTTGGCGCAAAGAGGCCATGAAGTAACCGGTTCTGATGCAAAAATGAGTGAAACGCTTGAAAGATTGGGGACAAAAGGAATACGCGTTTTTTTGGGACAAGAAAGCGAAAATGTTGTCGGTGCGGATTTACTTGTTTATTCGGCTGCGGTTGCAGGTGACAATCCGGAAATTGAAAAAGCGCGTGAACTTAAGATTCCTATAGTTACCCGAGGAGAATTGCTCGGGGCACTGATGGATGAGTATGAAGTGGCTATTGCCGTTTCGGGAACTCATGGTAAAACAACGACAACTTCAATGGTATCGCTGATACTTGATAATGCAAAAAAAGATCCTACAATATTAGTGGGCGGAAACTTGGAACAAATAGGTGGAAATGTAAAAATAGGTAAAAGCCAATTCTGCGTGAGTGAAGCATGCGAGTATATGGATAGTTTCCTTAGTTTACGACCTACTGTAGAAATCATATTAAATATAGATTCGGATCATCTTGATTATTTTAAAGATATAGACCATATAGTAAATTCGTTTAAGAAATTTGCGGCTTGTATGAAGCGAGGGGGAAAAATTATAGCTTATGAGGCAAATCCGTTTGTAAATACTGTAATAAAGGATTATCCTGATTCTATAACTTTCGGGTATAGCAAAAATTGTACGTATTCTGCCGTAGATATATCTTTTAATCAGTTCGGCATGCCTGAATTTACAGTGAATTTTAATAATGATGAACTTTGCAAAATTAAGCTTGCCGTTCCGGGAGAACATAATATATTGAATGCACTTGCCGCGACCGCTTGTTGTCACAGCCTTGGAGTTGAGCCTGAGTGCATCATTTCGACATTGGAGAAATTCACAGGTACACAGCGCAGATTTGATGTAATCGGTGTGACATCTCAGAACGTCAAAATTGTAGACGATTATGCGCATCACCCCACAGAGATACGTGCGACTTTGGCTGCTGCTAGAAATATTCCATATAATGATATGTGGTGTCTGTTTCAGCCACATACATATACGAGGACACGCGCACTTTTTGATGAATTTGTAACATCGTTTGAAGATGCGGATAAAATAGTTTTAGCTGAAATATATGCTGCAAGAGAGAAGAATATACATAAGATAAGTTCAAAAGAACTTGTTACGGCAATAAAAAAGCGTTATCCTGCAAAAGAGGTTTATTATTTTAAGGAGTTTGCTGAGATTGCAAGCTTTGTGTTAAACAATGCATCTGAAAACGATTTGGTAATTACAATGGGAGCAGGTGATATATATAAAGTTGCAGAGATGATACTCGAAAATGACAGGGAGAAAAACAGATAGATGGATATAAAAGAGTATGAATCGCTTGAAACAAGGCGAAGGGAAATCAATATAGGACATCTGGAAAACGGTGTTGAATTTGTGGATATAAATGCGGCATATATAGATGAAAGTGTTGTTATAGGAAAAGGGACCGTAATTTATCCTTGTGTAGTGTTGCAAGGAGATACCATGATAGGAGAAAATTGTATAATAGGTCAAAATTCACGAATTGTAGATTCAAAAATCGGAAATGAAGTAGAAGTTCAGAGTTCTCATATTTTGGAAAGTAAAGTGGGTTCGCAGACGAAAGTTGGACCGTTTGCGTATATAAGACCGAATAGTAACATTGGAGAAAGTTGTAAGGTGGGAGATTTTGTCGAGGTGAAAAATTCCACCATGGGAGATAAGAGCAAAGCATCACATTTAACTTATATTGGAGATGCAGACATTGGCAGTGGTGTGAACTTAGGTTGCGGCGTGGTGTTCGTAAATTATGACGGTAAAAATAAGTATAGAACCACAGTTGAAGACGGGGCATTTATTGGTTGCAATACAAATTTAGTATCACCTGTAAATGTCGGTAAAAAAGCGTATATCGGTGCAGGCAGCACAGTTAGGCATGATGTAGAAGCAGGTAATCTTTATGTTACTAAAGGAAAGGAACAGGTAATTGAGAACTGGGTTGAAAGGCGCGGTTTATAAAATAAATTATATCAAGGCAAAATTAGAAAGAGGTATGAAATGAATAGCGGAGCATTTTCAGAATTTAAAATTTTTACGGGTAATGCGCATCCGAAGCTTGCGGAGGATATAGCAAAATTACTTGGTAAACAGTTGGGAAAATCTACTGTAAGTACGTTTAGTGACGGCGAGATTTCAGCGAATTTACATGAGTCTGTTAGAGGGGTGGACGTGTTTTTGGTACAATCCACTTCAAATCCTGTAAATAACAACTTGATGGAACTTTTAATAATGATAGATGCAGCCAAAAGAGCATCGGCAGGCAGGATAAATGCAGTGATTCCGTATTATGGATATGCAAGACAGGATAGAAAGGCGAAAGCGCGAGATCCTATTACTGCAAAACTCGTTGCAAACTTGTTGATGGCTGCCGGAGCGGATAGAGTTGTAACTATGGATTTACACGCTGCGCAGATTCAGGGTTATTTTGATATTCCGGTTGATCATTTGGTTGGAATGCCTATACTCGTCAAGTATTTTCAAGAAAAAAATTTAGAAAATCTGGTAATAGTATCTCCGGACCATGGCAGTGTTACCAGAACAAGAAATATGGCGGAGGCATTAAATGCTCCGATTGCAATAGTCGATAAGAGAAGGCCTGAACCGAATAAGTGTGAAATTATGAATATTATAGGCGATATAGAGGGAAAGACGGCTATACTTATTGATGATATGGTTGATACGGCAGGAACTATAACAAATGCGGCAAATGCAATTAAAAAGTTGGGTGCTAAAGAAGTTTATGCGTGCGCAACTCATCCGGTTCTTTCAGGACCTGCCGTTCAAAGGATAGAAGATTCGGAAATAAAAGAAATGGTATTGTTGGATACTATGCCTATACCGCAGGAAAAACTCATCGACAAAATAAAAGTCCTGTCTGTAGCTCCAATCCTAAGCGCTGCAATTTCAAGAATTTTTACTAATGAGTCTATAAGCAAGCTGTTTGATTAGAATTTACGATAAATGTATATAATAGTAGGACTTGGAAATCCGGGCGCCAAGTATGAAAATACCAGACATAATGTAGGGTTTATGGTTTTAGATGAACTTGCAAAATCAAACGGTATTGATATTAAAAAGCTTAAATACAAGGCGTTAATAGGTGACGGGCAGATAAACGGTAAGAAAGTTTTATTGGTTAAACCGCAAACATTTATGAATTTGAGCGGAGATGCTATTTCTCAAATAGTAAATTTTTATAAATGTGATCATGATAAACTTCTTGTTGTTTATGACGATTTAGATATAGGGCTTGGTAGCATTAGAATAAGAAAGAACGGTAGTGCGGGAACACATAACGGTATGAGGTCCGTTGTTTTGAGGCTTGGATTTACCGATTTTCCACGAATTCGTGTAGGTATAGGCGATTTTGGGAATAAAGACATAGTTGATTTCGTGATAGGAGATTTTTCCAAAAATGAAAAAGAAATCGTAGATGAAACCATATCCGAAGCAGTAAAGGCTATTGAGTGTTTTGTTAAGGATGGTATAGATTTGTCTATGAATAGGTATAATAAAAAAACTAAAAACGGAGAAAAACCTGCAAATGACAAGTAAAAAATTTGTAAATATAACGGGAGTATCCGAGGGGGGCGTTGCAGCGGTAGTTTCAAAACTGCCGGAAGCTGTTAATTCCCCCCTGCTTGTCGTTACCGAGAATGCAGATAAGGCTCGTAAGCTTGCCCTTGATTTTGAATTTTTCGCATCACGAAATGGAAAAATTTATATACTTGATGAAAATACGGATGCATTTTTTAATTACGAAGCAAGAGATAAGGAAAGTTCAAACAACTTAATTTCAGTGCTATGCGCCTTACTATTTGAAGAAGAAAGCACAGTATTTTTGCCTGCAAGTATGCTTTTTAAGAAGTTACCGAAACCGGAGGAATTTAAAAGGCATTTTTTCACATTCGAGGTTGGTGAAGAACTCGATTTGCAAAAATTGAAAAAAAGACTGGTAGATAGCGGATACGAGAGAGCACATATGGTGGAAGCATGCGGGCAATTCAGCGTTAGAGCAAGTATTGTTGATATATTTGCACCGAATTTGGATAAGCCTGTAAGAATTGAATTGTTCGATACTGTGATTGAATCGCTTAAATTTTTTGATCCGACAAGTCAAAGAACAATAAAGAAAATACAAAAAATTAACGTTATGCCGTCGAGTATAATATCAGGTAGCGATGAAAATTTTAAGAATATTGCTGAAAACGTTAAAAAAGCATATGAAAAAGTGATTTTGAAGTTGAACAAAAAAGAAGAAAATAAAGATCTTGCCTCGGAACTTGAAAAAACAGAAGATATGCTTGTTGAAATGTTCGGCATTCAAAAAAATTTCCAACTTGCAGAAAATTATATAGAATATTTTTATGACGAATGTGTAAATATATGGAACTATATTGATGATAACGGGATTTGCGTAATTGATGATTTTGACAGGGTAAGAGAATCGATTGAGTCAACCTTTAAACTGAATAAAACGGATTTTGTCGAGATGCTTAGTGCAGGTAAAATAATAGAAAAAGATTTTACCAATCTTGCGGATTTAGATGCGATAAATGATTTTTATGAAAATACCGATTTATTTATATTTACACCGTTTTTAAATAGATTAAGAGGGATAAAGCGACGTGGGGAAATCAAAAACGTCGAATATAGAAGTCAGGTGCGGTTCAACGGTAGAATGGAGCCGTTTGTGCAGGCTTTGAAAGTTTATTTGAATGCAGGGTATTATGTAACTATTTCATGCAATGATGATGAAAGCAAAAAAACAATAAATGAGCTTTTATTAAATTATGATATTCATGGAAAAATAACAGTAAGACAAGGTACGCTATCCACCTCGTTTGAATTTCCGACAGAAAAGCTCGCATACATATCGCAGGATTATATATTTGGAAAAGCGACAAGTCGCACGAGAAACTCTAAAAAAGGTGATAAAACATTAGCTGAAAGCAGAAGGACTTTCATAGAACTGAAAAAAGGAGATTATGTTGTTCACGAAGAATTCGGAATCGGCAAATTTGTCGGCATCGAAGAAATGAGTATAGAAAGCGAAAAAAAGGATTATCTGAAGATAAAGTATGCAGGTACAGATGTTGTGTATTTACCCGTGGAAAATATGGGTGTAATACAAAAGTATGTCGGTGCAGATACTGAAAATATAAGAGTTAGCAAGCTCGGAGGTGCGGAGTGGAAAACTGCGAAAGCTAAGGCGAAGCTGGCAGTTGAGGATATGGCACAAAAACTTTTGGAAATATCGGCAACCAGGAGCATAGAAGCAGGATTCGCATTTTCTAAAGACGGAAAATGGCAGGAGGATTTTGAAAGCGATTTTCCTTATCAAGAAACAGATGATCAGTTGCGTGCGATTAAAGAAATCAAGAAGGATATGGAAAAACCTGTACCTATGGATCGATTGCTTTGCGGCGATGTTGGAGTTGGAAAGACAGAAGTGGCAGCTCGTGCATTATTTAAGTGTATTGCAGACGGTAAGCAGGCGGCGGTTTTGGTCCCGACAACTTTGCTCGCAAATCAGCATTATATAACTTTAAAGGAACGTTTTGCGAAGTTCCCATGTAATTTGGATTTACTTTGTAGATTTAGAAGTGAAAAGGAACAGGAAAATACTGTAAAATTATTAAGTTCGGGACAAGTGGATTTGGTTATAGGAACTCATAGAATATTGTCGGAAGATGTAAAATTTAAGAATCTCGGGTTGCTTGTTATAGATGAAGAACAGCGTTTTGGAGTAAAGGACAAAGAAAAACTTAAGATGCTGAGTAAAAATGTTGACGTATTGTCAATGTCGGCAACACCTATACCGAGGACGTTACATATGTCGCTTGTGGGAATAAAAAATATGAGCGTGATAGAAGAACCTCCACAGGACAGATACCCGGTACAAACCTATGTTGTAGAGCAGGAAGATGAAATTTTAAAAAGTGCTATAATGCGGGAAGTTAATAGGGGCGGACAGGTATATGTGATATATAACAGAGTAGTAGGTCTTGAAAAGCTTGCGCAAAAATTGCGCACATTGCTTCCGGAACTTTCAATAGAATCTGCGCATGGCAGAATGAAGGAAACAACACTGGAAAACAGGATGCTCAAGTTCATGTCCGCAGATATACAAGTGTTAGTGGCTACTACAATTATGGAGGCGGGTATTGATATACCGAATGCTAATACCATGATAATAATTGATGCGGACAATTTAGGACTTTCCCAGCTTTATCAACTGCGTGGCAGAGTTGGACGTTCAAGCAGGATTGCTTATGCGTATTTGATGTTTAAGAAAGATAAGGTAATAAGTGAAATTGCACAAAAAAGATTGCGTTCAATAAAGGAGTTCACAGAGTTTGGAGCGGGATTTAAGGTAGCAATGAAAGATCTTGAAATTCGCGGAGCCGGAAATATTTTAGGAGCATCGCAGCATGGTCATATTGCAGCCATAGGCTATGAACTTTATTGTAAATTGGTTGATGATGCGATACTGCGGCTTTCGGGAAATGTTGAGGATGCTAAACCATCGGTTGAAACTGTGCTGGAATTTAAGGTAAGCGCATATATTCCTAAAGGGTATATAGAAGACGAAGCACAAAAAATACAAATGTATAGAAAAATTGCGGATATAAGCTCCTTTGATGATCGAGATGAAGTAAAGGATGAACTTATTGACCGCTTCGGTAAAATTCCAAAGGATACCTTAAATTTGATAGATTTGGCGCTAATTCGAAGTATTGCAAAGAAATATGGTATTGCTACTGTAAAGCAGGATAATGATTTTGTATGGTTTGAAATGGCAAATGGAAGAAATTTAGAAATTAGTCGGTATGCTTTGCTTTCAGAAAAATTTGGTGAAAACATAATGATATATGCAAGTTCAGATGTAAAAATAAGATATAAATTGCAGAAAAAAGGAAGTTTACTTGAGATAATAGAATTTTTGAAAACTCTTGATGAGGAGGTAAAATCGGATGCTGTTCAGTAATATAGCGATTTTAGATGAAAACTTGGAATTTAAACCCAATATGTATGTGGCCATTGAAGGAGAAAAAATTAAAAGTATAGATTCAGTACGACCTGAAGGCGATTTTGAAAGAGTCTATGACGGAAGCGGAAAACTTTTGATGAGCGGATTTTACAATGCACATACGCATTCTCCAATGACATTGCTTCGAGGTTACGGAGAAAATATGCAATTACAAGATTGGCTGGAAAAAAGAATTTTTCCATTTGAGGACAAGCTTACTTCAGAAGCGGTTTATGCAGGAACAATGCTTGCTATGGCTGAAAGCATACGCTTTGGGATAGTTTCATCAACGGATATGTACTATTTTTGTGAGGATATAGCAAGAACTGTAATAAAAACCGGTGCTAAGATGAATATAGGCAGGGGGATAACAAATTTTGGCGAAAGCGGCTTGTACGAACTTGAGAGCTTTGCAGAAACAAAAAAACTCATAGAAACTTTACATAATAAAGAAAATGAAAGAATTAAGATAGACTTGAGCATACATGGCGAATATACATCAAATGAGAGAACCGTACGCGAAATGGGCGAATATGTAAAAGAAACGGGATTAAATATGCATATACATGTTTCGGAAACCGCGAAAGAGCATGAAGAATGTATTGCAAGGAGAGGCAAAACTCCTATAGAATATTTTGCAGATTGTGGCGTTTTAGATACTCATGCTACAGCGGCACATTGCGTCTTTGTTACTGAAAATGACAGGGAAATTATGAAAGACAAAGGCGTAAGCGTAGCGTGCAACCCTGTGAGCAATCTGAAGCTGGCGAGCGGGGTGTGCAATGTGCCGGAGTTGATTGACAAAGGTATAAATGTTGCAATCGGCACTGATGGTGTAGCAAGCAATAACAGCTTGAATTTTTTAGAAGAAATTAAATATTTTGCGTTACTTTCAAAGGAAAAGTTTTCAAATCCTACGCTGATAACGCCCGTACAGGCTATTTATGCAGCGACAAGAGCAGGTGCAATCAGTCAGGGCAGAATGGATTGCGGACTTGTGAAGGAAGGCTTTAGGGCGGATTTGATCGTGATTGATACTAAAAAACCTAATTATCATCCTGTGCATGATATGCTAACCAATTTGGTCTATTCATCTGCCGGCAGTGATATTGAACTTACTATGGTAGACGGAAAAGTGTTATATGAAAACGGAGATTACAAAAATCTTGATATTTCTGAAGTGATAGAAGATGCAGATAGGGCTGTAAAAGAAATTTTGAAAAAGCTTTAAGGAGAAAATATGGCTAAAAAGTCATTTATACGAGGTGCCGCGATATTGGGAGCGGCCGGCATAGTAATAAAGATTTTAGGTGCATTTTTTAGAATACCCCTTTCAAATTTAATAGGTGATACGGGTATGGGCTATTATCAGACTGCATATCCGGTCTATGTGCTGTTTTTGATGATTTCTACAGCAGGTATCCCGATAGCGATTTCAAAGATGGTATCGGAGCGTATAGCATTGGGAAATTACGGACAGGCTCATAAAGTTTTTAAATTGTCATTCATGCTCCTTTTGATAACAGGGGTAAGTTCGACGGTAATATGTAGCGTATTTGCAAGACCGATAGTTAATCTTCTTGAGAATCCGAATGCATATTATGCTATGCTTGCGATAGCGCCGGCACTTTTGTTTGTTCCTATACAGGCTGCATATAGAGGATATTTTCAAGGTATGCAGGACATGAAGCCTACGGCTGTGTCTCAGGTGGTAGAGCAGACATTTAGAGTAATTTTAGGACTTTATCTTGCTTATTTATTTATAAAAACGGGACTCGATAAAGCTGCGGCAGGTGCGGCATTTGGAGCAACTGCCGGCGGAATAGGAGGAGCGGCTGCAATAGGGCTTATATACTTTTTCAGACGACCTAAGATAAAAAGCAGAATTAGAAAATCTAAACGAGAAAATCCTGATGATTTGGAAGAAAATAGTAAAGAAGTAATATTAAAATTGCTGACGATAGCAATTCCTATTACTATCGGTTTTGCGACTATGCCTATAATGAATGCTGTAGATATAGCTATAGTAATGAGAAGATTGCAGGAAACAGGTTGGACTTATGAGCAGGCAAACAGCTTGTACGGTCAGCTGTCGGGATTTGCAGCGCCTTTGATAAATTTTCCTCAAGCCTTGACACAGGCTGTATCGGTCAGTCTGATTCCTGCTGTAGTTGCAGCATACAGCTTAAAACAAAAGAAAGAACTTCATGAAAATATCAAATTGGGGCTTCGCAGCGCAGTAATAGTGGGGCTCCCTTGTGCGGTAGGTTTGATTGTACTTGCAAAACCTATAATGATGACACTTTATCCAACACGTACTGATAGTGCTGTAAGTGCCGCAAGTTCGCTTGCAATACTTGCACTCGGGGTTGTATTCTTGTCGGCGGTACAAACATTAGCGGGAGTTTTACAGGGGATAGGAAAGCAGGTAGTTCCGGTTAGAAATCTTTTTATCGGAGTTTTTTTCAAAGTTATTTTGGCATATGTACTTTCAGGTATTCCGGCTATAAATGTAAAAGGGGCTGCTATAGGTACGGATGTTGCGTATATGATTGCGTTTGTTTTGAATCTGATTGCGGTAAAAAAATATACAGGCGTAAAGTTTGATTTTGCGATTACTTATGTGAAGCCTGCAATTTCAACAGCAATAATGGCACTTTTTAGCTTTTGTACTTATAAAATTGCCTCTCTTATTTTGGGTAATGCATTATCTACGTTGTGTGCGGTAGCGGCAGCGGCAGTTGTGTATGTGGTAATGGTAGTAATAAGCGGAGCAATAAGCTTAAAGGAAATGGAAAAATTACCTAAAGGGAAAAAGCTTGTAAAGATTGTGAAAATGCTAAGATTGAGAAGATAAAAAAATAGACAATAACCATCCAAAATTGTATTTAAATGTCAAAAAGATAAATAAAAAGTATAGAATTTTGCAGTTTACACGTATTTTTTTTGAAAATACTATTGACAAAACGCTTGAAAAATGCAAAAATATCAAAATAAAGCAGGGTGGCTGTTTTAAAGAAAAATTTAACTGTAATTATGGAGGTTGTTTTAATGAACAAGTCGGAATTAGTTGCTAGCGTAGCAGAAAAAAGTGCAAAGACAAAGAAAGATGCGGAAATAATTTTGAATGCATTTGTAGAAACTGTGGAGGAGGCTCTTGTTAAGGGTGAGAGAGTACAGCTTATCGGATTTGGTACGTTTGAGTCTCGTCAAAGAAAAGCTAGAACTGGAAGAAATCCAAGAAAACCGGGTGAGGTTATAGAGATTGCAGCTTCAAAGGCACCTGTATTCAAAGCAGGAAAAGCTCTTAAGGATGCTGTAAACGGAGTTAAGAAGAACAAATAAGCAAAGTGAACGAATATAGGCGGCTGCGGTCGCCTTTTTCATTTTAGAGGTAAATATGAGGATAGATAAATTTTTAAAAGTGTCGAGGTTAATAAAAAGAAGAACGGTTGCTAAAGAAGCTTGTGATCAAGGTAGAGTATTTATCAATGATAAACAGGCAAAGGCGGGCAGCGAAGTTGAAATAGGCGATATAATCAATATAAAGTTTGGTAATGGAGAAATAAAGGTAAAGGTGCTGACATTAGCCGCAACTTCCAAAAAAGAAACTGCGGCTGAAATGTATGAAATGTTAAATTAAATGTGATGCACGTTTTATCAACTTGTTCCAAATTAGAGGAACTAATATAAATTGAAGCGGCATTGTTATACCGACTTTTAAAATTCGCAATGGCAATAGTGCCAATACTCCTGCGTGTTGTATCATGGTTAGCCAAAATGTGTCAAATCCCAAGTTTATTATAATTCCGATAATTATAACGGGAATAATCATTTCCTTTAGGCTGATTGTCCTATCTGTTATTTTGGTATCCTTTTTGTGTAGAAACACACCCCAGCATAGACCGGTTAAAAAAGCAGAAAAGGTAAAACCGGGAAATGGAGATAAAGGTGACAGCAACGATGCACCAATGAAATCGGAGGCCGCATATGCGGCGCCGGCCCAAAGCGGACCGTAAAGTATTGCGCACAGTGCCATCGGTATGAAACCTAAACTTATTCTGATTGAAGCAGTCTGTATGCAAAAGAATCTTGTTAAAATCATTTCTATAGCGATCAGCATAGCTATTATGATTATCTGTTTTAATTTTGAATTTTCTCTCATCTAGATCTAAATACTCCTTATATTAAATTATTTTAAGAGACCAGTCTTCTATATTCCATATATCACTAACCCAGTCTTCATAAAAAGAAGGTTCATGGCATACAAGTAAAATTGAACCTTTAAAAGATGCAAGTGCGCGTTTAAGTTCGTCTTTGGCATCAACATCAAGGTGATTTGTAGGCTCGTCTAAAATTAGCCAGTTCGCTTCTTTTTGCATCAGTTCGCATAGTCTTACTTTAGCATTTTCGCCACCGCTTAAAACGCGCATTTGGCTTGTTATATGTTCGGTTGTGAGTCCGCATTTTGCAAGAGCGGCGCGAACTTCCGCATTAGTATATGATGGAAATTTTTGCCATATATAATCCAAAGCTGTTATGTCGGAATCTCTTGCGGATTCTTGTTCAAAATACATGGGAACAAGATAATCTCCGAGTTCTAAATTTCCGGACAGCATTTTGATTTGACCCAGTATAGTTTTTAGCAAAGTGGTTTTTCCGAGTCCGTTTGTTCCGACTATCGCAATTTTAGTACCACGTTCAATTTCGAAATTTAAACTTCTTGTTAGTGGTGAATCGTAGCCGATTACCAAGTTTTCAGCCTGTACTAAGTATCTGCTCGGTGTTCTTGCTTCTTTGAATCCGAATATAGGTTTCGGTTTTTCTCTGGGCTTTTCTAAAATTTCCATTTTATCAAGCATTTTTTGTCTGCTGTTTGCCATACCGCGGGTAGCGACTCTGGCTTTGTTTCTGGCGATAAAATCTTGCATTTTATCTATTTCTGCTTGCTGGCGTTCATATGCTCTTTCTTCTTGGCGTATTTTGATTTCATGCATAGCAAGGAAGTTGTTGTAATCGCCGGTATAACGTGTGAGTTTGGTATTTTCGACGTGATATATTACGTTTACTACGGAATTTAAAAATTCAATATCGTGAGAAATTAGTATAAATGCATTTTCGTATTCCTGCAAGTAACGTTTGAGCCACTCTATATGCTCAAAGTCCAAATAATTTGTGGGCTCATCGAGCAGTAAAATTGACGGATCTTGCAAAAGCAGTTTTGTTAGTAAAATCTTAGTCCTTTGCCCACCCGAAAGGTCTGAAACATCTTTGTCAAGACCTATGCTTGCAAGTCCAAGTCCGTTTGCAATTTCGTTGATTTTTGCATCTATCATGTAAAAACCGCCATGTTCCAAAATTTGTTGGATTTCACCCGCTTCTTCCATAAGTGCATCTACGTCGGCATTTTCATTGCCCATTTGGTCATAAAGTTCGAGCATAGTCTTTTCGAGTTCAAACATTTTTTCAAATGCGGTTCGTAATACTTCTCGAATACTCATGCCTTTTTTTAAGGTGGAATGCTGATCGAGGTATCCTACAGTCACGTTTTTTGACCATTCAACTTTGCCTTGATCCGGCTGGGTATTACCTATGATAATATTTAAAAATGTCGATTTGCCTTCGCCATTTGCCCCTACTAAGCCTACGTGTTCGCCTTTAAGCAGACGAAAGGAGGCATCTTCCAATATAGCTCGTCCTCCAAAGCCATGGGAAATATTAGTAGCTGTAAGTAAACTCATATTGATTTCCTTTCTTTATGAAATTGTTTTATTGTAACCAAAACAGTATATATGAATTTGTAGTAATTGTCAAAGAAAATGGCGCTATTTTCTCAATTTTGGCTTGACAATCATTTGTTTGAGTTTTATACTTATAGCATATTGGCTTAAAGAATTTGGTGATTTTCACGAAACGTCTGATGGAAATTATAAATCAAATGAGAGTATTATTAAGGTTAAATTGATCCGCAGGTGAAATTCACTTGTGGATTTTTTGATGGAGGTAATTATGGCAATTACTTTAGATATAAACGGTGTGAAATTCGGGGAAGGATATTTTAATATTATAGCAGGTCCTTGCTCGGTGGAATCGCAAGAACAGGTTTGTGAAGTAGCAAATGCAGTAAAAAAATCAGGAGCTACATTTTATCGAGGCGGTGCATTTAAGCCCAGAACATCGCCGTATACTTTTCAAGGGATGGGTGCAGACGGGATAGAACTGCTTTTAAAAGCAAAAAAACAAACAGGGCTTCCTATTGTTACAGAAGTAATGGACGTTTCTCAACTTCATCTTTTTGAAGATGTAGATGTGATTCAGGTTGGAGCAAGAAATATGCAAAATTTCCATTTACTTAAAGAACTTGGAACTTGGAAGAAGCCTATTTTGCTCAAGCGGGGAATTGCAAATACATTACAGGAATTCCTTATGAGTGCTGAATATATTATGGCAGGCGGGAACGAAAGAGTAATTTTGTGCGAAAGAGGTATTCGAACATTTGAAACGGCGACAAGGAATACTTTGGATTTATCTGCTATACCGCTTCTAAAGTCTATGACAAAGTTGCCGGTGATAGTAGATCCGAGTCATGCTACAGGTATCTCATCGCTAGTTAAACCTATGGCGCTTGCAGCTGCGGCATGCGGTGCAGACGGACTTATGATAGAAGTACACAACGATCCGAAAAGAGCTCTTTGTGACGGTGCACAATCTCTTACACCCGAGGAATTTGATGATGTCGCAAGAGCGGTAAAGGCAATATTACCGTATTGCTATAAGAACAGTAAGTAAAAATTGCTATCCGAGGAGATAATTCAGATGCAAAAGGTTGATATAAATGTTTCGACTAAATATGAAATACTTATAGGACACGATTTGATTTTTAGAACAGGAGAAATCATAAAACGACTTGATAAAGATGTAAAAATTTGTATTATTACTGATGAAAATGTAAAAAAATTGTATGAAAAAATTGTACGAAAATCTCTTGAAGAATCGGGCTATACGGTTTTTACTTTTACTTTCGAGGCAGGGGAAAAATCTAAAAATTTAAGGACGGTATCTGATATTCTCGAATATATGGCGGGAGCGGAATTTACTCGAAGCGATTTAATCGTTGCACTTGGAGGCGGAATAGCAGGAGATATTGCGGGATTTGTTGCGTCTATCTATTTGAGAGGGATAGATTACGTTCAAATTCCTACTACTTTTCTTGCAGCGGCGGATGCTTCGGTAGGTGGAAAAACTGCCGTGAACCTTGAGCAGGGCAAAAATTTGGCAGGAACATTTTGGCAACCCGCGCTTGTAATTTGTGATTGCAGTACATTTGCAAGCTTAGCTTGGGAAGACTTTGCAGATGGAATTGCAGAGGCAATTAAGTGTGCTTGTATTTGTGATTCAAAACTTTTTAAGATGCTATACGATAATGCAAATTTAATTACGCCTGATATGGAAAATAGAAAAATTTTAGAAAATATTGTAAAAAAATGTATAAAAATCAAAGCCGATATAGTGGAAAAAGACGAAAAGGATGACGGGATAAGGCAAATTTTGAATTTTGGGCATACAGTAGGACATGCTATAGAAAAATGTAGCGATTTTGAAATCAGCCATGGCAGCGCAGTTGCGCAGGGAATGTATGTAATGGTAAAAGCTCTGGCGAAAATGGGAATATTAAAAGTAGAAGATGCTGAACAAATTGAGGATATGCTTAAAACATACGGATTTAATTTGAATATTGAATATACTCCAAGTGAAATTATGAGATTTGCGCTTAAGGACAAGAAAAGAAAGGGAGATAGCGTAGCGCTTGTGCTTATAGATAAAATAGGACATGGGTATCTACAAAAATTTCCTATTTCGCAGTTGCAGGAAGTAATAAGTATGGGGATGGAAAAATGAATTTAAAGATTGCACCCGGTATACTTCAGGGAAAGATTCAGGCGGTATCTTCAAAATCTCATAGTCAGAGGCTTTTGATTGCAGCGGCGCTATCAGAAAATCCATGCGATGTAATAATTAAAAATACGAGTGAAGATATTGAGGCAACAAAGGCTTGCCTTGCAAACCTTAAAGCGGGAATATCGGATTTTCCTTGTGAAGAAAGCGGAGCAACATTGAGGTTTCTGCTGCCTGTAATTGCGGCAATTAGGCAAAGTGCCACTTTTTACGCAAGAGGAACTTTATTAAAAAGACCTTTGCAACCTCTCCAAAATGTCATGGAACATAATGGTTGTAAGTTTATTAAACAAAAGTCGGAATTGAGTTCGAAATATGGAAAGGTATTTCAAAAAATCGAAGGGAAATTGCGGTGCGGAGTTTATCAAGTTCCGGGAAATGTAAGTTCACAGTATATTACAGGACTTTTATTTGCATTGCCCATGCTTGGAGGAGTAAGTCGCATAGATATTATGTCTTCTTTGGAATCTGAGGGTTATGTGGATTTGTCATTGTCGGTGTTGAAAGACTTTGGAATCAAAATAGCCGAAAGAGAAAGAAGTTTTCATATTGAAGGAAATCAGAGATATGTAGCGCCTGCCGGAAAAGTATTTCCTGAGGGAGATTGGTCAAATGCGGCATTTTGGATTGCCGCGGATTTGATAAGCCAAAAAATGGGCGGAAAAGGTGTTTTTTGTGAGGGTTTAAACGAAAAGTCATTACAAAGTGACAGGAAAATATTGGATATTGTACGAAGCATTAAAGATAATTATGAAAATGATAAAACCCTGATATTTGACGTATCTCAAATTCCGGATATTCTTCCTATATCAGCGGTAATTGCCGCGGGTAGAATCAAGGGAATGACTAAATTTATAAATGCAAGGCGACTTCGCATAAAAGAAAGCGACAGGCTTGATTCTACATTAAAATTGATAAAAAGTCTTGGCGGAAAAGCGGAAGAATATGCACAATCTTTGGATGTATTTGGAACAGGAGGGTTTTTAGGCGGAGAAGTTTCCGGATGCGGAGATCACAGAATTGTTATGTCGGCGGCAATAGCAACAATGCTTGCCAAAAAGCCGGTTGTAATAATCGGGAGCGAAGTTTGCGCAAAGTCTTATCCAACTTTTTTTGATGATTATGAGAGGCTCGGAGGGAAAATATATGAGAACTGAAATTATTACATCTTCCTTTGAAAACAATATAAAAATAGATATATCGGGAGGTTCCCATGAGTCATTTATGAGCATTAAAATTACAGGTATGCCGGCGGGGATTTCGCTATCTGAGAGGAAACTTCAAAAGTTTATGAATCGTAGAGCACCCGGGCAAAGTGATTTTACAACAAGGAGAAAAGAGGAAGATATACCCGAGTTCCAGAGCGGTATAGATGTTGTAAATGGTAAATGTGTTACAAACGGAGAAGCAATTTGTGCTATAATTAAAAATGAAAATATAAAATACGAGGATTATGCGGATTTTACAAATACCCCACGCCCTTCACATGCGGATTTTACAGCGAAAATGAAGTATCAGGATTCGGTAAATATGTCAGGTGGAGGACCTTTTTCCGGGAGAATGACGGCAATGTTATGCTTAGCAGGAGGAATTGCATTACAAGCATTGGAAACAAAAGGTGTATTTATAGGCGGGCATTTAAAATCAGTAGGAAACGCAACTGATGTGAGTTTTGATCCGGTGATGTTGACAATAGATGATTTAAAATCACCGGGGAATAAGCGATTTCCTGTAATAGATGATGCAGCGGGAGAAGATATGAAGCAGGAAATTCTTAAGGCAATCAATGAACATGATTCAGTAGGGGGTATCGTGGAAATTGCAGCGATAGGACTTCCGGCAGGTTTGGGTGGACCTATGTACGATAAAGTTGAGGCAAAGCTTGCACAAATACTATTTTCAATACCGGCTGTTAAAGGCATAGAGTTCGGTAATGGATTCGGCTCGGCAGCACTTAGAGGTTCTAAGAATAATGACTCGTTTTGTATAGTTAAAAAGGAAGTTAAAACTGTGTCGAACAACCATGGCGGAATACTTGGGGGAATTACATCAGGGATGCCTATAGTATGCAGAGCGGCTTTTAAACCTACGCCGTCAATAGGCATAAAGCAAAAAACCGTAAATTTGAAAGAAATGCGGGAGGTGGAAATTGCGATTGAGGGCAGACATGATCCTTGCGTTGCGGTTAGAGGAGTTGCTGTAACCGAAGCTGCTATTGCGATAGGAATTTTTGATTTGATGATTAAAGAATTTTAGTAAGAGGAATTTTTATGAGTCTGGAAAATTTGAGAAAGCAAATAGATGATATAGATGAAAAATTTGTATCGCTGTTTATCGAACGTATGAAACTTTCAGGAAAGGTCGCAGAGGAAAAAAAAATATACAATATCCCTGTGCTAAACGAAAAAAGGGAAAAAGAGATTTTGAGTATTATTTCTGAAAAAGCAGGTGAAGAATTTAAAGATTATATACTGGAATTGTATGAGGTAATATTTGATATGAGCCGTTCGTACCAAAAAAAGCTGTTATGCTCAAAAAGCGAATTGCAAGGCAGGTAATACTATGACATATGCTCTGATAGGAGAAAAACTGGAACACAGTTATTCCAAGATAATACATGAAATGCTTTCAGCATATTCTTATGATTTAATTCCGATAGCACCTGAAAAAGTGGGTGAATTTATAAAAAAAAGACATTTTAAAGGGCTTAATGTAACAATCCCTTACAAACAGACGGTAATGGAATATTGTGATAAACTTTCGCCGATAGCAGAACAGATAGGTGCGGTAAATACGATGTATTTTGATTCTGACGGCATATTGTGGGGTACGAATACGGATTACACCGGATTTATTTATGCTCTTGAACTCGCAAATATAAAAGTCAATGCAAAGAATATTTTGATATTGGGAAACGGTGCAACTTGTAAAACTATACGCAAGGCACTCTCAGATTTAGGGGCTTTGCAAGTTTATGTAGCATCCCGAAAAGTTGAGAAAAATAAAGAAGAAAACGAGTACAATATAATACCGTACAGATGGATTTCAAGTATTTCCGACAAAATAGATGTTGTTATAAATGCTACACCTGTGGGAATGTATCCCAATACGGAGAAAAGTCCATGTGATCTTCGGATATTTTCAAATTGTAAAGATATTTTTGATGTGATTTACAATCCGAATATTACGAAATTCATGGCGCAGGGACAGGCTTTAGGTATGAATTGCGCAGGAGGATTAGCGATGCTGGTTGCGCAAGCGACGGCATCAGCCGGATATTTTACAGGGAAAGGGAATTTCTTTGAAAAAGAAAATTTGCGCATAATCGAAAAATTTAAATGTGTGCAGGAATTATTCCAGTAGTTCAAATATTTTTTGTAAATTTTCTGCTTTAATTTGACCGGGAGCAGAGTATTTTCTTGCAGTAGCGAAGGTTATAGCAGATTCAAATGTATCTCCTGCAATTCTTGTTATTTTTCCGATTTCCCCCATAGAAATTGCTACTATAGGGCGAATATCATTTACGCGATATTGTTGTTGCCAAATTTTCATTTCGGATGTTACAAAGATCAAAGTTGAAACGTCGGAAATGCAATGTGGCATAACGGCGATTTTTAATATATCCGCATTCGTGTCATACATTTTTTTTAGCAGTTTAAGAATTTCTGTTTTTGGTGGAGTATTGTTAAAATTGTGATGTGATATTATAGTTTTTATGGATTTTTTGTGTGCATAATTTATTATGTTTTGAGCTTTTTCGCAGGAAATTTCAATATCTATTAAATCAGGTATTGCGGAATCTATGGCGCTGAAGCAGATTTCGCAGTAAGAATCTTGGCTGATATTTGCCATACCGCCCTCGTTTGAAGTGCGCAGTGTGAACAAAAGAGGAATATTTTTGCATTTCGATTCAAGTACCTTAAGTGCGCAGGAAAGTTTATTTTTATTTTTAAAGTCGTTAAAGGCATCACATCTCCATTCTATGATGTCGCAAGGTAAACTTAAAATTTCGTTCAGTTGTATTTTTATTTCTTCAAGAGTGCTTGCTATTAACGGTATACAAATTTTTGTTCTGCCTTTTCCTATATCCAAATTTTTAATTGTAAATGACATATGGCTTAATCCTTTCCAAGATTTCATTGCAAATATCATTAGGTGTTTTACCGTCGGTACTGATTACAATATCGGCAAGCAAAGCATATGAATTTTGTCTGGTTTTTAAAAATTCGTCTATGTATTGAGGGGTAATATGATTATTTAGAAGCGGCCTTGTGTAATCGTCTTTCAGTCTTTCGCATATAGTGAGCGGGGAAGCTTGCAACCATATTGTTTTACCGTTTTTTTTGATTATATCATGATTGACGGCGTTTTTGGCAATCCCGCCTCCACAGTCGATGATTGCAGGCGGTTCTTTACATATTGTTTGAAGTATTCGAGTTTCGGAATTTCTAAAATATTCCTCCCCGAATTGCGCAAATATTTCTGAGATTGTTTGGTTATGGGATTCTTCGATTTTTTTGTCAATCGAGATTGGATTTTGGCATAATGATTCGCCTACCAATTTAGAAATGACGGTTTTTCCGGCACCCATAAATCCTATAAAAAATATGTGTTTTTTTAGTTTCACTGCCTATTATCTCCCTTTGTTAGATATTATAAATAGGTTTTTGATTCTTTGCAATACCGCATTTGACGGCAAAATTTTTTGATGGGGCATTTTTTAAAATAGATGTTTAGTAAATCGCATGGTGTGTTAGACAAGGCACTAATAATGATTTCAAGTGTTTATGAACATCTTTAGGTTTGAATGAAATCACAAAACTCGAAATAAAAAGGTGGAAATCCACCCGAATTTTTCTTATGAGGTAGCTATATGATAATTATATGTTAGAACAACTAAGAAAACAATATCATCAAAAACAAGTATAATACTGAATTACAAACTTTTTTGTGCTATAATAGTTGATGTAGATTAGAGTGGAGGATTGCATTTATGTTATGCAACTACAATGGGTCATGGGAAAGATACATTGACCGAGGTATGACAAAAACAGAAATGAGAAAGCAAAATGTTGCAACAGAGGAATACGGAATTTCAGATGCAACAATACGGAATTGGGAAAAACTTAATACTCAGATAGCAGGACGATTAACGGCACGTGCTAATAAACGGAAGTCAAAAAAACGTCTTCTTCCAATGGAATATTTTAGCAACAAGAATAATATTACTTTTATACAGAATACGCTTGATTATATTGATGAAAATGATATTGATATAGTTAATGCTATTTTTTCATTGGGCATTAGCCTTTTAAAGAAACATAATATCTACAAAAAACATCATGTTAAAAGATTTTTAGATGAATATGCTTATATTGATATTATAGATGAATTAGCAACGCTTGATTTACCAACAGACGAATTTGATATTTTAGGATTAATTTATCAGTCATATTTACAGGAGGGAAAGAAAAATATTATAGGATCGTACTATACTCCTCAAAAAATTGCACATAATATGACAAAGAATTTTTTATTTTCAGATGGCGAATTGTTTTTTGATCCATGTTGTGGAAGC
>JBQMYS010000012.1:0-26830 GCA_052173355.1 Eubacteriales bacterium | reverse complement strand
ATTAAAGCCGGAATTCCTGCCACATATGTAACAGGATATATTGATGATGGGAAAAGCCGTGAAAGACATGCGTGGAATTTAATACAACATGGAAATGATTATGCGTGGATTGATACAACATGGGGAGATCATCCGGAGGTTTATACGAAAGAAGAAGCGAAATATCAATATCTTCATACATATGACTACTTATATGCAACAGATGATATATTAAGAAGTACGCATACCGTTGGCACATATGTTGAAAATATTTTTGCAGAAACGGAATATAAAAATCTTGCTAAGGTATGGAATTTCCCTAATTGCACAAATGAAAATCTTTATTATTATAAAAAAGTAGGGGGATATTTCGACACTTATTCAAAAGCAGGTATAGAGGCGTTATTCTCCAAATATGTAAAAGAAAAGAATTTTTCAAAAATGGTTTTTAAATTTAAAAATAAAAAAGCTTATGATGCGGCTTATAAAGATCCGTATGAATTTTTCGATTACCTTGTTTCCAAGTATATTTCGCAAAAAGGTAATAAGCCTGTAGAATACGAGCTTTGGGGTAGTGATGAGAGCAGAGTATTTACGATAAAATTTAAAAATAAGGTTAACGCTAAATGAATAAACTTACTAATGAATTTGATTGAAGCTTAATATAAAAATAAAATAATGTAAAAAATATACAAAAAAGTAAAACTTTATGATATAATATAATAAAATGCAAATTTGATAATTTTTATAGCCACAAAATATAAAATCGGATTATATTAAAATCATAAGGGAGTAAACAAGTAAATTAAGGCAAAATCAAATATGGTAAGACGAAAAGGAGCTTTGTTTTTTGGAGCGTGGATAGTTGCGCTCAGCATGATGGCAAGTTTGCAGGGAAAGGAAATTATAATGAAATTATGTTTTATAATTTCATTTTTGATTTTGTTTTCGGCAATTTTTGTTATGCGGAATATGAAAGCGTTTGAACAATATCAAATCGGGGGTAATACGATTGTTATTGTAATTTGTATATTTTTGGCAGGTTCTGTGAATTTTGTTGTTAAAAGTGAATATGAGGGGAATTTACTTGAATATGAGGGCGAGAATGTTACGGTATCAGGTATTGTTACGCATATTCAAAAAGACGATGAAAAAAATCACCAGTTCATATTGAAGATGGATAAAGAGAAGGTACTTGTTAAAAATATTGATGATGATATTGAATATAAAATGCTTGTTGGCAGGTATGTAAGTTTTAGCGGTAAGGTATCACGCCCTGCGAGTGCCAGAAATCCCGGGACTTTTGATTACGCAAGATATTTGCGTGCAAAAGGAGTGTTTGCTATCCTTACGAGAAATTCTAAAATAGATTTTTTTAACAGTAAAAAAGACAGCAAGTTTTTACAGATTTGTGAAAGAGTAAAATTAAATTTCGAAGTAAATATTTATAATTATTTTGACAAGCAAATAGCGGGAATAGTAACAGCTATGGCATTCGGAGAAAAAGGCGGTTTGGATGAAGATTTGTATGCACAATTTCAAAAAAACGGAATTTGTCACATACTTGCTGTTAGCGGATTGCATATAGGTGCGGTATATGCAGCCTTGAATGCAATGATGCGCAGAAGTAAAAGGATTGCAATGAATTTGTTGATAATTGTATTTTTGTTTTTTTATGTTGCGCTTGCAGGATTTGCACCATCTGTTGTCAGAGCTTTTATAATGATATTTTTACATATCATGTCTATGATTTTCAGAAAACGTTATGATATGTTTACGGCAAGTCTTTTTACAATGTTCATAATGACCGTTGGGAATCCGATGCTTGTAACTGATTTAGGTTTTCAGCTTTCGTTTTGTGCCATACTCACGCTCGGAATATTGATTCCGAGCGTGACACGAATCACGAGGAATATTCTCGTGAGTTCGTGCGCGATGCAAATCGGTATGGCACCTATTAGTGCGTATGTTTTTAATTATTTTTCTATCAGCGCATTTTTGCTGAATATACCGATTATATTTATTGGAGGTATTACAGTTTCCACCATAATCGCTATGCTTGTAATCTCAAGTTTATCGCTGATTTTTAATGCATATATTTTAAGTATATTGTTTCAGATATTGGGAATAATCTGTGAATTTTTTGTCAAACTTATACTTTTTTTGAACGAAGCGACATTTTATGGTATAAAGCCGTATATTCAAGTTACAAGCCCGCCGATTGAATTGATTTTTGTATATTATTCAATGTTATTTTTTGTGAGTAGTGAATTTTTTAGGATATTTCTGCAACGCAAAAAAATTAAAAATATTGCGATATTTACGATAGTAATATGTCTAATTGCATTTTTGTGCGGAAAGATGCAAGATAGTGAATTTGACAAAGCACAGTTGATTTTCTGCGATGTAGGACAAGGAGATTGCTTGCTCGTAAGGAGTAAAGACGGTAAGAATATTTTGCTGGATACAGGAGGCAGTATACGTATTGATGTCGGTGAAAAAATTGTGTTGCCGTTTTTATTAAAAAATGGTGTAAAACATTTGGATTTGGTATTGATTTCACATTTTGATAAAGATCATGTAGGGGGACTTTCATCATTAGAAAAGCATATTAAAATTGACAAGGTGGCAATATATGAAGGTAATTGCGTGGTGCCAAAACTTGTAGAAGAAAAAACAGGTGTAGATAAACGAAAGTATTTGTATCTTGCAGCCGGTGATGAATTGAGATTTTCTAAAAACTTAAAAATCAATATATTTTTTCCTGCTAGAGAAAATCCGGATTATTATAAAGCTACAAGACCGAATATCAAGGACGAAAATTTAATATCCCTTGTAGCAAAAGTTACCATAAACAATGTTTCTGTAATGATGACAGGAGATTTAGATTTTAATACTGAAGAAAAATTGGTGCAAAATAATCGAAAAGCGGACTTGAAATGTGATATTTTAAAAGTTTCACATCATGGCAGTCGATATGGAAGTTCTAAAAAACTCCTTGATGCGGTAATGCCGAAAATTGCAGTAATACAGGTCGGAAAAAATAATTACGGTCATCCGAGTGACGAAGCTATCGAAAGGTTAAAAAAAGCAGGTGCGCTCATTTATAGAAATGATCAAAACGGTGCAGTCGGAATAATGATATACAAAAATAAAAAAATCGGTGTCAAAACTATGTTTTGAGTGTGGAAAATTTACACAATATGTGATATTATCTATATGATGCGCATTGGCAATGAGGAAGTAAGGAATAAATGGATATATACAACAAAAAAAATACAAAGAATAAAAATGTTGTCAATTTGTTTAACGTAGCAATCATTTTCGCTTTCGTTTTTTTTCTCATGGTGAATGTAGTATCTTGCACGAACAAGTTAATAGATTTTCCAAATGACACCGATCCAAATGTTATTGAAAAAAACTACGTAAAATTAACGACAGGCGGACCTAATGCACCATACGAGGTCAGATTTGGTGATGTTACCCCAGAGGAATGCGAAGAATACAAAGATTTAAATGTTCTGGTAATTGATACAGCCTTTGGAAATGCGGACGATATAAAAGTCTTACACGAAAACGGGAATAAAAGGGTACTTGTATATATAAATGTCGGTGCTCTTGATACGAATTTTGTGACTGACGGACGGTTTGATGACCTGAAACTCGAGAAATACGAAGGTTGGGATGGTGAATTTTGGGTAGATATACGAAATCAGCGCTGGCAGGAATTTATATATGAGCAGGCAGAATACATAAAAGAACTTGGGGCAGACGGCTTCTTTGTTGATAATTTAGATGTGTATGGAAATTATGCGAAAAAAGAAGGTATGTATGAGGCCGCTTGTGAAATACTTGACAATTTGGCAAAAATCAAGCCGGACATCATGATAAACGGTGCAGATGTATTTGTGCGCAAGGCAATTTCGGAAAATTTTTTGGATAAAAATATTTTTTGTGTAAATCAAGAAGAAATAAATACGCGAGCAGATGCGAGTGAGTTTAAAGAACTTGTAAAAAAAGAAAACGGCAAAAGCAAGGAATATCGGGATTACATTAAAAAATGTGCAGAGCAAAGAGTTTATTATGACGACTATTTAAGCAAATGTAAGGATTATGGGCTTAGTGTATATTTGATTGAATATGGATTCTTGCAACCGTATATACTTGAGAATATTAAAAAAAATTGTGAGGAAGATGGATATACTTATTACGTTTCCAGAAATATAGATTTGAACAGCAGGTGGAGATTTAGATGATAAAAAATGAGGAACACGCATTTAAAACTTTTTCAAAATTGATTGGTAAAAATAATTTCCCAAAAGTTGTTTTACTTTATGGACGAGAACAGTTTTTGGTTGATTGGGCTTATAGTGAAATAATACGAAGCTATATAAACAGCCAAACAAAGACTATGGATTTAAGTGTTTTTGATGATGAAAAGCTGGATGTGGATAATCTTACGGTTGCACTTGAAACGTTTCCGATTGCATCGAAAAAGAAAGTTGTGGCAGTTTGCGGCTTTACTGCGCTAAAGACGGAAGCCGGAAAAACGTTAAAGGTTGACGATGAGCAAAAAATGTTAAAATTGTTTGAAAATATCTCGGATGAATCCATTTTGATTATTACCGCTGTTGAGGTTGATAAAAGAAAGAAACTGTTTAAGGCTATAGAGAAAAACGGAACAGCACTGAATTTCGATTCGCTTTCTGAAAAGGATTTGAATTCTTTTATAGTTAAACATTTTTCAAACTATGGCAAGGATATAGAGATGGCGGCGATTGCGCAGTTAATAAAAAACAGCGGCTATTTCAATAAAGAAACCGATTATACCCTTTATAATTTGGAAAATGATATAAGAAAAATATGCGCATATAGCGAATCAAATACGGTGATAGCAAGCGATGTGCTTGTTTTTGTATCGGAAAATTTGGAAAGCAGTGTATTTTCGATGCTTGATGCGCTAACAGCAGGTAATGTTGAGCACGCACTTTTGATTTTGGATACGATAATGAAAAACGGAGTTAATGAATATCAGATAATCGCTTTGCTCGCATCACAGTTTGAATTGATGCTTAAAATTAGCGAAATGAAAGACGAGGGATTTAATGTGTATGCTATTTCGAGCGGTTTAAAAGTTCATGAATATCGAGTCAGGAAAGCTTCAGAATTTGTGCATAATTGTAAAAAAAAGGATATTATAAAAGCTTTGGAGAATATTTATTCTATGGATAGAAAGATTAAAGAGGGAACTATGCAAGCCGGACTTTTACTCGAATTATTTTTTTCAATTACAGGATCCTTCATAATGAATAAAGGGGAAATGTAATGCAGGAAATTGAAAAGCAGGCATCGGACAGTTTTGCGATTGGCTTGATTTTGGCACTTTCCGCAGGTTGTCAAGATGCGTATACGTATGTGATGCGCGGGAAAATATTTGCAAATGCGCAGACGGGAAATATAATAATGATGAGCCATTGCTTGGTTTTAGGGGATTTTCGTGATGTTTTTAAATATGCACTACCTATAGCGGCATTTGGGACGGGAATATTTTTTACAGAGCAGGTAGGCGGAAATTTGAAGCAGATGAGCAGTATTCACTGGAGGCAGATAATCGTGTTTTTAGAAATAATTACTTTGCTTTTGGTAGGGCTTTTACCGCAATCTTACAATCTTGTTGCATCACTTATGGTATCGGTGGTATGTGCGCTCCAAGTACAGGCATTTAGGCACGCAGACGGCAATGTGTATGTAACTACCATGTGTGTAGGAAATCTTAGAAGCGGAACGGCGGCTTTATCTGAGTTTTTTAGAACAAAGGATAGGGAAAAACTCAAGAAGGTCGGTTTTTATTACACCATAATATTTGCATTTGCGAGCGGAGCGGCAATAAGTATGTTTTTTACTAAATACTTGGCAATGAAAACGATATGGATTTCATGCTTTTTGTTATTGATAAGTTTTATTTTGATGATGCCGAAAAAGTCAGAAAAAAAATGCGTTTGAAAAGGAGGAATGTATATGTCGGAATTCAGTTTACCGATTTTTTGGGTGTTGTTGCTTTTGCTGTTGGGATTGGTTGAAATCTTTACGCAGGGGCTCGCAACTATATGGTTTTGCGGAGGGGCACTGGTTGCCGCGGTATGTGCGATAGTAGGATTTACATTGCCTGTTCAGATAGCGGTTTTTATTTCAGTTTCGATAGTGCTTTTGATATTTACAAGACCCATAGCTATGAAAAAGTTTAATCCCAAAACAATTCCTACCAATGTGGAAGCGCTTGTCGGCAAAATCGGGATAGTAACAGAAAAAATACAGGAATGCGATACGGGTCAGGTCAGACTTAACGGGCTTGAATGGACGGCAGTGGCAGAGGATGATTCCGTAATAGAAAAAAATACAAAGGTTTTAGTCAAGAAAATAGAAGGCGTAAAATTGGTTGTCGCTAAAATTGATAAATAGATAAGGGGAAGGAAAGTATGGAAAGTTTATTTGGTGTAATCGCAGCGTTGGGTTTGATAATTTTAATTATCTTGTTATTGGTAACTAATATCAGGATAGTACCGCAGGCACAAGCATATGTATTGGAAAGGCTCGGAGCTTATCATGAAACTTGGGGAGTTGGGCTTCATTTTAAAATTCCTATGGTAGATGCAATAGCAAAAAAAGTTTCGTTAAAGGAAAATGTAATAGATTTTCCACCTCAGCCCGTAATTACAAAAGATAATGTAACTATGGAAATAGATACTGTTGTTTATTTTCAGATAACAGATCCGAAGCTTTACACATACGGAGTTGTAAATCCTATGGCGGCTATTGAAAATCTTACAGCTACAACGCTTAGAAACATTATAGGAGAATTGGAACTTGACGGTACACTTACAAGTAGAGAGCATATTAACAGCAAGATTAGAGTTGTTTTGGATGAAGCAACAGATGCTTGGGGAATCAAGATAAATCGAGTTGAAGTAAAAAATATAACACCTCCAAGAGATATACAGGTTGCTATGGAAAAGCAGATGAGAGCGGAACGTGAAAGACGAGAGGCTATTTTGAAAGCCGAGGGAGAAAAAAAGTCTGCGGTATTGATCGCCGAAGGTAATAAAGCATCCGTAATACTTGAAGCGGAGGCTGAAAAAGAAGCTGTTATATTAAAGGCGGAAGCGCAAAAGCAAGCGGCTATCAGAAAGGCGGAAGGAGAAGCGGAAGCGATTCGAATGGTTCAGCAGGCGACAGCTGATAGCATAAAGATGCTCGTAGAATCAAATCCAAACAAAGAAGTTTTGGCAATCAAGAGTATGGAAGCATTTAAAGAAGCGGCGAACGGACAAGCGACTAAAATAATAATACCGTCCGAAATACAGGCAATAGCAGGTCTTGCAACTGCATTCAGCGAAATAGTTAAGGATGAACGAAAATGATATATGGATATGTAAGTTTTCATGAAAAAGGAATATCTAAGGCATCTTCTAAAGAAGAACAGGAGCAGGTTCTTTTGAAGCATTATCCCAGCGCGAAGATAATAGTGGAAAATTATAAAATGCCTAATGAACGTCCAATTTTGATAGAAAGTATAGATGGCATGTTCGGAAGGGATACGATAGTTGTTCAGAGTTTGGACAGGTTGTGCGGGTCTGTAAAGGGTGCACTAGATATAATAGAACTTGCGATGAAAAAGGCTATAAGGATAAATATCTTAAATTTAGGAATAATTGACAATGGACCTTCCGGAAAAAATATTATTACAGTGCTTGAAGCTATATTGCAATTTGAAAGGGTAATGATGGTTGAAAGAACTCAGATAGGCAAAGCTATTGCTAAAGAAAAAACGGATTTTCGGGAAGGCAGACCGCAAAAATTTAGTGATGAAAAAATTCAGCAAGCGCTTTCTATGCTCGAAACTATGAGTTATAGAAAAGTTGAAGAAGAACTTGGAATTAGCAAAAGTACTCTTATACGTGCCAAAAGAAAGGAAATGAATGGTTAGTGAAAAGGATATAGCCAGGATAAATTTTCTTGCTAGAAAATCAAAAATAGAGGGATTGACCGAAATAGAAAAAGCTGAGCAACAAAAATTGAGGAAAGCTTATGTGGAAGCTTTTAAAGCAAGCTTGCGTTCTCAGCTTGAAAACATTGAGATCGTGGATAAATAAAAAACATACTATTTTGATAGGAAATTTATAAAATTGCGTTTATACACTTAAAAAAATGGTATAAAGGTATAAAGTAAAAGTCAAAAATATAGTGGTCAAAATTTGATATAAGCAAGGAGTATTTTATGAGACAGGTATATTTAGATTATTCAGCGACAACACCGGTAAAAAAAGAGGTTTTGGATGCTATGTTGCCTTATTTTACTGAAAATTTCGGAAATCCGTCCAGCCTTTATTCTTTTTCTTCTCCATCAAAGGAAGCGTTGGCAAAAGCGAGAGAACAGGTAGCGGAGCTGATAAATGCTAAAGAAAAAGAAATATTTTTTACATCTTGCGGTACAGAAGCCGATAATTGGGCATTATTCGGAGCATGCGATGCGCTTTCGAAAAAAGGTAAGCACATAATAACAAGCAAGATAGAGCATCACGCTTTGCTTCACACGTGTGAGAAGCTGGAGAAAAACGGTTTTGAGGTAAGCTATCTTGATGTAAATGCAGAAGGAATTGTAGAGCCGCAGAAATTGCAGGAAGCTATAAGAGAAGATACCATATTGGTCAGTATAATGACTGTAAACAATGAAATCGGAACAGTTCAACCGATTAAAGAACTTGCCGCGATAGCGAAAAAACATGGGATTTTATTCCATACGGATGCCGTGCAGGCGCTTGGAAATATGCATATAGATGTAAAAGATTTGGGAGTTGATTTGCTTTCAATATCTGCACACAAGATTTACGGACCGAAAGGTGTAGGAGCGCTTTATATTCGTAGCGGTGTAAAGATTTCAAATTATATGTTTGGCGGTGCGCAGGAGTCAAAGAGGCGAGCGGGAACTGAAAATTTGGCAGGAATAGTAGGTTTCGGAAAAGCTGCGGAAATTGCAAGATTGAATTTAGATGAGCATATCTTTAAAATGAAAGAACTTAGAGATTATTTAGTAGAGCGGATAACGCAGCAAATACCCCATGTTATGTTAAACGGAAGCAGGAATTTAAGACATCCTGCAAATGCGAATATAACATTTGAGTATATTGAGGGCGAAGCGATTCTTTTATTTTTGGATATGAAAGGTATATCCGTATCTACGGGTTCGGCGTGTTCGTCAGCTTCGCTTACTCCGTCTCATGTGCTTGATGCAATAGGAGTTCCTGTTGAGAAGATACATGGGTCACTTAGGTTTACGGTAGGTGATTTTACAACGAAAGAAGATATAGACTATGTCGTTTCGGAACTTACTAAGATAGTTAGTAGGCTTAGAGAAATATCTTCCATTTCAGAGGAGAAAGGTTGGTAAACAAAATGGCAATGTATAATGAAAAAGTTATGGAGCATTTTATGCATCCACAAAATGTTGGAGAAATAGAAAATGCAAGCGGAAGCGGTACTTATGGAAGTCCTGTTTGTGGCGATATGATGAAAATAGATGTTAAAATTGATGAAAACGATGTAATTACCGATGCCAAGTTTAAAACTTTCGGTTGCGGTTCAGCAATAGCATCGTCAAGTGTTGCTACGGATATGATAATCGGAAAGACCGTAGACGAGGCGCTTGCTATTACAAATAGGCAAATTGTTGATGAACTGGGGGGACTTCCGCCTATAAAAATTCACTGCTCGGTTCTTGCAGACCATGCTATTAAATCGGCGATTTATGATTATGCACAAAAAACCGGCAAGACTTATAAAGGGCTCGAAGGATTCGATCCGAATGCAGATGAAGATGATCATCACGATATACCGCAAGAATAATAAATGTGCATAGAAATTTTATTTCAAAAAGGATAGAAAACTTATTTGTAATGTGTTATTATATTAACAAATGCCGAATGGTAAATATTCTTGAGAAAAGAGGGAAATGACTATGTACGAAAATATAAAGGTAGAAGTGAAAGACAAAATTGCTTACATCAAAATCGACAGACCGAAGGCTATGAATGCACTTAATATGGATGTTTTAAATGAACTTTCATGCGCATTTTACAATATTGAGCAAGATGATGAAGTGTATAGCGTAATACTTACAGGCGAGGGTAAAGCGTTTGTCGCAGGAGCTGACATAGCACAGATGAACTCAATGAATGCAATCCAGGGACGCGAGATGATGATAGCGGGGCATAATGTAATGAACACTATTGAAAACTTGAGTAAGCCTGTTATTGCAGCGGTAAACGGCTTTGCACTTGGTGGAGGATGCGAACTTGCTATGGCTTGTGATATTCGTGTGGCATCTGAAAAAGCTAAGTTCGGACAACCTGAGGTTAATTTAGGAATAATTCCCGGATTTGGAGGAACACAAAGGTTATCCAGGTTGGTAGGGAAAGGCATGGCTAAATATCTTATTATGACTGCTGAAATTATATCTGCCGAGGAAGCAAATCGAATAGGACTTGTTGAAAAGGTTGTTCCTGCAGATGATTTGATTGCGGAAGCCGAAAAAATTGCAAAAACTATCAATTCCAAAGCACCGATAGCTGTATCAAGTGCAAAACTTGCGATAAACAAAGGATATAATTTGGATATGGCGGCAGCTTCAACTCTTGAAATTGAGACGTTTACAGCGCCTTTTGCATCAGATGATAAAACTGAGGGGATGACTGCATTTTTGGAAAAACGTGATGCGAAGTTTGAAAGAAAATAAGATATAAAATTTAGAATAGCATGTATATTTAGGAAGTGGCATTTTAGATATGCCACTTTTTTTGCGCGCAAGAAAGTATTTTTTATTTCAATATTTAAGCAAACATATATACATAAAGTTTATAAATGATATTGAAATCATCAGATATTATGTGATAAACTTACATATAAGTTATTAAATATGCATTTTTTATGCAAATCAAAGAAATTGTTTAACATATGGAGGAATATTCATGGATGGCAAAACGGAAAAAAGACAACCGAGACTGCCGAAAGTCTGGGAAGCAGGCTTGACGCTTGGAGCACTGGTTGTGATAATGGCAGTCGGTATTATAGTATTTGAAGTAGACCCTCATATACCGATGTTTGCAGGCGTAATAGGTGCTGCAGTTATGGCTTTGATATTGGGATATGATTGGGAGTTTATAGAAAAGTCAATGAAAGACGGAATTTACAGAGCGCTTCAGGCTGTGATGATTCTTGCTATAATAGGAATACTTATTGGGGTTTGGATTACAGCGGGTGTGGTACCGTCTATGATTTACTACGGATTGAAGCTTATTTCACCAAAAGTTTTTTTAATTGCGGCATTGCTGATTTGCTCAATTACATCACTTGCAACCGGAACTTCGTGGGGAACTATGGGAACTATGGGACTTGCACTTATGGGAATAGCTCATGGTCTTGGGATTCCGCTTCCTATGGCTGCGGGAGCAGTAATATCCGGAGCATATTTCGGTGACAAGATGTCGCCTCTATCGGATACAACAAATCTGGCTCCTGCTATGGCAGGTACAGATGTATTTACACACGTTAAGTTTATGCTTGCGCCGACTCTGATTGCGTACGGAATTTGCATAGTTGTGTTCGGTATTTTGGGATTTAAATATGGAGATGCTTCGGCTATGGCGGACATATCGAATATAGCGGTTATGAGTGATGCGCTTACGTCAATGTTTACGATTTCACCATTATTGTTGTTGCCACCTATTATAGTAATAGTCGCAGTTGCTATGAAGATGCCTGCTATACCCGGAATTACGCTTGGAATACTTACAGGAGTCTTACTTGGAATATTTTTACAGCCAACAGCATCTCTTGGGGCTTTTCTAAATGCAGGTATGAACGGTTTTGTTTCTGATAGCGGTGTCGAATCTGTAGATGCACTTCTGACTTCCGGAGGATTGATGAAAATGATGTTTTCAATATCTCTGACATTGCTTGCCATGATGTTCGGTGGAATAATGGAAGCTACACATCAGCTTGAAGTGCTGGTAAATCAGCTGTTGAAGCTTGTTGTAGGAGGAGCTTCTTTGATATTTATGACTATTGTTACTTGTATCATCAGCAATATGTCTATGCCTGAACAGTATATTTCGATAGTTATACCGGGAAGAATGTATGCGGAAACTTATAAAAATGCAAAGCTGCATCCTAAGACTCTTTCAAATGCGCTTGAAAGTTCGGGAACGGTTACATCCGCTCTTGTGCCTTGGAATACTTGCGGTGTTTTCATAACGCAAACACTCGGAATAGGAACAATGGTTTATCTGCCTTGGGCTGTGTTCAACTGGTCTATGCCGCTTATTACATTTTTACTTGCATTTGTGGGTATAACGCTTGCAGATGAGATGGGCAACAGGATTCTTAGTGATGAGGGTAGGAAAAAGATTAAAGAGAATTTAAAAAATAATATTGCAAAGGTAGAAAATGTAAGTAAACCTGTAAATGTAAGAGAATTATAATTATAAAAAAATCTGAAAAGGAAAAAATATGAAAAGGCGAGGTTGTGATGTGACCTCGCCTTTTATAAAATCATGATATAGCAGTTTCAAGTGCAAGCTCCATCATGTTGGTAAATCCGTCCTGTCTCATTTCGGCAGTTGCTTTTTCGCCTGTAACGAAGTGATCGCTTATCGACATCATTGCAAGTGCGTTTACACCTGCGTATGCAGCATTCATGTAAAGGGCGGCGGCTTCCATTTCAACGGCTAGAACGCCCATATTTGCCCATGGTTTCCACCAATCATTAAATTCGTAGAAAACGTCACAGCATACGGTATTTCCGGCTTTCAATGTAAAATTGAGCTTTTCGTTTGCTTTTTGAGCTTTTAGAATTAAATCCCAGCTTGCAGTTGGTGCAAAATTTCCGGGCAGACCGAATGCATGGACGAAATTTGAATCTGTAGATGTTGAAATTGAAAGAATTATATCACCTATATTGATGTTTTTGTGAAATGCACCTGCAGTACCGATGCGAATTAAATTTTTAACTTTATATTCATGAATCAACTCGTAGGAATATATGCCCATGGAAGGCATACCCATTCCGCTTGCTTGAATCGTAACAGGTATATTTTTATATTTGCCTGTAAAACCGAGCATACCTCTAATTTCGTTTGTCTTAACCGCAGATGTTAAAAATTCTTTTGCTATAAATTCGGCTCTAAGCGGATCGCCGGGCATGAGTACGGTTTCAGCGAGCTCGCTTTTTTTTGCAGATATATGTAAACTCATAATTTTCTCCTTTTTCAATTTACTTTATCATCCGTTTGTATTGTTAATTTAGTTTTAATGTGTTATGATTATTGTACCATATTTTGTAATGCAAAATCAAACTTTCAAGTATTATGTGGAGGAATGCTGATGGTATACGAAAATATCTACAAAGATAGATTGTACTCGGTAGATGAAATAGCTGATTTAAAAGAAATGCTGAACAACTGTAAGGAAAAATTTGGTAAAAATACGGCATTTCTGCAAAAGGATAGGAAAGGCGGGACATACAAAGAAATAAACTATATCACATTTAAAGACGATGTGGACGCACTTGGAACTAAATTGATTGATATGGGGCTTCTTGGAGAAAAAATCGCTATCATAGGAGAGAACAGTTATCCTTGGATGGTTGCGTATTTTGCTGTTGTAAACGGCGCAGGCATAGTTGTACCTCTGGACAAGGAACTCAGTAAGCCGGAAATTGAAAATTTAGTAAAAACTGCTAAATGCAGTGCCGTTTTTTATACTGCAAGCTATGAAAAGGTGTTTGAAGATATAGATGTTAAGCATAAGTTTAAAATGGAAGTTTACGAAGATAATGCAAAGGATGAAGCATATCGTTGCGACAGTATAGATTTTTTGATAAATGAAGGTCGAAAGTTGTTAAATCATGGCGATAGGCGTTATATTGATATAGATTTAGATAATGAAGAAGTAAGGATGCTCCTTTTTACATCAGGTACTACGGGAAACCCGAAAGCGGTAATGCTTTGCCACAAAAATATAATAAGCAATATAAAAGATGTTAATAGAATTGTCAAGGTCTATGAAACTGACAGGATGCTTTCGATATTGCCGATACATCATACATTTGAATCTACGATAGGTATAATGGTGCCGCTTTTTGCAGGTGCTTCGGTAGCATTTTACGAAGGGCTTAAATATGTGTCAAAAAATCTTGAGGAAGCGCGCGCTACGGTTCTGGTAGGCGTACCGCTAATTTTTGAGACGATGTATAAAAAAATTTGGAAGCAAGCAGAGAAGCTAGGCAAAGAAAAAGCCTTGAAAAAGGCTGTAGGAGCCAGCAATGCTTTTAAAAAAGTCGGTATAAATTTACAGAAAAAACTGTTCAAAAATATTCATGAAAATTTTGGTGGCAGATTGAGGCTTTTGGTTACAGGAGCGGCCGCAATAAGCCCTAATGTAGTTAGGGGATTTCAGGATTTCGGCATAGGGGTTGTAATGGGGTATGGACTTACGGAAACTGCACCTTTGGTAGCCGGAACTCCGGATTTTTCGGATAGGTATATTAAAGCGGGTACAGTCGGGCAAGTAGTGCCAAGCGGTGCTTTGCGTATTATAAATAAAGATGCTGACGGCATGGGAGAAATTATTTACAAGGGTCCGAATGTAATGTTGGGGTATTACAATATGCCTAAGGAAACAGATGAAGTTTTAAAAGACGGTTGGTTTTATACAGGCGATATGGGATTTGCAGATGAACAGGGATTTATATATTTAAGTGGCAGGAAGAAAAATGTAATTGTTACTAAAACAGGTAAAAATATATATCCTGAAGAAATAGAGGATTATTTAAAAGATATTACCTGCATAAAGGAATGTATGGTTTATGCGGCTAGCAACAAAGAAACGTTGGAAACTATTGTTAGCGTTCAGGTAGTGCCTGATTATGAAGTGATTAAAGCACAAATTGGCGAAGTTGAACAGGAAGAAATTTACAAATATATAAAAGATAAACTGGCAGATGTGAATGCAAAATTGCCAAATTACAAAAGAATTAGAAATTTAGTAATTCGTAAAACCGATTTTGTTAAGACAACAACGCAGAAAATAAAAAGGCAGGACAATATTTAATAGTCCTGCTCATCAATATAGTCAAAATGGTTTTTGACTTTGTAATCGTGTATTTTTCGTGCCATATATACGAACGGAGTATCAAGAACCGAGGTTGCTAAAAATATTAGAAAGCACGAAATCATGATGCTTATTAGGGTTTTTGTAGGATAAACGCCCCAAAATGCCAGAAAGTTATAAAGTACGGTATTGATTATCTGGGAAGCTATTGTTGATAAGTTGTTGCGTAGCCATAAAAACCGTGTAGAATCGTGTTCTTTTTTTGTGAAGTCCCAGATTTTATGGTAAACCCAAACGTCGAAGTGTTGAACAACTGCAAATACAATTAAGCTTGCGAAAATGAGCCTGGGGGTATTTTCGAAAAGAGTGTGAATGCTTGCAGATGCCCAATCGTTTTCAGCGGGTGTGTATAGTAGCCAAAGCTGACTTACGATAACCATGAGTAAGGATGCGGTAATACTCATGTGAACAGCTTTCTGAGCGACTCGTTTACCTTCATTTTCACTTAAGATGTCGGTAATTAAAAAAGTGGTTGCAAAGAGAATATTTCCAAGAGTTTGCTCGAATCCGAAAGCCTTAACAAGAATTAAAACTTCAATATTGGCTATAATTGTTGAAAATACCGCTAGGCAGAAAAGCCCATGTTTACCGAAAAAACCGTACCATAATAAGGTACTGACGTACAGGAACAGTCCTGTTGCAATTAGTAAAAATTCATTTGACATATTAAATTCTCCTTAGTTTTGTTTATTGACAGGATGGTTTCGAACTGTCATAGGGAGTATTTTAACATAGATATACATAAAAGAAAAGGATAAATTTTGTAAAAAAGATTAAAAACTTTACAAATGATAAATTGGAGGACACATGTTAAAAAAATTGAGAGAAGATGCTATTATAATTGCAGAAGAACTTGTAGAAAAAGGAAAGTTGAAAAAAGGGCAGATTGTAGTCATAGGCTGCTCTTCTAGCGAAGTTTCAGGAAGTAGAATCGGGACAAACTCATCTCCGGAAGTTGCATATGAGATTTTCACGGGATTGAAGGAAGTTTTTGATAAATATTCCATATATATGGCAGCACAGTGTTGCGAGCATTTGAATCGTGCGATAATCATCGAAAGAGAAGCTGTGAATGATGAAGACATAGTAAATGTCATACCTCAGCCTAAAGCGGGAGGTTCATTTGCGACCGCTTGTTATAATAATATGGATGATGCGGTTGCGGTAGAAACGATAAGAGCGGATGCCGGGATTGATATAGGCGATACATTTATAGGTATGCATTTAAAGAAAGTTGCGGTGCCTGTGAGGCTTTCTATTAAAGAACTGGGCGATGCGCACGTTACGGCGGCAAGGGTAAGAAAAAAGTTTGTAGGCGGTGAAAGGGCGGTTTACAACGAAGAACTGATGTAAAGCGGAGAATTGAGTATGAAATTGAACAATAAGATATTTGCGTTGGCACTTACGCTGGTATTTGCTATGAGCACTGTTTTCGTTAACGTGCAGTGCGCAGTTGCCGAAACGCAACCGGTAAGTGTTTACCTGAACGGAAATAAATTAAATTTTGATTCCGAGCCTATTATTAGAAATGACAGAGTGCTTGTTCCTATGCGTATGATATTTGAGAGCCTTGGAGCAAATGTAAGTTGGTATGCCGAAACGCAAACAGCATCAGCTGCTTTGTCGGATAAAACAGCAACGGTTACTATCGGAAGCTATAGTGCATCTGCAAATGGGAGTAAACTTAAACTTGATGTGGCACCTATAATACAAAATGACAGAACACTTGTACCTCTAAGATTTATTTCCGAAAGCCTTGGGGCAAATGTAGATTGGGATGATAATGCAAGAAAAGTTATAATTACACAAGGAAATTTTTTATCTAATTCTGAAACTAAGCCGATTGAGCAGGTAAGAGCAGGTGAAGAAAATGCGATGTGGATTTCATTTTTGGAATATATGCAATTCCCTAAAAATGAGAGAGGATTTAAAAAAGAATTTTCAAGAATTTTAGATAAATCTCAGGAACTAGGCATGAATTCGATAATTGCTCATGTGCGCTCTCATTCGGATGCCATGTATCCATCATCTATATACCCATGGAGTCGGCATTTGACAGGAACACAAGGAAAAGACCCCGGCTTTGATCCGCTGAAATTTATGGTGGATGAAACTCATAAACGCGGAATGAAATTTCATGCGTGGATAAATCCGTACAGAGTATCAGGATACGGCACGTATTTTTTGAAAGAAACAAGCGAAAAAAGTCCTGCAAAGGTGTGGCTATCAGATTCAAATCCTGAAAATGACAGATGGGTATTGCAACATAGGGGTGACTATTATCTGAATCCGTCAATTTTAGAAGTGAAGAATATGGTTATAGCAGGCGTTATGGAAGTTGTAAGAAATTATGATGTTGACGGTATACATTTTGATGACTACTTTTATCCTAAAATTGATGATACCAAGGCGGAATTGGCATTTGATTTACCGGAATTTAAAGCTTCAAGCGCTTTTAAAGATGTAGTAAGTTATAGGAAAAATAATGTAAGCGATTTGGTAAAAGGAGTGTATTCGGCAATCAAAGCAGAAAAACCCAATGTTGTATTCGGTATAAGTCCGGCAGGGAATTTGGATAATTTAAGAGCGAATAATGCACATTTTGTAGATATAGATAAATGGGTTAGCGATTCGGGATATGTTGATTACATAATGCCACAACTTTATTGGGGGTTTGAAGCTAAAAAAGCCGGAAAACCTGCAAAATATGCTTACGAGGCGAATTTGAAAGAATGGAAAAAAATAGTAACTAATCCGTCAGTAAAACTGTATGTAGGCCTTGATATGGCTAATGCGGGACAGAATATAAGCGATGGAAATCCTGTTTCCGAGTGGTTGCGATCAAATGATATAATAGCAAGGCAGGTGAAAACGGCTAGAGATTATGGAGTATCGGGATTTGCATATTTTAGATATTATTCTTTTGAAAATAAAGAAGCGGCGCAAGAAGTTCAAAATTTAAAAAATGTTTTGAAAAAATAGAAAAACGGTTCATATATTGAACCGTTTTTTGTAATTCGGTTATTGGAATCTACATATGTATTAGTAATCCAGTAATTTTGTTATATATAAGTCCGCATGTTTAGCTAAATCTATAGTTTCGCCGTTCGTAAGTTCAATTAAAGGTTTGGATTTTTGGTAACGGTTCAGAAGCAATACAATTCCGACCTGACCGTTGTTAAGTTCAACTTTTCTCTGCAAGTAAGAAGTGAGCATATTGTCTAAAAATGTCATTACGAAATGCGCATCGAATTTATGCAATCCTTCTTTTTCAAGTTCTGCTGCAACAGCGAAAGGGCAAATTGAACCTCGGTATATTCTATCTGAAGTCATAGCAGTGTATACATCTGCAATTCCTATGATTTTCGAAAATTTGTCGATTTGGTCGCCACTAAGACCGTTCGGATAACCGGAACCGTCACAACGCTCGTGATGTTTGAGTGCAACATCTTTTATGATTTGGTCGAGGTGATCGAATTTAGATAAAAATTCGTAACCTTTTTGAGTATGCGATTTCATTATTTCGTATTCGTCATCCGTAAGTGCGGCAGGTTTATCGAGAATGTTCTTCGGAATCATAAGTTTTCCAATATCATGAAAAAGACCGCAGGTTACCAGAAGCTGAACTTCATCTTCCGGAAGTTTAAGCCACTTTCCCAGTTGACCTGCAACCATTCCTACGTTTAAAGAGTGAGAATACACGCTGTCGGCATTATTTCTCATCAGGTATACCATATCTATCAGATTGACATTGTTTTTATTGTTTTTATAGAGTGTATCGGACATCGCTTCCATAACACCGAATTCTTCGGTATTATTTTCATCCGATAAAATGTTTTCAAATGATGTTGAAATAGTTTTGTTATTTGTTTCACACGAATCCTTAAAAGCGGAAAAAGCTTCGGTTTCTCGAACATCGAATATTGTTTCTTCCAAAACCGTTTTAGGTTTTTTATGCGATTTTTGAGAAAATTGTAAATCTCTTTTTTTGATAAGTTCCCAGTATTCGGGTGTTGCTTCAGCTTCTATATCTTTTACACCAAATTGCTTTAACTTTTCGATCAGATCAGGTGTTACAAGCGTATTTTTTGTCGTAATAAGCTGACCGTCCATGTTCACAAGATCTTCATCTATGCGCATTCCATTTAGCAAGTCTGCTACGGCTATTTTCATAAATTTACCTCACATATTGAAAAAATTAAATACCTGCACATGAGCTGTGCACGTTTTAATAACATATAGTATACCACAAAGATTTGCCGCAGACAACTGAGTAGAAAAAATATTTTATGAAATTGTTTAAATTGTAACAAAAGATTGACAAAATAACGCAAATGATATACAATATAATGTATATGAATAAAATTATAAAAAATTGGAAAGTGAGGCCTTGCAGATGGGTAAAAAGCCTGAAAAAGTAATTAAAGGAAATGAAAGTTTGGCAAAAACTTTATCTAGACGATCAGGCATAACTGTATTTATTTGTTTGTTGGTTGTAGGAGTTGTTTTATTGTGCATGGTAGCAGGTTCAGTGAAAACTTTACTGGATACGAGTTTTACGCAACTTACAGCGACAAATGCATCGAAGATAAGAGAAAAGATATATTCTTCGGAAAGAGATAATGAACTCATTGCTGATTATGTGAGCTCGCATTACAACGAAATAATAGCAAAGTCGCAGGAAAGCGGTGTTGCAAGCACGATAATAGCAGGGGAAACTTTAACTGCAGGGGTTAAAGAACTTGAAGATTATTTGTTAAAATATCTGCCTATGACGATTAAAAACAATTCTATGGTAGAGGGAGTAGGTATATTTTTTGAACCGTATGCTGCAGATTTAAATGTTGAAAAATATGGATTTTATGTTTGCAAAAAAGCCGGATCCGAAACAGATACGGAGGCGATATATCCGGATATAGCATGGACACGAGAATATTATAAGCAAACCGTTGAAAGCGGCAAGAAATTCGTATCAAGTCCATATTCGGATTATTTAGGACATAATGTAGTAACCATTACAAATCCTATAATTGTAAACGGCAAGGCAGTCGGCATAATGATGTCGGACCTTCGAATTGATGAACTTGCGAATATTGATTTTGAGCATGGAAACAATAAGACGTTTTTGGTTGCACTTGTAAATCAAAATGATGAAATCATGTTCCACAGCAAGGATAAGGAAGCAATAGGAAAGCCGGCAATGGATAGAATAGCGGACGAAAATGCTAAAGCCGACATTGAAAAACACAGAAAAACTAAAGAAAATTTCAGAGTGTCCGCTTTGTCTTCGAATAAAACCAAATTTGAAGTTTTCTTTTCTCCGATAGAAGTTGATGAACAACAATGGTGGGTTTATTCAGCGGTTGAAAGAAGTGATTTTTATGCAAATATGAACAAGGTAATGGTGGTTACCGTTTTACTTCTTTTGGCATCGGTTGTAATATTGATAATTATGATGTTGATTCAAATTACCCGCAGTTTAAAACCGCTTGAGGAACTTGTTGTTGCAGGTGAAGCTTTGCAAAACGGAAATTTGGGATATAAAATTCAATATTCCGGAGATGATGAAATCGGTAGGGTTTGCAACGCTATACAGGAAGCGTTCCTTAATCTTGAACGTGTAATAGGTGAAATATCAACAGCTATGAAAGGCTTAAGCCAAGGGGATTTGACTTATATGCCTAAGCAAACATATGTTGGAGATTTTGAGGAAATCAAGGAGTCATATATGAGGCTTCTTGAGGGGTTAAATGCCGGATTTAGGAAAATCAAGATTTCAGCAACGCAGATTAGTGACGGCGCCGATCAGGTATCTCAAGGAGCACAGAGCTTATCACAAAGTTCTACGGAGCAAGCGGCATCACTTCAAGAATTATCCGCAACTATAGGCGATATAGCGGGTAAGATAAATTTGAATGCCCAAAGTGCTGACGAAGCCAATGAACTAAGCAATCAAATTGGAGATGCGATAAAAGTCAGCAATGAGCATATGAACAATTTGATGAACGCCATGGAAAAAATGACGGAAGCTTCAAGTGAAGTAAACAAGATAATCAAGACCATTGATGATATAGCATTTCAAACAAATATACTCGCTTTAAATGCCGCGGTTGAAGCTGCAAGAGCGGGCGAAGCGGGAAAAGGTTTTGCTGTTGTTGCTGATGAAGTCAGAAATCTTGCAAGTAAATCAGCGGTAGCGGCAAAGAGTACGACAGAGTTGATTGAAACTTCTATAAATGCAGTTGCGGATGGAAAGGGAATAGCGGAGAAAACGGCAGAATCGTTAGAACTTGTGGTTCAGAATGCAAATATAATAACTGTTAAGATAAAAGAAATATTGAGTTCTTCAGAGGAACAGGCAGTTTCTGCCAGCCAGATAAATTTAGGCGCAGATCAAATATCTTCCGCTGTGCAGACAAATTCTGCAACAAGTGAGCAAAGTGCGGCTGCAAGTGAAGAACTTGCAAGTCAGGCGAATATTTTGGATACTTTGATAGCACAGTATAAGATGCTTGATGACGATGTTTCCGCATTGAAAAAAGAGGATGAGCCGGTTGCAAAACCTGCTGTTAAGCCTTTAGAAAACAAAGAAGTAAAACCTGCGGTAAAATCTTTAGACAAGAAAGATGAAAAACAGATAAAAACAGAAATTAAGTCTTTAGAAAAAAAGGAAGCAAAACCTGCGGTAAAATCTTTAGACAAGAAAGATGAAAAACAGATAAAAACAGAAATTAAGTCTTTAGAAAAAAAGGAAGCAAAACCTGCGGTAAAATCTTTAGATAAAAAAGATGAAAAACAGATAAAAACCATAGATAAACCTGTAGAAACAAAGGATATAAAATCTGTTGCAAAGCCTTTTACTAAATCTGAACCTCTGTCTGTCGAAACCGAAAAAACTGCCGAAATATTGGCATATGAAAGTAAAGCGTACGATATTTCACAGGTTAAGGAATTGCATAACGATATTCCGGCTCCCGTTCGTGAAGCGGATGAACCTAAGATAAAGACCAATATGAGCCATACGGAGATTTCCGACTTTGATAACAAATATGTTTAAGGAGTAAAGATGACGATATTTAAAAAACTGATTTGTCTTCTGACTGTGCTTTTGGTGTTTGCATTTGCAGGCGGATGTGATTTTCAAAAAAAATCCGGGTCCACAGTTATAGAACCGGATATTACATCTGAATATTTGGAAAGCGAATATTCAGAGCAACTTATGAGGGATGGGGCTGAATACTTGTTTGGGAATATTTCACTTAAAAAATTACAAGACGGACAAATAGAGGTTACTGTAAGTGCTAAGGAACTTGTTGAGGATTATGAAGGAAAGATGCTGATAGAAAATCGAAATTTTGAAATAAGCTACGTGTTGCCGCAAGAAGCGCGGTGTACTTTTAGAAAAGGTATAGATTCAAAGTCGGCTCCCGATATATTGACAGGTGAAAAGTTTTTGAAAGCATATGAAAAAACAATTAAAGGTATGACTTTAGAGCAAAAGAAAAATTACGATAATTCACAATATTATAAAATATATATTTTAAATGATCAAATAGAACTTTTGCTGAACGAAAGGATTGAGATATGAAAGCTCCTAGTCCTATAGCGTTTGAAATATTAGGAATTGAAGTGAGATGGTACGGCGTGCTTATGGCAATCGCCGTACTTTTTGCTATGCTCGTAGCCTGCATGCGGGCTAAAAAGTTCGGTTTTACAGCTGACAGGATATTGGACTATGTTTTGATAGCAGTTCCTATTGCGTTCGTAGGGGCACGTCTTTATTATGTGCTTTTTAATTACAGCTATTATGAGGGCGATATATTAAGGATGATAAATGTTAGAGCGGGCGGACTTGCGATACATGGTGCGCTATTGACAGGACTTTTAATAACCATAATTTTATGTAAGATTTGGAAATTAGATGTTTGGGATTTTTTAGATTTAGCGGCACCATCCGTAGCAATAGGACAAGCAATCGGACGTTGGGGAAATTTTTTCAATAGTGAGGCTTACGGCAGCGTTACGGATTTACCTTGGGCGATAGTAATTTCAGGGCAGAAGGTTCATCCTACGTTTTTGTATGAGTCAATCTGGTGTTTGCTTTTGTTCTTTTTCTTGATAATCAAAAATCGTGATTTTAAGGGACAGATAGCGCTTTTGTATTGTATTTGGTATTCATTTGAGCGTTTTTTCGTAGAGTATCTGCGTACTGACAGTTTGATGCTGTTTGGAAGATTTAAACAAGCGATGGTGCTTAGTGCAGTCTGTTTTTTTGTATGTATTATATTGTACTGTTATAAAAAACGAATTGCAAAAAAAGAAGGTAAGATATTCGCATTTGGCAGCAGCAAGTACAAGGGAAAATTTAAGCGGTGAAAACAAAAAAACATTGAAAAACAATAGGATATAATGTATAATATCTGTTGGTGCTTTAGCACAATATACACACCGTATGTAAACACGTCTGGTGCCGATCGGTCGACAGTGTGAAAGCGGTGGAAGAAAAACCAGGGAGGAAATAAAAATGTCAGTAATTTCAATGAAACAGTTGCTGGAAGCAGGTGTGCATTTCGGACACCAAACAAGGAGATGGAACCCTAAAATGGCTCCATATATCTATACAGAAAGAAACGGTATATACATTATCGATTTACAGAAAACGGTAGGAAAGATTGATGAAGCTTATACTTTTATGAAGGAAGCGGCATCAGAAGGTAGACCGATTCTTTTCGTAGGTACAAAAAAGCAAGCTCAGTCGGCTATCGAAGAAGAAGCTAAGAGATGCGGAATGTATTTCGTTAACGAAAGGTGGCTTGGAGGTATGCTTACAAACCACAAGACTATTGCTACAAGAATTAAGAGACTTTTTGATATAGCTGTAATGGAAGAAGATGGAACTTTTGACAAGCTATCAAAAAAAGAAGTAAGTAAGTTAAGATTGGAGCAGGAAAAACTCGAAAAATATCTTGGCGGAATCAAAGATATGAAAGGTATGCCTGCGGCATTATTTATAGTGGATCCTAAAAAGGAAAGAATTGCTGTAAAAGAAGCAAGAATACTTGGAATTCCTATTATAGGTATAGTAGATACAAACTGTGATCCTGATGATGTTGATTATGTTATTCCGGCAAATGATGATGCTATCAGAGCTGTAAAACTGATTGTTGCAAGCATGGCGGACGCGATTATAGAAGCAAGACAGGGAGAAAGCTTTGCAGAAGCGGATGAAGAAGCTGTGGAGCAGGCAGAGGAAGTTGAAGTTCAAGAGGAAAGCGCAGAATAAAAGCTTTCCCATGTAATAGGAGGAAGATATGGCAGTAACTGCACAGATGGTAAAAGAATTGCGTGAAATGACAGGCGCAGGCATGATGGATTGCAAGAAAGTTTTAGTTGAAACTGATGGCGATATGGATAAGGCTGTTGAACTGCTTCGTGAAAAAGGACTCGCAAAAGCCGCTAAAAAAGCAGGCAGAGTTGCAGCTGAGGGATTGGTAAAATTTGCATTTTCAGCAGACAGTAAAGAGGCGGCTATAATCGAGGTTAATTCGGAAACAGACTTTGTTGCAAAGAATCCTGAATTTGTGGAATTTGTGGATAAGCTTGCAAAATTGGCGCTTGCATCGGACGGAAACGATATGGATAAGTTCATGGATAGCGAGTACGATGGTGGCGAGGATGTAAAAACAACGCTTGCAAATAAGATTGCAAAAATCGGCGAAAATATGAATATTCGTAGATTTAAAAAGGCAAATACACCGGGGACAGTGTATGTTGGTTATAGCCATGGCGGAAAAATCGGTGTTTTAGTTGGACTTAAAACACAGGCCACTGCAGATGAGGTTCAGATAGTTGGTAAAGATGTAGCAATGCAAGTTGCTTCAATGAGCCCTAAGTTTGTGAATGAAACTGAAGTTGATCCTGATTGGCTTGAAGAAGAAAAGAAAATTGCAACTCAGCTTCTTTTGAACGAAGGTAAAAAACCGGAAATGCTTGATAGAATTATTCCGGGAAAGATTAAGGCTATATTGAAAGAGGTTTGCCTTGTAGATCAAAAATTTGTAAAAAATTCAGATTTGACAGTTCAGCAATATGTTGAATCGGTTGCCAAGGAAATCGGAAAAGACATAGTAGTTACTGAAATGATAAGATTTGAAGTAGGCGAAGGAATAGAAAAGAAAGAAGAAGATTTTGCGGCAGAGGTTGCGGCGCAAATGAATGCATAATTAAAACTCCCCCCAAAAGGGGGGAGTTTTGTTATATTGGGCACTATAACATGATTATTTGATTTTGGAGGAGGATATGGAAGCTGTCATAATAACGGGATTGTCCGGTGCAGGAAAATCGCAAGCTGTGAATTGCCTGGAAGACTTGGGATATTATTGCATAGATAATATGCCGCCCATGTTAATAGAAGATTTTGTAAATTTAACTCAGAACAGCAATAAAGAACTAACGAAAGTTGCATTTGTAATAGATATTCGCGGTGGAGAATTTTTTGATTACATAGAACCTGCATTGAAAAGACTTAAGACTAAAATGATAGATTATAAAGTTTTATTTTTGGAAGCATCGAATGAAGTTTTAATTAGGAGGTTTAGTGAAACTCGTAGGATTCATCCTTTGTCGGGAGAAGCTGATACAGCGGAAGGTATAAAAAAGGAGAGGGCAAAGCTGGCATCTCTTAGAAAAATCTCTGATTATATTATTGATACCTCAAATATGAAGGTTTCAAATTTGAGGGAAGAACTCAATTCGATTTTTGTTGCGGGAGAAGCTGCAAGCTTTTTGATAAATGTATTTTCTTTCGGCTATAAGTACGGCATGCTTCTGGAAGCCGATATGGTGTTTGATATGAGATTTATTCCAAATCCTTATTATGTGCCGAGTCTTAAAAAACTTACGGGTAATAGTAAAAAAATACAGGAATATGTTTTGAAATATGATGAAACAAAAGTTTTTATTGATAGAGTAACTGCATTGGTGGAAGGGATTACCGACGGATTTATGAAAGAAGGCAAATATCATTTAAATCTGGCATTTGCTTGCACAGGAGGTCAACATCGTTCGGTTAGTATGGCTAATATTATCTCGCAAAAATTAAAGGATAAGGGTTATAGAATAACTGTGGAGCACAGAGATATTTAAAACTGTAAATATACAAATTCAGACTTGTTAAGAAATGAGGAAAAAATGGATGAGAATATACAAAAACGCGAGCGTACTATAGTAAGGGCAAGCATGGCAGGTATTCTAGCCAACTTATTGCTTTCGATATTTAAAGCAGTTATGGGGATTTCTACAAACTCGATAGCTATTTTGCTTGATGCTGTGAATAATATAAGTGATGCGCTTTCTTCCATAGTTACTATAATTGGTATAAAATTGGCAGGAAAAGCACCTGATAAAGAGCATCCTTTCGGTCATGGAAGAATTGAATATATAACGACTGTTGTAATTTCTGGCTTTGTACTATATGCGGGAATAACTGCACTGATAGAATCGGTAAAACAGATAATACATCCTGAAATTCCTAATTATTCTAATGCCGCACTAATAATAATGTTGGTTTCAATGATTGTAAAAGCAATCTTAAGTATATTTTTCACGCGAATTTCAAAAAAAGTAAACA
>JBQMYS010000011.1:0-29307 GCA_052173355.1 Eubacteriales bacterium | reverse complement strand
AAATGCTACACCAAAAGCAATACTTACAAATGATGATGTTGTTGTAAGAAATCTACCTGCAGGATTAACTTATTCTGTTAAAGGAAATTCTGACAAGAAGACTATAACTGTAACACTTGCAGGAACGGCTGCATCTCAGATTAAAAAGAATGTAGAACTTGACGTTGTTGTTAAGGCTAATGCAGTAAAAGAAAAGAAAGATGTTCAGGATTCAACTGCAAGAAAGTTGATGATTTGGGGATACAATATCAACAAAGGTAACGGAAGATCTGCAGAAAGAGGAGCAAATCCAAATGCTGCAGCAAACACTACTACACCTGCTACAGTAACTGTTAAGAACGAAGCAGCTAAAGAGCTTGTAAAGTTCATGACAGATCAGGCACAGGCTAACCTTGTAGACAAATTGGTTGAAAGCGTACCTGTAACAGATAAAAAGGCTGCAATCAAGGGTCTAAATGCAGATACAAAAGCTAAGCTTGCACAGGCTGTACTTCCTAAGTATACAGACGTAAAAGCAGGTCAGTGGTATTCAGCTGATTTGGCAGTAGTTACAGCTATGGGACTTGTAAAAGGAACAAGCGCAACTACAGTATCACCTACAAGCAACGTAACAGGTCAGCAGATGATGGCTATGCTTGTAAGATGCATGGGTAAAGAAGTAAAAGAGCAGGAAGGTGCTAACTGGTACGATGCATACAAGGGCGAAGCTAAGACTCTTAAGCTTGATGAAGGTATCACTTTCGATCTTTCAAAAGACTTGACAAGAGCGGAAGTAGCGGCAATGATGCACCAGTATGTAAAATTAAACGATAGTGCAGTAGCAGCAGCAGATGCGGCAGCACTTGCAAAAGTAGGAGATGCAGCTTCAATACCTGCTGAATACAAAGATGCAGTAGCATACATGTATCAGAAAGGTCTGTTAAAGGGTTATGAAGATGGAACATTTGCTCCAAACAAGACTCTTACAAGAGTAGAAACTGCAACTATACTTGCTAGATTGTTAGCAATGTAATTAGCGACTAATTAAAAATTTTAAGGCTATACGCTGATTATAAAGGCTCGGGGCTATGCTCCGGGTCTTTTTTTCGTGCAAAACTCTTGACTTTTTAGGCATTTGGATATATCCTATAAAGTTAGATAGGGCTGTTTAAAAAAGTTTATCGAAATTGGAGGAACACGTGAAAAGCGATATACAAATAGCAAGGGAGGCGCAGAAACTGCCAATCGGTCAGGTGGCTGCAAATGCCGGAATTGATGAAAGATATGTAGAGCCTTACGGAAAATACAAGGCAAAGATTGATTATAATATTTTAAACGAAACAAATGATAAAAAAGACGGAAAATTGATATTGGTAACCGCAATATCCCCTACTCCTGCAGGAGAGGGAAAGACTACTACTACGGTAGGGCTTTTGGATGGGCTTTGCAAGCTTGGAAAGCGCGCGACGGCTGCGCTTCGCGAACCGTCTTTAGGACCTGTATTCGGAGTCAAGGGAGGTGCAGCCGGAGGCGGTTATGCACAGGTAGTTCCGATGGAGGATATAAATTTACATTTTACAGGCGATATACATGCTATTACAACGGCAAACAATTTGCTGTCTGCACTTATAGACAATCACATACATCAAGGAAATGCGCTTGATATAGATGTTAGGAAAATAACGTGGAAAAGATGCCTTGATATGAATGACAGGCAGCTTCGTCAAATTACATGCGGACTGGGTGGTAAGGTAAACGGTATGCCGAGAGAGGACGGTTTCGATATAACGGTTGCCAGCGAGATAATGGCTATTGCTTGCCTTGCAAAAGATATTGACGATTTGAAACTGCGTGTTAAAAAAATAATAATAGGATATAATCGAAATGATGAACCTGTAACAGCGGGGGATTTAAAAGCGGAGGGCGCTATTGCAGTGCTTTTAAAGGATGCCATGAAACCCAATCTGGTGCAGACTCTTGAACACAATCCGGTATTCATACATGGAGGTCCGTTTGCAAATATAGCGCATGGTTGCAATTCCGTTATCGCAACGAAGATGGCTATGGCACTTTCAGATTATGTAGTTACGGAGGCGGGCTTCGGTGCTGATTTGGGGGCGGAAAAATTTTTGGATATTAAATGCAGAAATGCCGATATAAAACCTGCGTGCGTTGTTTTGGTGGCAACGCTTAGGGCGCTTAAAAGCCATGGAGGAGTTTTGAAAGAGCAACTTTCAGAGCCGAATTTGGATGCGCTAAAAAATGGAATTCCGAATCTTTTAAGACATCTTGAAAATATTACAAAAGTATATAAAATAAATGCAGTTGTCGCTATAAACAAATTCCCTGCTGATACAGCGCAGGAACTCGAATTTGTAAGAAGCGAATGCGCAAAACTCGGAATTGATGTTTGCACAAGCGAAGTGCATTCAGACGGAGGAGAAGGTGCAAAAAAACTTGCAGAAAAAGTTTTGAAGTTGTGCGAAGAAGAAAGCGATTTTAATTTTGTTTACGAACTTTCGGACAGCATAGAAACAAAAATAGAGAAGGTGGCAAAAAAAGTTTATCGGGCAGACGGTATCGCTTTTACTGCCAATGCTAAAAAACAATTAAAGCAAATAGAAAAACTCGGATTTTCAAATTTGCCTATATGTATTGCAAAAACTCAGTACAGTTTTTCGGATAATCCGCAAAAGATAGGAGCTCCCAAAGGATTTGATATAACGGTAAGAAATCTCAAAATATGTGCGGGTGCAGGGTTTATTGTTGTAATTACAGGAGATATAATGACTATGCCGGGACTTCCGAAGATACCTGCGGCGCAGAGCATAGATATAGATAACAAAGGTATTATAAGCGGACTTTTTTAAAAGCTTTGTGTGAAAAGTGAAGAAAATATGCTGATGGGAGGAAATATGGCTGAAATTTTGAGCGGAGCGCAAGTGGCGCAAAAACTGGACTGCGAATTGCAGGAAAAAGTTGCAGGGCTGAATGAAAAAGGTGTTTTCCCGACACTTTGTGTTATTAGGGTAGGCGAAAACACGCAGGATTTGGCATACGAACGTGGGCTTTCAAAAAAGGCTGATAAATTAGGAATTAAAGTAAAAAAATTTGTTTACGAAGAAAGCATTTCGCAAGAAGAACTCGCTTGTGAGGTAAAAAAAATAGATGCTGACGATAAAAACCATGGCATATTGATTTTCAAGCCGTTACCGAAACACATAGATGAAAAAAAGGTGCTGATGCAGATTTCACCGCAAAAAGATGTAGACGGTGTCACAGATGCATCCATGCTCGGAATTTATACCGGGGAAAAAATCGGAAATCCTCCATGTACTCCAAAAGCGTGTATAAATATTTTGAAACATTACAATATAGAACTTAAAGGTAAAAAAGCTGTTGTTTTGGGCAGGAGTCCGGTGGTGGGGAAACCGCTTTCCTTGATGTTACTTTCTGAAGATGCGACAGTTACGGTATGCCACAGCAAGTCTGAAAATTTAGAAAAAATTTGCAGTGAGGCGGACATACTGATAGTAGCGGTCGGGAAAGCCAAGATGGTCGGCAAAGAATTTGTAAGTCGAGGACAAATAGTGATAGATGTAGGTATCAATATGGGCGAGGACGGTAAGCTTTGCGGTGATGTAAACTTTGAAGAAGCAGCAGATGAAGTTTCTATGATTTCGCCTGTGCCGGGCGGAGTCGGTACGGTTACAGCGTCCGTACTCATGTCGCATGTCATTGATATGGCGGAAAGGAGCAAACTTTGTTAATAAGACCTAGGAGATTAAGGCTTTCTGACAGCATCAGGAAGCTTACAAGAGAAACAAGAATTTCTGCGGACAGCTTGATATATCCTATATTCATTGAAGAAGGAGAAAATATTGTCAAGCCTATTTCGACTATGCCGGGACAGTATAGATACAGTATAGATACGGTAAAAAAGGAATTGGACGAAGTTGTATCGGCAGGGGTAAGAAATATAATTATTTTCGGTGCGCCAAAGCAAAAAGATGAAGCAGGGAGCGGTGCATATAGTGAAAGCGGGGTAGTTCAGCAAGCAGTCGCAGCGATTAAGAGAGAATATAAACAGCTTTATGTGGTAGGAGACGTATGTATGTGTGAATACACATCAAGCGGACATTGCGGAATAACTAAAAATGATACGGTTGACAATGATGCTACTTTGCCGTTGCTCGCAAGGATTGCGGTATCACAGGCAAAGGCTGGGGCGGATATGGTAGCACCGTCGGATATGATGGACGGCAGGGTTCTTGAAATCAGAAAAGGTCTTGATGAAGCAGGGTTTGAAGACACTCCAATAATGGCTTATTCAGCTAAGTACGCTTCTGCTTTTTACGGTCCGTTTAGAGAAGCTGCGGGCTCCGACAATTTCAAAGGACATAGAAAAACTTATCAGATGGATTGTCACAACGCACGAGAGGCTTTGAAAGAAGTAAGGCTTGATGTGCTTGAGGGAGCTGACATAGTGATGGTAAAACCGGCGCTTTCATATCTTGATATAATAAAATCGGTTAAGGAAGATGTCAATATACCTGTTGCAGCATATAGTGTAAGCGGAGAGTATGCTATGATTAAAGCTGCCGCCATGGCGGGTATGGTGGATGAGGAGTCGATAATAGCTGAAACTGCGGTAAGTATGTTCAGAGCGGGTTCGGATATTTTGATTACATATTTTGCAAAGGAAATTGCAAAAATGATAAAAGAAGGAAGAATAGGATGATAATGCAGACAAATAAATCGAGGGAGTTATTTGAAAAAGCGAAAAAGTATATACCCGGAGGAGTAAATAGCCCGGCGCGTGCATTTGTTGCGGTTGGAGGGCAGCCGAGATTTATTGAAAAGGCTGATAAGCAGTTTATTTATGATGCCGACGAAAATATGTATATAGATTATATCGGTTCGTGGGGACCAATGATTTTGGGGAACAATGCCGACGTTGTAAGGAATGCCGTACAGGAGGCAATTAAGAACGGTTTGAGCTTTGGCGCAGCGACCGCAAGAGAAGCGGAAATGGCGGAACTTGTGTGTAATTTGATTCCGTCAATAGAAATGATTAGGATGGTAAATTCGGGAACGGAAGCTACCATGTCTGCATTAAGAGCGGCGAGAGGATATACGAATCGGGATAAAATAATTAAATTCGAGGGTAATTATCATGGGCATAATGATTCGCTTTTGGTAAAATCCGGCTCGGCACTGATAGCAAGCGGAGGTTCGCCGGACAGTGCGGGAGTTACTAAAGGGTGTGTGAGCGATACTCTTGTTGCCGTATATAATGATTTGGCATGCGTGGAGGAACTGTTTGAAACCTTTGAAAATCAGATAGCTGCGGTAATAGTGGAACCTGTTGCGGCAAATATGGGAGTAGTATTGCCGAAAAAGGGATTTTTAGAAGGTTTGCGCATGCTTTGTGATAAATATGGCAGCGTTTTGATATTTGACGAAGTTATCACAGGCTTTAGACTTGCATTAGGAGGTGCGCAGGAAATTTTTTCAGTGAAGCCGGATATGACTACTTTCGGTAAGATAATAGGTGCGGGAATGCCTGTCGGTGCATATGGCGGCAGAAAGGATATAATGCAGTGTATATCGCCTTCGGGCAGGGTTTATCAAGCGGGAACGCTAAGCGGAAATCCGGTAGCGATGGCGGCGGGACTTGCACAATTAACATATTTGAAAGAAAATCCCAAAGTGTATGAACATATAAATGCACTTGGAGAAATGCTTTATTCGGGTATGGATAAAATTGTGCAAAAAGCAAATGCAAATGCCGTTGTAAATCATATCGGCTCGATAGGAACATTGTTCTTTACGGCAAAAAAGCCGGAGAATTATACGGATTCAATGACTTCGGATATTAAAAGTTATGCAAAGTATTTTAATTATATGCTGGATTTGGGAAACTACTTTGCGCCTGCGCAGTTCGAAGCCGGTTTTATATCTTATGCGCATACGCAAGATGATATAACAAAGACTTTGAAAGATGTAGAAAATTATTTTAACGGGGAGGCGTAATGTCGGCAGAAAAATATTTTACCATAGACACCAAAATGGAAGAAGTTGACAATAGAAATTATTTGTATATCAGAGCATTCAAACAAAATTCGGCAATTTTCATTCCGCTTTTGATATTTTCACTGATAGGTACGGCGGTTTTGGTATTTACTTTTAAAATGTTTACATTGCTCGGGCTGGCTAAGTGCTTTGCCTTATCTGCACTTTTGGTAGCGGCTGCTACTTTACTTAAAATCGAAATCAGACATAGGGACAGGATAAAAAAAGATAAAACGGGTGCTATAGGCAGTATTACGAGAATGGAATTTTTCGATAATTATATGACGATGAAAGCATCTTTTTCCGATACGATAAGCAAACTCGGATACAAAGAATTTTATGGAATGATTGAAACAGGCGGTTACTATATACTTTATTACAGCCGCGCGCAGGCAACAATGCTTAGAAAAAAGGATATAGCATCTGATATTAAAAATGATTTTGCAGAATTTATACGAGGAAAATTTGAAGGGAAGTATCGAAGGCTTTAAGCCGAATAATAGGGGTAATAAATGGCGCGACAATCAGCTTACGAAAATTTAATATCGAACATAAGCAAAAATGAAGATTTCAAGGATGCGTTCCCTATGATTATCAACAATCCTTACAGGATTTTGGGAGCATCGACGTTTGACACACCCGAGCAGCTGAAGGCTCTTTATGAGCTTTGGAAAGAGGATCCGGACAAATACAAATCACCTTATGATAAGAGCAAACTCGGAGTTCCGAATAGAACCCAAGAACGGATGGAATATGCGCTAGAAAATTCTGACAGCTATGCATACAAAATATTTTGGTTTTCTGATGCGGAAAAAGCGGCGAGGCTCGGTAATAAAGCGGATTTCATTGAGTTTTTTGCGAAAAAGCAAAATATAAATACTACCGATTACAATTCTTTTCTTGCTCAGTACATTTTTCTTTGTATTTTTGATAGAGAGTTTACACTTACAGAGCAGTGGGGTATAGTTTTAAATCTTATAAATGATCTTTTAAATGTTTCGGTAGGTCGTTTTTGGGCATTTTTCAGCGAAAACAAGATAGAACCGCTGGATAATAACAAGATGACATTTTTGTATAACGAGTTTAAAGACAATATTTTGTTTCCGATTCGCGAGATTGCAAGTAGGATAAACGGAAAAATCGACATAGACGAGGTGGTTCACATACATTCTATAATAGGAATGGTCGAAAGACCGCAACTTCCGTTTGCGCGTATACAGAATGTCCTTTATGAGAAGCTTGAAAAATGGTTTATCAAAGAAGCGGACTATGTGAATAATGTACTTTTGAATAATGTCAGCGGAATTAGCGATATAACCATGGAAGAAAAACTTGCGACAGTAGATGCTTATAATTATGTTATTGATAATGTAGTGCCGAGTTTTGAGAGAATAGTTGGGAATATCATACCTGCCGAACATTCGATGAATACAAGACTGCGCATGATGTTTTCCGGGAAATTTATAGTTGTTGCCAAGATTTTGAGCAATGCGGGGATGTATAATGAAAGCCTGAAATTATGTCAAATTTTCAACAATTTTTTTGAAGATGAATATATTTCAGGCGAAATCAGCACTTTGAGCAAGATACTAAAACAAGACGAAGTCCATAGGATGAGCATAAATGCCGCGGCAACGGTTATGGGAAATCGCGCTTTGGATAAAAATAGCGGCTATGCGATGCCTGCCGGATTGGGAGAACTGGAACAACTTGAAAAAACCAGAAAAAACGAGTTTTTTCAAAAAAAACAGCGTACAGGTATAGATTATAAGGAAGTAATACAAGGTGTGCTTAACAAGGAAATGAAACTTGTGGATTCGATGGATAACAAAGCGAATGCAGACATACCATATGCAGAGAGAATGTTACAAGAAGAAGCTGCCGTCGCGGAAAGAGAAGCCGCAAGGATGAAATTGATAATGGCGGATTTGCAGAAAAGGCACGAACTTGAACTTCAAGATAAAATCGAGGAATTGAACAGCAAGTATAAGCAAAGTATGAAAAAATGGATTGTTGCTCTTGTAGTAATATTGATTTTGCTTGTTGCAGGAACTGCTTTTGTAGCAGTACAGCTGTTTTTTACGAAAGCTTCGCCTACACCAAATATATCGCAATCAAACAGCTTGGAGCATAAAAACGTTGATACGAACGATTTGGAATCCATGAAAGAAGCTTTGGATATACAGAAAATAGAAATATCTGAACTGGAAGAAAGAATAGAAGCTGCGAATTTGACGATAGCGGAGCTTAGTACGAAATATTTTGAAACAAACGAGCAGGAATACCTCGATAGGATGAATGAGAAAAAAAGTGAATACGAAAAAATCTATTCGCAGTATACCGAAAAGGTAAATGAATATAACGCATTGAATAAGCGCTACAAGAAAAAAGCGGGCAAGGGATAAGCAATAACTATTGCATTTACAGTCGCTTTGTGTTAAGCTTGTATCGTATGTTATAAAGGAGAAGTTTGACTTTATATGAAAGAATTTAGCGTAGGCTTTTACAAAAAGCTTATAATAGTGATATTGGTGCTTATATTCCTCGCAGCTTTGTTTTTTTCGGTTTTTGCATTTAAGGCTTATTTGGAAAGTCAAGACTCAAAACGTTTGAATCAGCAGAATACGGGAATTGACGGCACGCAACTTTCCAGCGGTGATGATATAAAAAAGCTTGCCGAGAAAGCACAAAGCAAGAAGCAGGAATTGCAAGGGCAAAAGACACAACAAGATGATAAAGATGAAACCGAGTTTGAAGAAAATCGGAGAACCGGATCGGATGATAGCGGTTATACCGCAAGTTCTTATGTTGAGCCGGAAAAAGTTGTTTATCTGACATTTGAAGACGGCGCGTCGGCGAATACTGAGCAGATATTGTCAATCCTTGAAGAAAATGGTGTTAAAGCAACTTTTTTCTTTAACACTTCTGAAAGGAAAAGTTCGGATGAAATCATAAAAACGGCGTTTGATAATGGAAATGCAGTCGGCATTTCAACATCTATCAGCGGATCTCTTTCTGAGGTTTATGAAACGGCGCAGGATTACGGCAGAGATATAGACCAAAGCAGTATAAGACTTGAGCATATTACAGGGAGAAAACCGGATATATTGAGGTTCCCGGGCGGCAGTAACAATTCGTACATGAACTTGCGAAAAGATGAGTTTGTGGCAGAGGTAAAAAAGCGTGGACTTGTTTATTTTGATTGGAATTTGTGTGCCGAGGGAAACGGTCACGTAAAGGATTTAAGTTCGCTTGTTGCAAATGCGACCAGGATAAAAACCGGTACCGACAGGTATATAATACTTATGCATGACAATGGAAATGTCAATACTTGCGCGGCACTGAGGCGCGTAATACAATTTTACCAAAATGAAGGATTTGAGTTCATGCCGCTTTCGAGTAGCGTGAAACCGATAGTATTTTAACGAATGACGGAGGCTACTTATGAGTAATAAAACAAATTTCAGCCAAGCGATGCGCGAAATATTCGGCGTTGACTCTAAAGATGCCGATAAGGCGCAGGCGCTTCCTTTGGAAGCGGAAAATGCTGAAAAGCACGATGGCGCGGATAGCGCTTCAAATGACAGGCTCAATAAAAATTTCAGTGATACATTCCAAACTGTGAGCGCTAAGGAAAATATTGAAGTGCAAAATGACGAAGCGGATGAAGAAGCATTTTATGAAAAGCCGAGTTATAAGGAAAGTTCGAAAACAGGTTCATCGTCTATGGATGGGCGCTTGGGTAAGGATTACAGTAGCGATATAGGTCCGTATGGAAGCGTTGCGGATGACGGCAGATATAATCAAGACGATGTAGGGACTACAATCATTACCAAGAATACCGTAATTGAGGGAAACATCAAGTCTTTTGAAAATATAGAATTAAACGGAAATGTTAAAGGAAAGATAGAAACTACTAAAAATGTCGGAGTTTCAGGCTGTGTGCAGGGAAATATAGCGGCAACCGATGTACTTTTGGAGGGAGCTCAAATCAAAGGGAATATACTCTCAAAGGGTGCGCTTTTGATGGATAAAGAAACATTGCTTCTCGGGGATGTCGAAGCTCAAAACACAAGGGTTGACGGCAAGATTAAAGGCGAAGTGCATATCGGCGGTAACGGTGAATTTTTATCAAATTCGGTTGTTGTAGGCGATATTACCGTATCAAATTTCTATGTTCAGTATGGAGCAAGAATGCAGGGATATATAAACACAAATTTTTCTAAAAATGAAGAAGACAGCATATTCGGTAAATTGGCAGGGAATTAAGATATTACGATAGGAGAAGAAAATTGGGATTTTCAGCAGAAGTCGGTATAGATTTAGGTACGGCAAACGTGCTTGTATATATTAAAGGAAAAGGTGTAGTTTTAAACGAACCTTCTGTTGTTGCGATAAATAGCGATACTAATGAAATACTTGAAGTTGGAGAACAGGCAAGGCAAATGCTTGGGAGAACTCCCGCGAATATAGTTGCTGTAAAGCCGCTTAAAGACGGTGTGATTTCTGATTATGACGTTACAGAAAGAATGTTAAAATATTTCATTAAAAAGACTTGCGGTACAAGTAAATTTTTTAAACCGAGGATAATGGTTTGTGTGCCGAGCGGAGTGACGGAAGTTGAAAAGCGTGCAGTTCGAGAAGCCGCCATAGAAGCAGGCGGAAAATCCGTATTTCTGATGGAAGAACCGCTTGCTGCGGCAATAGGAGCCGGACTTGACATAGCAAAGCCTGACGGAGTGATGGTAATAGATATAGGCGGAGGAACTACCGACATAGCGGTTATTTCGCTTGGAGGAATAGTTGCAAATGCATCTGTTAAGATGGCAGGAGATAAATTTGATGAAGCGATAATCAAGTATATGAGGAAAACTCACAACTTGTATATCGGAGAGCGAACTGCCGAAGAAATGAAGATGAACATAGGAACTGCATACAAAAGAGAAGAACCTATTTCTATGATTTGTAGAGGAAGGGATCTTGTGAGCGGGCTTCCGAAGTCCATAGAGGTGTCTTCCGAGGAGATGATGGAAGCACTTGAAGAACCTTTGCAGATAATATCGGAGGCTGTGCATTCCGTATTGGAAGATACTCCGCCGGAACTTGCGGCGGATATAAGTAATTCCGGAATAGTTATTACCGGAGGCGGAGCGTTACTGTACGGTATTGATAAGAGAATCAGTGAAAGAACAGGGATAGATGTGATAATTGCGGAAAATCCGAAATCATGTGTTGCAATAGGAACCGGTGAAGCGCTGAATTCGATTGATTTGATGGAAAACAACAAACTGAATCGTAGAACTAACAGATTATGATTTTTTAGAAATTGGCAAATGGGTTCTTTTGAGAGCCCATTTTTAGTGGAGGAGATATATGTTGTTAAATCTCATAGCGACTACAACATTTGGTCTTGAGGCGGTTGTAAAGAGAGAAATAGAAGCACTTGGCTTTAAAATAATAAAGGTTTCGGATGGAAAAATAATGTACGAAGCGGATGAACGCGGCATAGTGATTTCAAATATTCATTTGCGTTCAGCTGATAGGGTCTTGATAAAAATGGCTGAATTTCCGGTATATGAATTTGAAGATCTTTTTCAGGGGGTAAAAGCTGTCGAGTGGGAACGCTGGATTCCTAAAGATGGAAATTTTGTTATGAACTGTTCAGCGGTGCGGTCTAAATTGGGAAGTATCAGGGCTTGTCAGAGCGTTGCTGAAAAAGCGGTAATCGAAAGACTGGCAAAGGTATATTCCTGTAAGCGTTTTTCAAAGACCGGAGCAAATTTTCCTTTGAAGATAAGCATACTTAAGGATGTTGTAACTGTAACGCTTGATACAACAGGTGCAGGACTTCATAAGAGGGGGTACAGAAAAAATGCGGTAGCTGCGCCTATCAAGGAAACAATGGCGGCGGCGCTCGTGAGTTTGTCATTTTGGAAAGAGGGGCGAATATTGGTAGACCCTTGTTGCGGTAGCGGTACGATTGCAATAGAAGCCGCTATGATGGCAAGAAATATAGCGCCGGGACTTAATAGAAAATTTTTAATTGAAGATTGGAAAATAATTACTGAAAAGATTTGGAAAGAGGAAAGAAAAAAAGCATATGAGTCTATAAAAGAGGCGAATTTTGTAATAAAAGCGTACGATATAGATGCTGCTTGCGTATCGGCGGCTCGTGAAAATGCTATCGAAGCGGGCGTGGATGAAGATATAGAATTTAGACAATCGAATATCAAAGATTTGGAGTTTGAGGGCGAGCAAGGCATCGTTATTGCGAATCCTCCGTACGGCACGCGAATAGGCGATCAGAGGGTCGTTACGGAGTTTAATCGGGGGCTTGCGAGGCTGGCGGGGAAAAATCCGACATGGTCTTTTTTTATTATTACCGCTGATAAAGATTTGGAAAAATCGGTATTTAAAAGAGATGCCGACAGAAGAAGAAAGCTTTATAACGGTGATATAGAAGTTTGCTATTATCAATTCCATGGGGAAAAGAAATGATAGAATACGAAATATTTACATCGCTTTTATTTTTCTTGGTTGTTTTTTACAAGATGAACAAAGGCAAAAATATAGATATATCGCATGTATGCTGTTTTTTGTTTGCGACGTATATAATGGCTGTATTTTTTATAACAGATGTAGGAACTGTTTTTGACGGATTTGCAAACGGCATAGATACCGACCCTTTGAAATTCAACTTAAAACCTTTCAGCCGTCATATTTACACACCGGCATATTTCGCGAATGTACTGATGTTTGTGCCGTTCGGATTTTTTTCATCCATAATAGAAAGGAAAGACATAGGTATATTTAGAGCTGCGGTTGAGGGATTTTTCTTTTCGCTTATAATAGAACTCAGCCAAGTGTTGAATGACAGGTATACGGACGTTGATGATTTGATTATGAATACTTCAGGTGCGGTTTTGGGCTATATGGTATACAGATTGATTTTCGGGGAAAAATTTCCGAAAGAAGGAAAGCCGAAATTTGAAGCATTTATTTACATGACAGCAATGTTTTGCGGACGTTTTTTTCTATTTGACGAAGCGCTGTATATCAAGCTTTTCAATTAGAAGTTCACAGGAGGATGAATGAAGAAACTGATTGAACTTTATATCGAATTTGCCAAAATAGGACTTTTTACTATAGGTGGCGGGATTGCCATGATACCGCTTATAATAGATGAACTTGCAAGAAAAAGAAACTGGATTGATGAGGATGAAATAATAGATGCAATAGCGCTTTGCCAGTCATTACCCGGTGTAATAGCGGTAAATATCGCAACATATGCAGGATATAAGTTAAAAAAATTACCGGGGGCATTATTTGCGACTTTGGGAGTGATAACACCATCGTTTATAATAATCATAGCACTGAGTTATGTTGCTTATACATTTAGGAATAATCTGCATATGATGCTTGTAATGCAGGCGCTTAGAGCGACTGCAGCCGCACTTATAATTATTGCGGCAATCAGCATTGCGCGAAAGACAATAAAAGATAAATTCACAATAATTGTTGCGATTTTAAGCTTTTCACTTGTTGTATTTTTGAAATTGCAAGTTTATTTTGTGATACTTTTAGCTGTTTTTTTAGGTGTAATATTTAGGTACAGGGGAAAAAGCGCATGAGTATGAGTTTAATATTTTGTAAGTTTTTTCAAATAGGGTTATTCGGATTTGGTGGCGGGCTTGCAATGTTGCCGTTTATATTTCAGGCGGCACAGCAAATAAGCGATATGGGAGCACAGGAATTTTCAAATTTGGTAGTGATTTCGCAAATAACTCCGGGACCGCTTGCGGTAAATGCGGCAACATATGTAGGATACAGCGCCATGGGGTTTTCAGGTGCAATAGTTGCTACATTCGGTGTATGCAGTCCGTCATTTTTCTTGGTAATTTTTATAAGTAAAATGATTAACCGGTGCAAGGAAAGTAAGTTGTATTTTGCGGTAATGCAGGGCATACGCCCTGCGGCAGCGGGGCTTGTGGCGGCAGGCGGCGCAATGATTTGTAAAACCGCACTTTTTGATGAACAGGCAATAGAAAAGATAAAAAAAATGCTCCTTTCGGGAGCATCACATTTTGATTTTATTAAATATATTGAAGTCTTTAATTTATTTGAATGCGCAGTGTTTGCGATAAGCATGGTTTTGATATTGAAATTCAAAATGTCGGCAATCCGTTTAATGATTGTAATTGCAATTTGCATTTTTGCGATAAGCTTTATTTAGTATCGTTTGAGAAATTTTTAAAAACTACCATGGTCAGGTTGTTGTTGTAAAATTCTTTTGTTATTATAGAACGGTCGAGTTGATCTGTAAAAACAGCAGAAACTTTCTCGCCGGCAAGTGCCGTAACAGGCAGAAGCAGACAAAGCAGTATTGAAACAACAAGCAGACCCTTGATAAAACCGAATATCATTCCGAACAGGCTGTTCACAAAACCGATAACGTTTTCATCATCATTGTTTGAAACTATGGCGGAAATTAAAGCAAAGATTCCTTTGATTAAAAATACCGTCAACATCAGGCATATGATATTTACAAGCAGATTTGCAATTCCCATAGCCCAAATATCGGTAGCGGAAGATGCGAGTTTTAAAAATCCGTCTTGCAACAATTTCGGAAAAAGTTTTTGCATGGATTCGATTTCAAAGCCGTTGTCAACCATGGTTTTCAGATGATTTGCAATGATAGAGTTAATGCCGAGTTTTGTTTTGAAAACAGCGACTAATATAGGATGAAGAAAAACGCTTATAACAAGTGCGACAAGCCATCCTATCGCTTTGAGAAGGCTTGCTAAAAGACCCATTCTATAACCCATTATCATTGAAGCGAGCATGAGCGCCGCGATAAATATATCCAAAAACATAAAAACCTCCGAAAATTTTGAATTGATGAAATTTAAAATTTACACATAGTATAACATATTTGACCTAAAAAAGTAAAATAACTTTTAGTTTGGAGCGAGAAAATGAAAAATAATGTAAAAAATGATAATGAAGTATTCACGCGCGATATTAAATACAGTATACTACGCCTTTTCGCGGTATTTTTGATAATAACGGCAACGTTATCGTCGGAATTGATAAATTCACCGGCTCAAACTTCAGAAAGCCTTAAGGCACTCAAACCTATTATTATGCTGGCGCTACTGGGGCACGTGGGTATACCGCTGTTCATAATGATAAGCGGTGCATTTTTTCTTGATCCCGATAAGAACATAAGTGATGAAGATGTATTTAAAAAGCATATACCGAAAGTTGTTTTCATATTTTTGTCATGGTCATTTTTCTATGCCTTACTTGAACAAAGTTTTTTTTCGGGTGTTATAGCACAAGGACCAATGAATGCTTGGCGCTTGCTTGATATGGAGCGTTTGTTATTAAGCACGTTTATGGGGCATTATCATCTTTGGTATCTTTACACTTTGTTGGGGCTGTATATGATAACGCCGTTTTTGCGAATTATTACTCAAAATTCAAAAAAGATATATTTAAATTATCTTGCATTTTTGTGTATAGCGGTGACATCGACAGCTACTTTGAATAACGGAGTTTTTCACAATGAATTTGTAAGTCAAATTTTTGTTAAAAGCAATATTTTTTTGCCACTCGGATTTATGGGCTACTATGTTTTGGGTTATGCTATAAAAAGGATTGAAAGTAAGAGGGCGCTTGGTGTTATATTTGTAATTTTGAGCGTGGCGACTTTGTATTACAGCATGGTTTGGACTTTTGATTTAAATCCGATAGGAACGCGAGCACCTGTGAATTTGGCATTGCTTAGTTATTTTTCACCGACTGTATATATTTTGAGCATTACGATTTTTATGATTTTCAGCGGATTACCGCAATCGGGTATACGTAGCGGTAAACATGAAATAGTCAAGGATATAGCAGGGTATACCGGTACGATTTATATGATTTATCCGTTTGTTATAGAAACCTTTGAAGTGACGAAAACGATTGCTCCTGTGAAAAATTGGCAGACACTACTTGTTAATAACGCGACAGTTTTTTTGGTGTCACTTATTTTGGCGGTCATTTTAAGTGTACCGCGGATATTGGCAGGCAGGTGGGCTTTTAAAGCATAGTTCAAAAAATATTAAGATAAAGTTTATAAATAATTGTCAAAAAATGTGGTATCATAAAATGAGAAAAAGTATGGAGGAAAGAAATGATGAAAAAGATATTGGTTTCGGTATTGGCGCTGTCACTATTATTTTCACAAGGTGCGTTTGTGTTTGCAGCAAGTACGAAAGATTCTAAAATTGATGTGGAAAAATTGACAGAAATTCAAATATTGCCACCTGTAAAAATGACACTTGAACAGGCTTACGAAAAGATGAAGAAGGACAGCCCGCAAGCGATAAGTGCAAATTTTATTCATGAAAGCGAGCTTGCTGTGGCAGCAGGGTATGCTGACGGACTTAGGAAGCTGAATCGAGCGGATAAACTGAACATATGGGCAGATACATCTGAAAAGCCTATAATGGAACTTAGGGTTGATTTTGCAAAATCTCAGGCGGATAAAAACTACGAAGCGGCGCTTAATAAGATTAAAAGAGATGTATATGAAAAATACTATAATCATAAGCAGGCGGAAGCACAACTGCTTGCCGCAAAGGAACACTACGGTAGAGCTTTGAAATTGAAGCAGGAAGCAGATTTAAAGTTTAAAGTCGGAAAAGTATCAAAATTGGAAACTATAAACGCAGATACAGCCTTAAATGAGGCGCTTGATGCGTATGAAAAAGCAAAAAATGGATTTGAAGCGAGTAAAATGGGGTATAACTTGTTCATGGGATATAATATAAAACAAGAATTTTCTCTTACCGATCCGCTTGAACCTTTTGAATTATCCAAGATGGGATTTTATGAAGCATTAAGTCTTGCAAAATATAAAAGAAATGAGATTGCTGATGTTAAACACAAACTCAAGCTTGCAGAGGCTTCTTTAAAAATGGTTAACGATTATCCGAGCGGTTCGACTACTTACAAAAAAGCTAAGGTTGCATATGACATGGCATTGCTTGCTTGGAAAAGTGCCCCGGGAAATATCGAGATGGACGTTACTAATAAATATGCTACTATGAAACAAAACTATGATGCGGTGAACTTGGGTAAACAAAATCTTGAAAACACGAAAGAAATTGCGAGAATAGGTCAGCTTCAATTTGATGCGGGATTTATAACTGCAACTGATTTGAAAACAATGAATCTTGCCGTATACAATGCACAGCAGGCATATAACAAAGCGGTGCTTGATTACAATTTGTCTGTGACTGACTATGAGCAGTGTGCGACGGTAGGCACTAAGGAAGCTGAAATATAAAATACAGACTTACAGAAAATAATAAAAATACAATTATCACAAAATTCTTGTTAAAACAAAATATTCCTTGTAAGATACATAAAAATGTGTTAGAATATATACATAAATTGAGAATTTAAGGGAGCATATTATTGTGGGTGAAAAAGATATTGAGATAAAAAACTATTCGGCTATCATAGGGCATTTGGGTGATTGGCTTTGGGATTCTCTCAATTTGGATGAAACCGGTTTTGATGCAAATTCAGTTATGAAGTCTTTGGGTGAGTTTTGCAGGTGCGATCGAACTTATGTTTTTGAGATTGACTATGTGAATGAAACCTTCAGTAATACTTATGAATGGTGCGCAGACGGTGTGATTCCGCAAAAAGATCTTTTGCAAAAAGAGGCGCTTTATCAGATTAACGCGTGGCTTGACATTTTTCATCAAAATAAGAATGTGATAATACCTAATGTGGAAGATATACGTTTTGATTGTCCCGAAATATATGCGGTTTTGAAGCCGCAGGATATACATTCGCTAATATCTGTGCCGATATATTTAAAAAATAAATTGGTGGGTTTTTTGGGTATAGACAATCCGAAAATTTTGGAAGAAACGCAAATAGCACCAGTTTTGAAAAAAATCGGTGCCTTGTTTACGTTTATAATCGAACATAAAAAACTGAAAGAAAAGGTAAAGTACAATCAATTTCATGATCAGCTTACGCGCTCGTTGAACAAGGCTGCGCTTGATGCTGAATTTTCCAACAGTGAAAATTGGAAACAGCTGGGTATAGTTTCGTGCGATCTTTCGGAACTTGCAACCACAAATCAAGAATTCGGCTTAAATGAGGGTGATATGCTGATTTGCCGTTGCAATGAATTTTTGAAAGAGATATTTACTTCTTATGAAATATACAGAATATCCGGCGACAGATTTGTTGCGCTTTGTCCTAATATAGACAGTGCATTTTTTGATGAACTCGTATTAAACCTTGAAAGAAAAATAAACGCGAATAATTATCAGTTGGTTTGCGGCTCCGCGTGGTCGAACGATTTGCCGCTTAATCCTGTAGCTGTCTTGGAAGATGCTGAAAAAGTTTTACATAAAAACAAAGCGATTTATTTCAGCAAACCGGATCCGAAGTCGGGCAAATTGCGAAACAGGCGAAACAATCAGTTTACGAGTTTTGTAGACGGATTGGCAGATAGCCACACGAGTGTTTTGTGCAGATTTATAGAAAACAATTATTTTAACTTCGATATATTTTTCAAATCTATGGGAATGGGAGAAAATTGTCCTTATTTTGGAGATATGCAAAAAGATATATGGTATCTTTCGGATAATATTAAGGAAGAATGGGGATTTGAGAACAATGTAACTCATAATTTCCTTAAAAAGTGGGCAAATTTTATACCTTACAAAGAGGACTTGGCTCTTTACGAAAATGATTTGAAAGAAATTTTTAAGTTTAAAAAGCATATACATGATCTAATATACAGAGTAGTTGATAAAAATGGCGAAGAAATTTGGATACGGTTTTTCGGATTTATCAAGTGGGATGACAAGAATGAAAACCCCCTGTTTTTCTCCGGACATATTGTAAAATTAAATGATGCATTTGATTCAGACCCTATTACGAATTTTAAAAGGGAAAAACTTGCGATACGTGATATGACTACGCTTCTTTACAAAAAAGAGAAAGCATTTTCCCTGTGTTTCAGATTAAACGGGTTCGGGCAGATAAACGAGATAAGAGGCAGGGATACGGGCAATAATCTGCTGAAAGATATAAGCAGAACTTTGCTTAAAGGATTTGACAGTGAAATTCAGTTTTACAGGCTGGACGGTCTTAGGTTCCTGGTAATAGTGTTTAATGATTGCGGCTGTGAGCTAGCAGAAATATCGAGCAAGATAAAAAATATAGTTGCGGATCTTTATACGCAGTACAATCTTCCGATTCGCTATCCTTGTTCAGTCGGAATACTGGGTGAAATATCGTCTGCAATGTTACCGGTAGAACTTATGGCGGATGTCAGCAGCGTGCTTGAAATTGCAAAAACCAAACCGGAAGCTGATGTGATATATTCGTCTCAGACATTGACAGTGCACCGCGAACAAAGGCACATGGGTCTTGAAATCGGCAAGGATGTCGTAAACGGTATGAACAATTTTAGAGTTGTGATGCAACCTATAGTTTCAGCGCAAACGCATAAAATTGTAGGGGGAGAGTTGTTGCTTAGGTGGAAGTACCTTGAACAAAATGTTTCACCTATGGTTTTCATACCTATACTTGAGGAAAATGATTTGATGCCGGTTGTCGGGAAATGGATCTTCCAACAAGCGGTTAAGCTGTGCAAGCGTATAAATACCCACGATCCGGATTTTTATTTGGATTTTAATGTAAGCTATTATCAGATAAAAGATGAAACGATGCTTCCGTATATGCAAAAGATACTGAATGAGTATGAACTTGCAGGTAACAGGCTGGTTATGGAGTTGACAGAAACGCATTATAATGACGATCCGATAAAGTTACAGGAGTTTATTGAAAGCTGCAAGTCTATGGATATACATATTGCGCTTGATGACTTCGGTGTAGGATATTCTTCGCTTGAGATGCTTTTAAAATATCCTGCTCATATAGTTAAACTTGATAGAAGTTTGATGAAAAAGATGTCGGATTCTTCGGACAGCAATGTGTTCATATCCACTATAGTTTCTGCTTGCCATAATTTTAACAAGCTCGTTTGTGTAGAGGGCGTAGAAACGCCGCAAGAACTTGAAGTTGTGACTCTTGCGGGCTGTGATACGGTTCAGGGCTTCTATTTTTATAAGCCTATGGAAATATCGGAAGTTTATTCGTTATTTGTAAATGAAAATTAGCTATTGCATAAAAAAAGGGGTTGAATTAAAACTCCTTTTTTGTTATAATGATTGTTCAGTAGAGCGGTAAGCTTAAATATGAGGGCAAAGCCCGGAAGAAAGAGGTGCGTAGCATGAAGGAAGGAATCCATCCGGACTATAAGGAATGTAAAGTAACTTGCGCATGCGGCAACACATTTACAACTAAGTCGAACAAGGACGAGATTAAAGTTGAAGTTTGTTCATCTTGTCATCCGTTCTTTACAGGACAACAGAAGTTTATAAATCGTGGCGGTCGTGTTGAAAAATTCAAGAGCAAATACAACATTGATTAAGTCACATCTCAAGCTCCCATTGATTACATTGGGGGCTTGTTATGTAATTTGGCAAAATCGAAACAGAAATAAGGTAGGAAAGAATGTTCGATAAATTAGATTTTATCTTAGAAAAATATGAAGAATTGGCTATAAAAGTTTCAGATCCGGATATAATTGCAAACCAAGGTTTGTGGCAAAAACATATGAAGGAAATGAGTGAAATTGAGCCGGTAGTCAATAAATATAAAGAATATAAAAAAGTTAAAGAAGAACTTGCAGAATTAAAAAATATGCTTACCGATTCGGATGAAGAACTTAGGGAAATGGCAAAGCAGGAGATTCCGCAGCTTGAATCTGAACTTGAGGAACTTGAAACGCAGATGCAGATTTTGTTGCTTCCAAAAGATCCAAATGATGATAAAAACGTAATATTGGAAGTACGAGCAGGTGTAGGCGGTGATGAAGCGGGATTGTTTGCGGCGGATTTACTTAGGATGTATATGCGATATGCAGAACGCAGAGGCTGGAAAACCGATTTGACAGAAATAAATGAAATCGGCATAGGCGGTGTAAAGGAAGCGGTAGTAATAATAAACGGTAAAGGTGCGTACAGCAGGATGAAATATGAAAGCGGAACGCACAGAGTACAGAGAGTGCCGGGTACCGAATCTTCGGGCAGAGTGCATACTTCCGCCGCAACTGTAGCAGTACTTCCGGAGGTGGACGATTTGGAAGTGACGGTAAATCCTAATGATGTGCGGGTTGACGTTTATCGTTCGTCAGGACATGGAGGACAATCTGTAAACACTACGGATTCGGCAGTGCGAATTACGCATTTACCTACGGGTATAGTGGTAACTTGTCAAGATGAAAAATCGCAGATAAAAAACAAGGATAAAGCAATGAAAGTTTTGAAATCAAGGCTTTATGATATGATGCAAGCAGAACAAAGCAAGGAAATCGCAGATGCGAGAAAAACGCAGGTCGGATCGGGAGATCGAAGTCAGAGAATCAGGACATATAATTTTCAGCAAGGAAGAATTACGGACCATAGGATTAACTTAACAATATATAAGCTTGATACGTTTTTGGACGGAGATATAGACGAAGTAATAGATGCGTGTATTACAAGTGACCAGGCGGAAAAACTGAAAAATTTGTAAGAAAGGCAAAATATGGAAACTAAGCTTTGGACGACTTCTGAGCAGGATTTGAAAGAAGCCGGAAAAGTTTTGAAAAATGGCGGGATTGTAGCGTTTCCGACAGAAACGGTTTATGGACTTGGGGCGGATGCGCTAAATGCCGATGCGGTAAAAAAAGTCTATGTTGCGAAAGGCAGACCGAGCGATAATCCTATGATAGTGCATATTCACAGCGTATCGCAACTTGGGGATTTGACACCTGTTGTGAGTGAGGCTATGAGTGTGCTTGCAGAAAAGTTTTGGCCGGGGCCTCTTACTATGGTAGTACCCAAGGCAGCCTGCCTGCCAACGGTAACTACGGGCGGACTTGATACCGTTGGCGTGCGGCTTCCGGCTTCAAAAGCCGCGAGGAAGCTTATCAGCTTCGCAGGCTGCCCGATAGCAGCACCAAGTGCGAATCTGTCAGGAAGTCCGAGTCCGACTGTTGTAAGACATGTAATAGGCGATTTGTCGGGCAAAGTTGACGGCATAGTTTGTGGGGAAGCTTGCAAAATCGGAATTGAGTCTACAGTGGTTGATGTTACGGATAAAGTTGTTACTGTGTTACGCCCGGGATATATCACGCAAAATCAACTTGAGGAAAGTCTTTTAAAAATCGGGTTAAGGGTGGAAGTGGACGAGCATATAGTGCAGATGCAAAATTTTGCGAAAAATAAACTCGATTTGAAGCTTTGCGGGCAGGATTTTAAACCTAAAGCTCCGGGTATGAAGTACAGACATTATGCACCGAAGGCAAAACTCATTATTTTAATTGGAAAATTTGAAAAAGTAAAAGCCGAGATGCTGAAAATGACAAACGAACTTGAAAATTCCGGCAAAAAAGTTGGAAATATACTACTTGGGGATAGTGACGAAGATATAGAACTTGAAATGAGTACGTTTTTTGACAAGCTGCGCTATTATGATGAAAAAAAAGTCGATGTGATATTGGCACGAGGGCATGATCAAAAAAACGGCAGGGGATTTTCTATTATGAATCGTATGCTAAAAGCTGCGGGATACGAGATAGTGAATGTGGGAGAATAGAATGAAAATAGGTATAGCAAGCGATCATGGCGGATTTGCATTGAAGGAACATTTGAAAAGCTACCTTGAAAAGTTAAATGTAGAGGTTGAGGATTTCGGTACGCATAGCGAAGAATCTGTAGATTATCCTGTGTACGGCGAGATTTGCGGCAAGGCGGTTGCTGAGGCGAAAGTAGAAAAAGGTGTGGTTTGTTGCGGAACAGGCATAGGAATATCAATAGCTGCAAACAAGGTTCATGGGATTCGCTGTGCGCTTTGCACTGACGAAAATATGGCGAGATTGTCGATAGAACATAATAATGCAAATATTTTGGCACTTGGAGGCCGTACAACATCAAACGAAAAAGCGGAAAAAATACTTAAAGCTTGGATTGAGGCGAAGTTTGAGGGTGGCCGTCATCAAAGGCGAATAGATATGATAGACAATATTAAATAGTAACATAGATGCGTGGGAGGAACAAAATGGGAAAAGTATACGTATTTGAGCATCCGTTAATACAACATAAAACAGCGATGATTAGACAAAAAGAAACAAGTGTAAAGGATTTTCGCGATTTGGTAAAAGAAATCGCTATGCTTATGGGTTACGAAGCTACTCGTGAGTTACCGCTTGAAAAAGTTGAAATAGAAACACCTATGTGTAAAACGCAAGTAAAGATGTTGCAAGGTGAAGATATTGCAATAGTTCCGATATTGAGAGCCGGGCTTGGAATGGTGGACGGTATGCTTGCTCTTGTTCCAAACGCAAAAGTAGGGCATATAGGACTTTATAGAGATCCGGATACCCATATACCGGTTGAATATTATTGTAAACTTCCAAAGGATATAGCAAAAAGGCAGGTTTTTGTACTCGACCCGATGCTCGCAACAGGAGGAAGTGCTGTGGCTGCAATCGATTTTATTAAAAAGCAGGGAGTAAAGAGCATTACTTTTATGTGTTTGATAGCATCACCGGAGGGAATAGCGGCGCTACAAGGCGCGCATCCTGATGTTGATATATTCATTGCGGCAAAGGATGAAAAGCTTAATGAACACGCGTATATATTGCCGGGGCTTGGAGATGCGGGCGATAGACTATACGGAACGAAATAGGAGTTTAATATGAATTTTATACCGGATAATATAAGTGAGCATACAAATGTTTACGATGTTTTAAAAGAAAGAGGTTTTATAGAGCAGCTTACGGATGAAGAAACCGTAAGAAAACTTTTGAGTGAAGAAAAAATAAAATTTTATATAGGTTTTGATCCAACAGCGGATTGCTTGCATATCGGGCATTTCATGCAGGTGATAATCATGATGTATATGCAAAAATTTGGGCACACACCTATTGTGCTGATAGGCGGAGGTACGGGAATGGTCGGAGATCCGTCGGGAAGAACGGATATGCGACAGATGATGACGCCTGAAGTGATTAAAAATAATTGTGACGCTTTTAAAAAACTGTTTGATAAGTTTTTGGAATTTGATGATGATTGGGTTTATGAGGGCAAGAAGATGACTCGTGAACCTGAGCCGGGAAAAGCTATATGCGTGAACAACGCTTCGTGGCTTATGGGGCTTAATTATATAGAGTTTATACGAGATATAGGAAAGCATTTTTCGGTACATGAAATGCTGAGAGCAGAGTGTTTCAAACAGAGGATGGAAAAAGGCTTATCTTTTCTTGAGTTTAACTATATGCTGATGCAGTCTTACGATTTCATGGTGATGGCTAAGGATATAGATTGCAAGATGCAGTTCGGAGGAAACGATCAGTGGTCGAATATACTTGGCGGAATCAGATTGACAAAACGCGAACTGGATAAGCAGGTTTACGGTATGACTTTTTCGCTTTTAACTACAAGCGAAGGCATAAAGATGGGAAAAACTCAAAAAGGTGCGTTGTGGCTTGAAAAGAACAGAACGTCGCCATATGAATTTTACCAGTATTGGAGGAATGTTGCTGATGCTGATGTAAACAAGTGCTTGCGTATGCTTACATTTTTGCCTATGAGCGAAGTTGAAAAATTGTCGGCATTGGAGGGTCAGGAAATCAACAAAGCGAAAGAAGTTCTTGCGTTTGAGGTAACGAAACTGGTTCATGGAAAAGAAGAAGCACAAAAGGCGCAGGATGCCGCGAGGGCTGCATTTTCCGGCAGTGATAATTTGGATAATATCCCTACAACAAAGCTTGATGGCGCGATGTTTGAAGGTGAAGGAATCGGAATTGTAAATTTGATTCGTGAAATCAAACTCGTTCCGAGCAATGCGGAAGGCTTCAGAACCATAGAACAGGGCGGTCTTTCAGTGAATGGTGAAAAAGTTTCGGACAAAAAGATGATGGTGACGAAAGCGGATTTCAAAGATGGTACTCTGATAATAAAAAAGGGTAAAAAAATATTTCATAAAGTTGAAATTTAGCGATTTTGAAAGGCAGGAAGTGAATGGAACCTTTAATTAAAGTGAACCATGTGCGAAAAGTTTACCGCATGGGCGAAGAACGCGTGGTGGCTTTGAATGATGTCAGCCTTGAGATTTTTCGCGGTGAGATAGTTTGTTTTTTGGGTACTTCAGGTTCCGGAAAATCGACGTTTTTGAACATGGTAGCGGGGCTTGAGAAACCTACTAAGGGAGAGATTTACATAGGAAAAGTTCCGATTCACAAATTAAGCGAAAAGCAGGTAACGCTTTTTCGACAAAAGAATATAGGCTTTATATTTCAAGCGTACCATTTATTGCCTATGCTTACGGCGGTAGAAAATGTCAGTTTGCCACTTATATTTCGCGGAACTGATAAAAAAACCCGTAATGCCCTTGCGAGTGAAGCACTTGAATCTGTCGGACTTGTGGGCTATGAAAACCGAAAACCTACTCAAATGAGTGGCGGTCAGCAACAGCGAGTCGGGATTGCAAGAGCACTTGCGGCCCGTCCGAAGATAATATTCGCAGACGAGCCTACCGGTAATTTGGATACGAATACTACTAAAGAAGTAATGCAGATTATAGTGAGCCAGGTCAGGAAGCAAAATGCGACATTGATACTTGTTACACACGATAGAAGCATTGCGCAGTATGCGGATAAGATTGTCACAATACAAGATGGAAACATTTTGAATGTGGAAACTGTGAAGCGTGAAAATGAAGATGGCTAAGAGGTAAATTAAGGTGTTTTTAAATAAATTTGTAAAAAAAATATTACCGATATTTGTGTGCGTGGCGGTAATATTTGCAAATACATCATATGAAAGTGTTTCATATGCGAGTGTGCTCGGTGTTAAGGCAACGGTGAGCAGTGATTCTGTGAGCGCATCTCAAGGCGGCAAAGAAAGTATAACATATAATATTAAAAACTCGCTGGGGGAAGCTGTTGTAGTTAAGGATATGGCAATTTCTATAGATGGTGACGGTATAAATATAACAGGCATTGCCGGAGATGCGACTGTTCCTGCGGGCAGTGAATTTCCTGTGATTTTTAAAGTTTCTGTAACCAAGAATGCTTCTTTAGGTAAAAGAAATATGCGATTTACGGCAAAAGTGTTTAAGGCGGATGGTGTTACACCGATAAATTCAATAGGAAATGAATTAAGTAGTGCCGAAAGCGGTTTTACGGTATATGAAAAATTTGCTACGGACGGTCAAGACGTAGGCTGGGTTGCAGCGGTTGATGTATCGCACGTATTGAAGCCGGCTGACGGATTTAAAAAAGGCGAAGACAATAAGATTATTATTACATTGCACAATTACGGAAACAGCGTGATTAAAAACGGTGTAGTGAAAATCAACTTGCCTGATGTTTTGAGTATAAATAATGACAGCAATCAAGCCAATATAGGATATATGGGAACAGGACGTAAGTTTACAGTAGAATTTCCAATTTCGGTAGAAGATGCTGCTCAAAGTAAGAATTATCCTATAGAAGTTACAGTGCAAGGTCAAGATTTTATGCGCGGTGACGTAAAAACCGCAAAGACGATTTATGTGCCTGTTATCGGTGATGCTAAAGATGACATTAAAAACGATTTGAATATTGTGAATGTTACAGCTCCTGCTGTTGTTGCTGAAAAGAGTACATTTGATGTCGGATTTTCGGTTACAAATTCAGGAAAGAAAAAGCTTCGTGCTATCAAAATTACGGCAGAACCGGCAGATGGACTTTTGAACAGGAGTAAAAATATTTTTATTGACAATTTTGATGCAGGCGAAACTAAAAATTACAATATCAGTTATTATGCGCAGGAAGCAAAGGATGGAAAAAGCTGCTCAATAAAGATAAACGCCGAAAGTACGAATACGGATGATAAAAATAAGTCACAGGTTTCCCAGTATGCCGTAGTTGCCATTGAAGGAAGCTCTACGGGTGGGGCAAAAAAACCGCAACTTATGGTGGATAGTTATACGTATGGCGCGGCATCGGTGCAGGCAGGCGGGCATTTTATGCTGAATTTGGGAATTTTGAATACATCTTCTCAAGAACTTTCGAATATAAAGGTTTCTTTGACAGATGAAGGAGGAGTTTTCGTACCTGCAGGCGGTAGTAATTCGTTTTTTATAGAAAGAATTAGCGGAAAAGCACATTATACAAAGAGTATGGCATTTGATGTCAAGCCGCAGGCGGAGCAAAAAACCACGTCTATGACGGTTAAAATAACTTATGAAACGAAGGGCGGCGAAGCACTTGAATCTTCAGATATTATAGCAATACCTGTGACACAAAAAACAAGATTGGTGGTTGATGAATTTGTACCTCCTCAAGAAGCGTATGTAGGGATGCCGGTTGGTTGTGAACTTCAGTTTTACAATATGGGAAAAACGGTTTTGAATAATTTGAAGATAAATTGTTCAGGGGAGTTTGATATAACGCAGTCCAACAGTTACTATGCGGGGAATATGGAAGGCGGTAAGAGTGATACATACAGTTTTACGGTTGTACCGCGTGAAGCGGGGAAAGTTAGCGGTATTGTAACTTTTACTTTTGAAAATACCGACGGAGAAGCGCAAGTGCAGGAAGTTCCTTTTGAATTTGAGGCAATTAAAGAGCCGCCTATGGAAGATGACGAGCAGGATATGAATAACAAGCAAAAAAAAGTGCCATGGAGCCTTATAATATTTGCAGCAGTAGTTGTTATCATGGCGGTAACGGGCATCGTTGTAAAAAAGATACGCAGGAAAAAGGCTGAAAAAGATCTTGAAATTGATGATTTTGATGTGTAAAGTGTATCTAAAGGAAAATGGGAAATTATGACAAACAGAGATTTGATAGAGCTTTGTTTTAGAAATTTGCTTAGGCGCAGGACCAGGACGTTGCTTGCGGTAATCGGTGTAGTTGTGGGAACTTGTGCGATAGTTGTGATGCTTTCAATCGGATTCGGACTTTCTGAAAACAATCAAAAACAGATAGAAAGCTATGGAAATCTTCATGTAATAACGGTTCGGGCAAATGAGGGCATGGCATCTAGGGGCAATACAAACGGAATTTTAAACGATCAGACGATAAGCGAAATTTCAAAGATGGAGGGAGTGACGGCGATTACTCCTGTTGTGGAAACCAGTGTTGCTATTGTTGCGGGTAAAAAAGTAGCATCTACGCAGATAATCGGTATTAAACCGGAAGTGTTTGAAAAATTTAATTATGCAGTTGAAGATGGGGGCAGAATGCTTCGCAGCTCCGATAAAGAGATGATACTTTTCGGCAATCAGATAACACATTTTTTTCATGATCCGAGTAAGGATGGATGGTCGAATGATGAATTTCCGGTAATGCAACAAAAAAAGATGTTTATTACCGGGGATGATTCTTACGGATTTCGACACAGGCAGGAAAGAGGAAATGAAAGTGAAAAAATCAAATACCCCGAATTTAAGGTAAGACCTGTAGGCGTACTTTCAAATCCGGATGATGATTCGGCATATAACTGTTATATGAATATAGAATTTGTCGAAAAATTCATACTGGAAACGCAAAGGGCGACTAAAGAGAGAATAAAAACCGGAAGAAAAACTTATGAGCAGGCACTTATCTATGTTGATGATATAAATTTGTCAGGCGATGTAAGTAAGGCGCTTCGTGAAAAAAATTACGGCACGTACAGTCCGAGCGACTGGCTTGATTCTGTGAAGAAAACATCCAGGATGATTCAAGGAATTTTGGGCGGTATCGGCGGCATTTCTTTGCTTGTTGCAGCGCTGGGTATAACAAATACAATGATAATGTCAATATACGAAAGGACAAAAGAAATCGGTGTAATGAAGGTAATCGGTGCGAATTTGGGCGACATACGAAAGATGTTTATGCTCGAAGCGGGATTGATAGGTTTTTTGGGAGGATTGGCAGGATTGATTTTCAGCATTGTAGTTTCGATATTGATGAATACCGTTCTTCGTGATATAATTAGTATGGCATTTGATCAAATGATGGGCGGAATGGACGGAAACATATCGCATATACCGATTTGGTTGGCTTTTGCATCAGTAGGATTTGCCACGCTTATAGGACTTTTAGCGGGCTATTATCCGGCAAAAAGGGCTATGGAACTGAGTGCCTTA
>JBQMYS010000010.1:0-29626 GCA_052173355.1 Eubacteriales bacterium | reverse complement strand
TCTTTTCCGGTTTTATCAATATAACCTGCAAGAATATCAGAGTCTTCTTTTAATACAACCGCCATATCATCAAAAAATAATCCGCCGGCATCGTATTTGAGTGACATCACTTTTTCAAAATCCTTGTTAAGATAAATTGTTTTCCCATTTTCTGACATAGGCAAGAGTCTTTCACCATTTAGAAATTCAAATCCTAAATTTACTGCGGACGGTAACATCGAAAATTCAGAAATAAGATCTTCAAATTCTACAAATGAAATTGCCCTAATTCCCAAATGTTTCATATATGCTGTTTCATCTCCATACTTAAAATCGTATATCTCATCCGGGTTAAATCCTACGGTAATAGATGAAAACTTATCGATTTCGGTAAAAGAAAACAGTTTATTACCATCTTTATCAACAAACATGTACTTTCCATCTTTAATTACCATAGCTCTATCCTTTTTTTCATTTCCCTACTCCCTTTTTCATAACGGTAAGTTTTATAATTTTTCTAATACCATTGTTCTAATTATAAGCTTAATCTCATTACTTTGTCAATCCGAATTTTTCAATGTTTAAACGAATCCCGCATTATCTACATTTTCGATTTTTTACATATAAAATATATATTATTATGAATTTTTAGATATTTTGATTTTACTAAACAGTATGTTATACTTATCATATGGAAAATGAACTCTTTGATATAAAAAAAGAAAAAATTAACAAGATAGGTGCATATCTTAAACGGCACTTCGGGAAAAAAACAGTCAAACTTTCTATTGATGGCGGTTTTACATGCCCAAATCGTGACGGTACAAAAGGAACCGGTGGTTGTATATTCTGCTCCGCAAGCGGTTCCGGTGATTTTGCCAGCGATATTGAAACCCAAATTAAATTATTATCCAATAAATGGATTGACTGTAATTACATTGCTTATTTTCAAAATCACACAAATACATATGCACCTGTAGATGAATTGCGCGCCAAATTTTACGAAGCTCTATCAAATCCGAATATCTGCGGACTTGCTATTGCTACAAGACCGGACTGCTTTTCCGAAGAAATATATCATCTGTTAAAAGAACTTAACGAAAAAACTTTTCTATGGGTAGAACTGGGACTTCAAAGTATACATGAAAAAACAGCGACTCTAATCAATCGCTGCTCAACTTTAACAGAATATGATGAAGCTGTAACCCGACTTTCCTCACTTGGAATCAAAATTGTCAGCCACATTATTTTAGGGCTTCCCAATGAAAATCGCCAAGATATGCTAAACTCCGTCTCATACGTGGCAAATTCGCCTATTTTTGGAATAAAACTACATATGCTTAACGTAGTGCGCGGTTCTCAAATGGAAAAACTGTATCCAAATTATATACCTTTTCAAAATATGTACGATTACATAAACATGGTAGTTGATTCCCTTGAAATCATACCGCCACACATAACAATTCACCGACTAAGTGCTGATGCTCCGCGACCTATACTAATCTCTCCCGAATGGAGCTACAAAAAACGAAGCATATTAAACGGCATCGACCTTGAATTAAAACGCAGATGCAGCTTTCAAGGAAAATTTTACAATTCGGATGGTCCTAATCTTCCGTCATTGTAATGTTTTCGGCATAATGAAACATACATATCGTTACCGCCAACCATTACCTGCTCGCCATGCTTTACAAACTCACCGTCTACTACGCGCGCAACCATAGTCGCCTTGTGACCGCACCAGCAAATAGTTTTTATTTCTTCAATTTTATCTGCATATACCAACATATAATACGAACCTTCGAAAAGTTCATTTCTAAAATCGTTTTTCAGCCCGTATGCGAGCACCGATACATCAAAGCTGTCTACAATTTCCGCTAATTCCTGAACATGGTGTTTCTTCAAAAATTGGCATTCATCAACAAGTATACAATCAATTTTCTTTTTTGAATTTTTAGCAAGGAACATTTCCAAGATATTTGTATCGTCTTCTACAATATCCGCTTCTCGTTTCAGACCTATTCTTGATGCTATAATGCCTTTTCCGTTTCTGTCATCAACGGCAGGGACCAAAACCAAAACAGTCTTATTCCTTTCCTCGTAATTGTATGCCACCTTGATAAGTTCTATTGATTTTCCCGCATTCATAGTAGAATACCTATAATACAACTGTGCCATATTTTCTCCTAATCTTCAGTGATTTCCAAAATAAAAAAAGCCCGAAGGCTATGGCTGGGGTAGCAGGATTTGAACCTACGAATGACGGAGTCAAAGTCCGTTGCCTTACCGCTTGGCTATACCCCAATATTAAAAAACAACCCCTCGGACTAAGTCTGCAAGGAGCTATCTTTAATGGTGCCCAGACTCGGAATCGAACCAAGGACACAGGGATTTTCAGTCCCTTGCTCTACCTACTGAGCTATCTGGGCAAATGGTGGGCCATCAGGGACTTGAACCCCGGACCTGCCGGTTATGAGCCGGACGCTCTGACCAACTGAGCTAATGGCCCCAATATGGTCGGGGTGGCAGGATTTGAACCCGCGGCCCACTGGTCCCAAACCAGTTGCGCTACCAAACTGCGCTACACCCCGAAGACTATATTAAATTGGCAGGGGTAGTAGGACTCGAACCCACGGCGCATAGTTTTGGAGACTATCGCTCTACCAACTGAGCTATACCCCTATATGATGTGGCGGAGAAGATGGGATTCGAACCCATGCGGCCCTATACGAACCCTAACGGTTTAGCAAACCGTCCTCTTCAGCCTCTTGAGTACTTCTCCATCATTCAAACTGTCCTATGGCGGAGAGGGTGGGATTCGAACCCACGGTCCCTTTCGGAATCACTGGTTTTCAAGACCAGCTCCTTAAACCACTCGGACACCTCTCCAAGTCAAGTTCTACTATTTTCTTAATTGGTGACCCATCGGAGATTCGAACTCCGGACACCTTGATTAAAAGTCAAGTGCTCTGCCTACTGAGCTAATGGGTCTGAAAACCAAAATGGCGAGCCCACAGGGATTCGAACCCCGGACACACGGCTTAGAAGGCCGTTGCTCTATCCAACTGAGCTATGAGCCCGCAATAGTGGAGCGGGTGATGAGAATCGAACTCACGCCATCAGCTTGGAAGGCTGAGGTTCTACCATTGAACTACACCCGCATATGGAGCGGAAGACGAGATTCGAACTCGCGACCCTCGCCTTGGCAAGGCGATGCTCTACCCCTGAGCCACTTCCGCATATTGCTTAAAATTTCTTTTATTAAATTGGTCGAGGGTGGTGGATTCGAACCACCGAAAGCGAAGCTAACGGATTTACAGTCCGCCCCCTTTGGCCACTCGGGAAACCCTCGAAGTACACAACATAAGTCATAACTTATTTGGAGTATTGGAGCTGGTGGAGGGAATCGAACCCCCAACCTGCTGATTACAAATCAGCTGCTCTACCGTTGAGCCACACCAGCACATTAAATTATAAATGGCGACCTGGATCGGGCTCGAACCGACGACCTCCAGCGTGACAGGCTGGCATTCTAACCAACTGAACTACCAGGCCATGACCCAATAATGAGTTATGTGGTGGGCGTTATAGGGCTCGAACCTATGACCCCCTGCTTGTAAGGCAGATGCTCTCCCAGCTGAGCTAAACGCCCAAATCTTATTCGCGCTCCTCGTATAGCGCGCTTATACATTCTACAATATGTTATACTGTTTGTCAAGACTTTTTTTAATTTTGGCTCCAAGGGTGGGGCTCGAACCCACAACCTATCGGTTAACAGCCGAGTGCTCCACCATTGAGCTACCTTGGAACAAAATGCGCCCGCACAATTTATTCATAACTCGCTAGCGACAGTGAATATTGTATCATAGTTAAGGTACCATGTCAAATACTTTTTTTACAAATTCTTCATTTTTTTTAATTGCTGTTCCTTGTGTATTTTCAGCCACTTTCTGCATTACAATATCTCTATTTTCACTTTCTGTCAAAAAAAATATAACTACCCTGTCTTCGTAAACTATTTCATCAATTTTAATATTATCACTTGTTTGCGCCATGTATTGCAATGTACTCAAAAAACTATAATCAACTTGAAATGAAATACGCACAAGTTCCTTCATATAGCCCACTTTTGCCGCTTCCAAGCCAAGTTTTGCAGAACCTGTATATGCCCGCACCAAACCGCCTGTTCCCAGCTTGATTCCGCCAAAATACCTGGTTACAACGAGCGCTATATTTGTCACACCCTCCGCCACCAGCATCTGTACCATAGGTGCTCCCGACGTACCTTTAGGCTCTCCATCATCACTTGCCCACTGCAATTCGCTTTTTTCACCTATTACCATACATGGAACATTATGTGTAGCATCTTTATATTTTTTCCTTATTTTATCAAAAAATTCATTTGCTTCTTCTCTGTCGGTAACAGGTTTTACAGTGCAAATAAATTTGGATTTTTCAATTATCTGCACAGCCTCGGCTTCGTGCATTACCGTTTTATAAAGTATCATAGCTTTGCAATCTCGCATAATCGGCGGTACTCAAATCAACCTTAACCAATGTGCCGTTTTCCAAATATTGTATATCCTTTACATTAGCTTTCTCGCATAGATAAGAAATAATATCACCTCTTTCATAAGGCAACAAAATTTCAGCATATTTTCTATCCGAAAATAAAGAAGACTTTATACAATTTAACAATTCCGATACGCCTTCTCCTGTCTTTGCAGATATTAGCAGGCTTTCGCCCGAATATTGCGGTTTGGTTACTGCTATATCTTTTTTATTGAATACAACTATCTCTTTTTTATCCGTAACTCCAAGCTGCGAAAGAACCTCCCTTGTGACATCCAATTTGAACTGAAAATCTTCACTTGTCATATCTATAACATGAACTATCAAATCGCTGTATAAAAGTTCCTCAAGAGTCGATTTAAAGGCATTTATAAGTGAATGCGGCAGCTTGCTGACAAACCCGACTGTATCAGTTATTATAAATTCACATCCGTTTTCCATTTTGATAAGTCGTTGTGCAGTATCCAGCGTTGCAAACAACATATTTTTTTCAAATACCTGTTTTTCTTCACGATTCGTAATCTCAAGCAATTTATTCATTAGCGCGGATTTTCCTGAATTGGTATATCCTACCAAGCTAACAATCGGCAAATCACTTTTTTGCCTTTTTACACGTTGTGTCTCTCTGCTTTCTTTCACCTCAACAAGCTGTTTTTTGATTTCATCCATACGAGTTTGTATATGCCTTCTATCAATTTCAAGCTTTTTTTCTCCCGGACCTCGAGTTCCTATCCCTGCTCCAAGCCTTGAAAGGTTACTTCCAAACCCAATCAGACGCGGTAATCTGTACTTTAACTGTGCATATTCAACCTGTAACTTTCCTTCAAGCGAAATTGCGCGTTTTGCGAATATATCTAGTATCAATCCTGTCCTGTCTATAACACGCACATTTATAGTATCTTCGATATTTCTAAGTTGCACTCCCGACAGTTCATCATTAAAAATAACCAAATTGGCATCCATGTTTTTAACAGCTTCCGCCAATTCAGTTAATTTACCTCTCCCTATATATGTTGCAGTATTGGGTTTTTTCAGTTTTTGAACCATGCTTGCCAAGACATTAACCTCGTCAGCCTCGGCAAGCGCTTTCAGTTCATCCATTGATTTGTCGATATTTTCTTTTATTTCAAGCCCTACAATTATAGCGTCATAAGCTTCGTCGGTTATCACTTCATTGTCTTTAGTAAAATTTATCATACAAACCCTTTTTATATTTTTATTTTCGCGTGCTCAAAAGCAACCCCTAAATACACTTACATCCTTAATTTATCGAGTTCTTCGGTAAACTTAGGGTTCAAGATCCGAATGTGAGTACCTTTCATTCCAAGCGAACGCGTTTCAATCAACCCTGCACTTTGCAATTTTCTAAGCGCATTTACAATTACAGAACGTGTAATTCCCGCTTTATCCGCAATTTTGCTGGCAATCAAAAGCCCTTCTTCTCCCTCAAGATTTTCAAAGATTCTTTTTACAGCTTCTATCTCTGAATATGAAAGCGTTCCTATAGAAAGTTGCACCGTATTTTTAAGTCTTTCTTCCTCCTCGTTTCGAGCAGTTCTAATTCTCAAAATTTCAAGTCCTATAATAGTAGAACTCGCCTCTCCTAAAATCACATCCTCCGTATCGTACTCGATTTCTTTTCTGAACGTAAGGAGAGTTCCAAGTCTTCTACCTCCTCCGAATATAGGAATAATCATGTATACTCCGTCACTGAGCTGCGAATTTTTGCCGATTCCTATACGTCCTTGCAACTCATCTTTTGAAATATTTATTGCACTTTCTTCAAACCCCAGCAATTCTTCATTTGCATTAAACGGAGCCTTATATCTGCTTGTCTTTTCATCCCAAACCAATACCGGAGGATTTGTGTCATTATCGTTAGACCCCAGTACATATCCGTTTTCGTCAAATACATACACTATTGCAAGCATTATATTACCGAGCCATTCACAAATTTCTTTAAATGAAAAAGCCCCCATTTGACTTTCTTGCAGTAGCCAGTTCAATTTTCTCATCTTTTGTAGCAAATATTTATTCATGTTTTTACATCTCCTTTCACAAGCAACAATTTAAAAGCCATTTCCATGTTTATAAATCATATACTACTCAAAACAAAATACTTATGCCTTAATATTTGTTTTTGCCTATAATATATATCTGTCTAAATCCTCCTCGTGTATTTTTTCGACGAATTTTTCTTTTACGTACTCCGCATCTATTGTAATGCTTTCTTCCTCTACATCAGGAATGTTAAACGATATATCTTCAAGTAATTTTTCCATTATTGTATGCAATCTTCTGGCACCTATATTTTCGGTTTGCTCATTCATAAGAAAAGCCATAGTCGCAATTTCTTCGATGGAATCCTGAGTGAAATTTATTTTTACCCCTTCCGTTTCCAGTAACATCTTATGTTGTTTAATCAACGCATTTTGCGGTACTGTAAGAATTTGTATAAACGATTCTTTCGTAAGGTTCTCAAGTTCCACACGTATAGGAAATCTTCCTTGAAGTTCCGGAATCAAGTCTGTAGGCTTTGCTATATGAAATGCACCGGCGCCTATAAACAAAACATGATCCGTTTTAACAGGTCCGTATTTGGTGTTAACAACACTTCCTTCTACTATCGGAAGTATATCTCTTTGAACACCTTCCCGGGATACATCCGCACCGCTTTTATAACTTGCACCCGAAGCTATCTTGTCTATCTCATCTATGAAGATTATGCCATTTTGCTCGGCATTTTCAAGCGCTTCTTCGGTTATCTGGTCCATGTCGATAAGGTTTTGAGCTTCCTGCTCTCTTAGGATTTTTCTGGCATCCTTAACCTTTACTTTCTTATTCTTTTTCTTTTTAGGTCCCATGTCACCGAATATGTTTCCTATAGCTATGCTCATTCCCTCGTTCCCAAGATCGAGCATATTGCTCTTTGGCGCTTCGTTTACCTGTATTTCTATGTACTGATCTTCCAATTTGCCGTCACGAAGCTGCTGCCTGACTTGCTCCCTCGCAAGGTCTATTGCGCTTGCATCCTCAGGTAAGACTTTTTCTTCCTTTGGTGCCTGATTTTGTTGCCCATACGGATTCATTAAAAATTCAAACGGATTTGAAGGCATCTTAGGCTCTGAAGTAGGCGTATGCTTCTTTCCGGGTACCATAGCTTCAATTATTTTTTCCTCGGTTATCTCATCTGCTATGGAATATTTTTCCTCTAAATGTTTCTGCTTGGTAGTTCTAATTGATGCTTCAACCAAATCTCTAACCATAGAGTCCACATCTCGCCCTACATATCCGACTTCTGTAAACTTAGTTGCTTCCACTTTTACAAACGGAGCATCCATGAGTTTTGCGAGCCTTCTTGCTATTTCCGTTTTACCGCATCCCGTCGGTCCCATCATAAGTATATTTTTAGGTGTAATTTCCTCGCGTATGTCATCAGGCAATTTGCTCCTTCTATAACGGTTTCTAAGCGCTATTGCAACCGATTTTTTAGCTTCCTGCTGACCGATTATATACTTATCAAGTTCCTCAACGATTTGCTTTGGTTTCATATTATAAAGTTCTACCATCAAACACCTCCCTCTATAACTTTTCTACAGAAATATTATCATTAGTATAAACACAAATGGAAGATGCAATTTTTAGTGATTCTCTTACTATCGCTTCGGCATCCATTTCAGTATTGTTGAAAAGCGCATTTGCCGCCGCATATGCATAGTTTCCGCCTGAACCGATAGCTATAAAATTATAATCGGGCTCTATTACCTCTCCGTTGCCCGAAATAAGAAGCGTACATTCTTTATCCGCCGCTATCATCAATGCTTCCAGATTTCTCATCCCTCTATCCGAACGCCACATTTGTGCAAGAGCAACCGCAGCTTTTCTAAGATTTCCGGAATGTTCTTCCAATTTTTTTTCAAATTTTTCAGTAAGGGAAAATGCATCCGAAACCGAACCTGCAAATCCTGTAATTACAGAATTTTTATAAATTTTCCGCACTTTTTTTGCGTGCGTTTTCATTACGGTCTTTTCGCCAAAGGTAACCTGTCCGTCACCCCCGATACATATATCCTCAGGACTTCGGCGGACAGCAACTATTGTTGTTGCATGAAATTCCAGCATTTTTTCACCTCTTTTTAACAATCATAATTATTTCAATAATCACGAAAAACTTAATCTTTTATTCTTTATACCCACATTCCGGGTCAGAACAAGCAAAATTCGTATTTTTATTTTTCTTTTCAAGCATCACAGCACCGCATTTGGGACATTTTTTTTCAGTAGGCTTATTCCAAAACACCTGATTACAATCAGGATAGCCGCTACATCCATAAAATATCTTGCCATTTTTGCTTTTCTTTTGCACTATATCTTTTCCGCACTTAGGGCACGAAATTCCTATTTTGTTTACAATAGGCTTCGTATTTTTACATTGCGGATACCCGCTGCACGCTGCAAAAACTCCAAATCTGCCATTTTTTTTAAGCATTGGCTTTCCGCAAATATCGCAAATTTCTCCTGTCGGTTCGTCCGGAATTTCAACTTTTTCTATTTGCGCATCCGCTTCTTGCAAGCTTTTGGCAAAAATCTCATAAAAATCTGAAATTACCGTTTTCCAATTCACATTTTTTACTTCTATGCCGTCAAGTTTATCTTCCATATCCGCAGTAAATCCTACATCGACAATCTCTTTAAAATACGCTTTCATCAAATCAGTTACCAAAAAACCCAAGTCCGTAGGAAGTATGGCTTTCTTTTCCCTGGTAATGTATTTTCTCTGAGTAAGAGTCGCTATTATAGGTGCGTATGTGCTCGGTCTGCCTATGTCTTTTTCTTCTAAATCTTTCACAAGGCTTGCTTCGGTATATCTTGCAGGCGGTTGCGTAAAACATTGCTCCAAATCAAGATTTATGAGTTTAAGCAAATCTCCCTCCGCTACATTCGGTAGACTTTTATCCGTTTGCGCATCGCCTTTATAAACTTTCAAATAACCGTCAAATTTAATTGTTGATCCGTTAGCCTTAAAAGTATATTTCCCATTTTCGATAATAAGCGCTGTACTGTCATACACAGCCTTTGTCATCTGACTTGCAATAAATCTGTTCCAAACCAATTTATACAAATTGTACTGGTCTTTAGGTAATACCGAATACAAGCTATCCGGATCTATATCTACATAGCTTGGTCTTATCGCTTCGTGAGCATCCTGCACATCCTTTTTCTTATTGCTGTAAACCGTTCCTGCATAATACTCTTTTCCAAATTTTTCTATTATGTATTCTTTTGCACTTTCACGCGCTTCTTCTGAAATTCTAACTGAATCCGTCCTTATATATGTCAATAATCCCAGAGTACCTCTACCCGGTATGGCTACTCCCTCATAAAGCTGTTGAGCCACCAGCATTGTTCTCTTTGCCGAAAATCCGAGCTTATTCGCCGCATCTTGTTGTAAGCTGCTCGTCGTAAACGGTGCATGAGGACTTCCTGTTTTTTCTTTTTTTTCAACTTTTGAAATGCTGTATTTACCTTTTGCCAATTCTTTTTCAATCGCTTCAGCATCCCTATCGTTATTCACAATACTTTTTTCGCCACTTATTTTTACAAGCTTCGCATCGAAACGATTTTTAGCAGTTATTTTCTTGGCATTCTCCTCTTTTGATAATGTTGCAATTATATTCCAATATTCTTCAGCTACGAATTTTTTGATTTCGTCTTCTCTATCACAAATCATACGCAATGCTGCAGACTGCACTCTACCTGCACTAAGTCCCCTTTGAAGCTTTCTCCAAAGCAACGGACTTATCTGATAGCCTACAAGCCGATCAAGCACCCTGCGCGCTTGCTGGGCATCCACAAGCTTCAAATCAATTTTTCTCGGATTTTTAATCGCTTTATTTATGGCAGATTTTGTAATTTCATTAAATTCAATTCTGCATTCTTCTTGCAAGTCTATATTAAGCAAATTTGCAATATGCCAAGAAATCGCTTCTCCCTCACGATCCGGGTCGGTTGCCAGATATATTTTTTTCGCCTTCTTGGCTTCCTTCTTTAATTCTTTGATTATATCGCCCTTGCCCCGAATAGAAATGTATTGCGGTTCAAATTCTTTTTCAATATCAATACCTATCCTGCTTTTCGGCAAATCTCTCAAATGTCCTACAGAAGCTACAACCTTATACTTACTGCCTAAGAATTTTCCGATTGTTTTAGCCTTTGAAGGCGACTCTACAATCACTAAATTTTTAGCTGTATCCATATAAAGCCCTCCCTAATTTTATCTTATACATCATAAACACATATTATATGTAGATTTACGAAAATTTGCAAGTCATTTTTTGACATTTTTATTTTTTTGTTTTTTTGTGCAACAGACGAAGTATTGACGGTAGGCTGTTATTAGTGTAAACTGATATAAATAGCTTTCTCCTTTGACTCGTGCTTAATAGCATTTTCAAAAGTGAGAACACTATATCCATGCTTATTCCATGGACTATTTAAATGCTCAAAAAGGAGATTTGAATGACAACCAATTTAGCAAATGAAGTACAAAAACGCAGAATATTCGGTATCATTTCCCATCCTGATGCAGGGAAAACTACCCTTACGGAAAAACTTTTATTGCATGGCGGTGCTATCCGCGAAGCCGGAACCGTAAAAGGCAGACACAATTCAAAATTTTCAACATCCGACTGGATGGAAATAGAAAAACAAAGAGGAATCTCAGTAACGTCTTCAGTCATGCAGTTTGAATATGCAAATAAAGTTATTTCAATAATGGATACCCCCGGTCACAACGATTTCGGAGAAGATACTTATAGAATACTTACTTCCGTAGACAGCGCCGTAATGGTTATAGATGGTGCAAAGGGAGTTGAAACTCAAACAAAAAAACTGTTCAAAGTCTGTAAAATGCGAGGTATTCCTGTATTTACATTCATAAATAAGATGGATCGGGAAGCAATGCCTCCAATAGATGCTCTCGCAGAACTTGAAGATGTGCTTGGAATACCCTCTGTCGCAATCACATGGCCAATAGGATGCGGCATGAATTTTCAAGGGATTTACGACAGAACTAAAAACGAAGCCCACCTTTATAAAATCGGTAAAACTATAAAACTTGGTAAAAACGGTGTATTCGGAAAAGAACTTGAAGAATTTTTAACTCAAAACAACTTAAACGCACTGCGCGATGACATGCAGTTGCTTGACGGAGCGGGAAATGTTTTTGATTTAAATAAAATTGCAAAAGGCGAATTATCACCTGTGTTTTTCGGTTCTGCACTCGCCGATTTCGGAGTTTTGCCGTTTCTTAATCACTTCTTGGAGCTGTCTCCTGCCCCTTCAAACAGAAAAACCACAGATGGTGAAATCTCACCTACAGACACTGAATTCTCGGGATTTATATTTAAAATTCAAGCAAATATGAACCCCGCGCATCGTGATAGAATAGCATTTTTGCGCATATGCTCAGGTACTTTCAACAGAGGCATGAGCGTGACGCTTACAAGAACAGGAAAAAGTATAAAAATCAACCAATCAACCCAGTTACTCGCAAATGAACGTGAAACCCTTGATACAGCATATGCAGGTGATGTAATAGGTATTTACGATACAGGCAATTATCAAATCGGTGATACCCTTACCACAAAAAAAGATACTTTTTTCTTTGAACCTATGCCCACATTTCCACCTGAACTGTTTGCACTTGTAAGCCCTGTCAATACGATGAAAGCAAAGCATTTCCAAAAAGGAGTAATGCAACTTGCGCAGGAAGGTGCTGTTCAAGTTTACCATACAAAATACAATGAAATCATAATAGGAGCAGTCGGTGCTCTCCAATTCGATGTATTCGAATACAGACTCACAAATGAATACAATTCAAATATCCGAATGGAAAAACTTGATTACAGCATTGCTTGCTGGATAAAAAACACAGATTTGGATTATGTAAGTAGTTGTTTGGACTCTCGTACAAAACTTGTATTTGACCATTTTGAACGTCCAATCATACTCTTTCCTAATTCATTTACATTAAACTATTTTACAGAAAAACACAAAGACATCCTGCTCATAGATGCTCTATCCGTTAATTCAACATTTAACGGCGAGTGATCGGCCTGTCATTTCACTTGGAATATCAAGATTCATCAAATCTAAAAGCGTTGGAGCCAAGTCACACAATGCTCCTCCTGCTTTTAGTTTTTTTGCTTTATTTGCTATATGTAAAAGCGGTACGGGATTAAGTGAATGCGCAGTTACTATATTGTCGTTATCGTCGAGCATTTCGTCAGAATTGCCATGATCAGCAGTTATCAATACCTGCCCGTCCGCTTCAAGTATCTTGGTCACAATCTTGGAAATGCATACATCAAGTGCTTCGACAGCTTTTACGGCAGCTTTAAAAACTCCTGTATGCCCTACCATATCGGAATTCGCAAAATTTAAAATTATCACATCATATTTATCTTTTTCAATTTCTTTTAAAAGTCTATCCGTAACTTCATATGCACTCATTTCAGGCTTCAAATCATATGTCGCAACATTTGGAGAATTTATCAGTATCCTATCTTCGTTCTTATTTGGCGTTTCAACACCACCGTTAAAGAAAAACGTCACGTGCGCATATTTTTCCGTTTCCGCAATTCTAAGTTGTCTAAGACCTAAATTTGATATATACTCTCCCAAAGTATTTTTTAACACTTGAGGCTCATATGCAATGCTCAAATTTTTTAAAGATGAATCATAATTTGTCATACAAACAAGCGGAACATTTTTATTATAATTTTGACGTTCAAACCCTTCAAACACTTCTTCTGTAAATGCGGCCGCAAGTTGCCTTGCTCTATCAGGACGAAAATTAAACATTATAATGCCGTCCTGCTCGTGAATATAGGGTTTTTTACCGGCTTTAACAATTACGCTTGGAGTCACAAATTCATCATTTTGGTTGTGCGCATACGCATTTAAAAGCGCCTCTGTGGCTGAACCGAATGATATTCCTATTCCGGAATTTATAGCATCAAAATGAAGTTTAACCCTATCCCAACGCTTATCCCTATCCATACCGAAATATCTTCCACCTATGGTTGCAATCTCTCCGATACCTATTTTTTCTAAATATTCTTCTAATTCACTTATATACTTTTCAGCACATCTTGGCGCAACATCTCTACCATCCAAAATCGCATGTATATAAAGCTTCTTTAAACCACTGATTTTAGAAAGCTTAATTAGAGCGAACAAATGAGATATATGGCTGTGCACACCTCCATCGGAAAGCATACCCACCAAATGCAATGCTCCGTTTTTAGCTTTAACCTTTTCTATAATAGCTGAAAATACAGGATTTTTAAAAAAATTACCGTTTTCAATTTCTTTTCCTATCCTTGTAAGTTCTTGGTATACTATTCTGCCTGCGCCTATATTCATATGCCCTACTTCCGAATTTCCCATCTGCCCATTCGGTAATCCTACAGCTTCCCCGCAAGCATCAAGTAACGTATGCGGATATTCCGAAAAAAGCTTATCTAAAAACGGTGTATTAGCCGCCAAAATTGCATTTCCATGTTTTTTTTCTGTCTTTCCAAATCCGTCCAATATCATGAGCATTGTAGGTTTCGGTCTTTCCCCTGTATTATTAGCCATATCCTTCCTTTCACTTTTAAAGTCCATTACTTACACTAATTGAGGTGTTTTTACAATAAAAAGCTTGACTTTTTCAACCAAATACCGTATAGTATAAAGGCTGATTGCATTTGGAGATGTATCGAAGCGGTCATAACGAGCTTGACTCGAAATCAAGTTGTCCGCAAGGGCACGTGGGTTCGAATCCCACCATCTCCGCCAACAAAAAACCGCAGAATCTGCGGTTTTTTTATTTACCCACGTAACTTTAATATTTCCTTTTTTGCTTCCAATTCAGTCCTAAACTCAAAATCCGGCTTTGCAAAATAGTATCCTTGACCGAGATCAATTTCATATTTTAACAATTCTTCTAATTCTTGTGCTGTTTCTATGCCTTCTGCCAAAACTTTAATTTTATTCGGAACACAAAATGCTATTAAATCGGATACAAGTTTTTTCTTTCTGTCATCCTTGTCTATATTGGAAATTAAATTTATATCCATTTTTATTACTTCCGGACTGATTTTGAGCATACGAACCTCACTTGAATAGCCGCTGCCATAGTCATCTATCGCAAGTTTGATTCCAGCTTCCTTGAATTCTTCAAGTTTGTCACAAAGTATATTAAGCATATCCGCTTCGCTTTCCGTAACTTCTACAACTATCTGACTAAGATCTATCGGATATTTATCTAAAAGTTCCATCACCTCATCCAATGAAATCATATGTTGCGGAATACTGTTTACAAATATCTTTCTGTTCCCAATCTTATCCATATTCTCATATATCGTTTTAAACGCAAGCCTGAAAATCATTCGTTCAAGATTTTTCAATTTAGCCTGCATCTTGGCAACCGAAATTATTTCAAGAGGATTTTTGAAATTAGGTGTAGAAGGTCGCATCAAGGCTTCAAATGCCGCTACATCACCTGTCTGCATATCAACAATCGGCTGAAAGGCAAATCTGATTTGTTCATACAGCAAGAGTGTGTTAATATTTTCACGATTTTCCAACAAATATTTTTGTTCAAAATATTTTTTATTATCAAATTCACAAAGCGAACCCTTCTCAGTTTTCTTTGCTTCATACATAGCAAAATCCGCAAACTTCAAAAGTTCTTTTATATTAGTTGCATCTTGCGGATAATACGAAACCCCCGTAGAATACCTGATTGCAATCTTCTTATCACCTTGAACGGTTATAAATTGAAGATCCGCATCTATTATCCTATCGCTTAGTATCTTCTGTATCTCGCTCTTATCCTTAAAGCCCGTCATGAATATAGCAAACTCATCGCCCGAAATACGTGAAACAATCGCACCGTTATCCTTAAAACCTGCGAATATCACAGAAGCTTCCTTTATAAGAACATCTCCTATCTCATGTCCGTACGTATCATTTACATACTTTAAATTATCCAAATCAACAAATATCAAAGCACCTATGCTGTCAGGATCACTTCGAATCATAGCGGAAGCTTTGTTCTCAATAGCTCGTCTATTGTAAAGTCCTGTCAAATTATCATGGTCCAGCAACATATTAAGCCTTACTTCTTCGCCTATTTCCTTTGTGACATCCGCTATTACGCCCAGTCTGCTGATTTTTGTTTCTTTTTCACGTATACGCAAATACATCTGACCGTAACGTCTGTCATAGTATTCGTAAATATTATCATGCTCTTTCGGAAAAGGTTTTTGCGTTAGCATTGTAATTTTTTCCGCCCACTCGTGCTTTGTAATATGTGTCTTTTTGCCTTCAAATTTCAATAATTTCGCTATGTATGGCGTAGCTACGACAACATCAAAATCATTTTTTATCTCATAAACACCAACCGGCAAAAGTGAAATATCAAGAAGCGTAGATGTCAAGCCGTGTGCCTGTAAGACTTCATCACTGAAAATTTTAACCTTTTCTATAAGCTGGTCTATTTCCAAAATCCCTATAGAATTAAGTTCAACCGGTGCATCCGAGGAAATTTGTTCAATTTCCGCTTCTAAAAATTTTATTTTTCTGGTTGCCATTTCTGACAGTAAAATCACCACAATTAAAGACGATATTGCAATCACTATTACTCCTGTTGCAAGTACATTTCTAACCTTCAGCGAATCACTCCTCAGGACATCTTCTTTAACAAAACCTATAACGGTCCAGTTTTCTTCAGCATAAGGTGAATTGACATTATACATACCCAACTTTCCAAAATTACAGAATATATTTTCTCCACCTTGCAATTTTGTTTTATAAATATTTTTGTATATTCCTTTTTTCACTTCTAAAAATTCACTGGTGCTGACTTTCTGTGCACCCAGCGGTGTTTGTGCAATTACCCAGTTTGTAAGTATCTTTGCTCCTTTCATCTTCGCCGCTATATAAAAACTGTTTTCATAAGGTAAATTGTCTGTAAAAAGGTATTCACGCGCAAATACATTTGTTGTGGCATCTACTCCCACTACCCCGAAAGGTTTTCCGTTTCCGTCAACCAAAGGTAAAGTATATGTGACGACTTTTACAGTATTCGGAATAATCTTAGTAGGTTCACTCCAATATCCGTACCTTTTAAGTTCTGCTACCGGATATTTCTCAACCGCTTCCATAGGCTTTTTATAAAAATCCTTATCGCCTATGCGATCGCTTGTTAAATACTGTCTGTTTAAACTTATATTTCCTGAAAATCCGTAATGTCTAAGAACTGTAGTAGGACCTGCATACATGAAAACCTTATTATAATCAAAATCATGCACATCCCCATCGGAAACACGAAAATATATGCTCGGATTTGAATATATTTCCTGCCCGCTGATTTCCTCAAGCAAGTCTTTATCCATCACTAAAAAAGCCCCTGTTACATTGTTGTAATGAAGCAAATCCACCAAATGCTGCGATGCTTTTAACATAGCCGCATTATAGCGTCCTTCCGCACTTACACTTTCATCTTGAAAATCCTCTAAAACACCTTTACTGATGCGTCCCGATTTATCAGCAACATTATCTATAAGGACTCCAATATTATCGTTACACTTTTTAATTTGTTCCGATGTCGTTCCTTCAAAAAAACGAAATGCATAAGAATCAAGCATCGTCAAAGCATCTGAAAAGACCATAACAGACAGTATTGATACACTCTGCAATATCAACAAAATCAGCATAACTATTACCATTTTTGTTTTTAATGATTTAGCTTTTTTCATAACCTCTCCCGCTTTACATTTTTTATCCGTTTATAATTATGCTAATTATTCATATTGTATTTCATTTCTATCTAACTGCTGTTTTACTCTTTTCAGCCAAATATCAAATTGCATCTCCATGTTAACGCCATTGTACTTACTCGGATTTTCCAGTCCTTCCTCTACGCAGGAGTTTAATGTCTCACCAAGTATCTGCCTAACTTTGTAACTCTTTTCAAACGGTTTAACATAATAAGTATTTTCACTTAAAATTATCTCTCGACTTATCTCGTATATACTTGCAAGGTGGTCTGATTGCAGCCCGTCTTCTCTTAATTTTTCTATTGTCTTATCGAAAGTATTTTTTTCGTACAAAGCTTTCTTAGACGGCAAATATCCAGTTTTTACCGCAAATTTAAGATTGTTTTCATCTTTTGTAAACCATTTCAAAAACTCTATGCTCGCTTCCACCTCTGCATCCGAAGCTTTTGCAACCGCCATCCCCGCACCTTGCAAAAATGAATATCTCCTCATTCCTTTAAAAGTCGGGTATCTCAATGCAAGCAATTCTACCGGTCTTTCTATACCGTTTTCAACAACTGCAGTCGGAAAGTATTTTGCTCCTGCGGTCGACCCTGTATACGCAACCAAACTGCCCGTTTGAACATTATCAGTTCTAAATTTACCCTCAATAAAGAACTTGCTTGTAATCATATTGCCGAAATACATATTAAAGAATTTTTTAAGTTCGGGTTCATTTAAATGTATTATCTTATCTTCTCCGTCTATTACCTCAACTCCTTGTTCTTTCATAGCAAGAATTATCAGATTTTCCAAAGATTCGTAACCAAAAAAACCTATTTCGGCCTTACCGGTACCTTTACAATTCATTTTTAAGTAATCCCCTGCAACTTCTGAAATTCCTTCCCATGTAGCCAAATCTTCATCCGTATGTCCGGTAAATTCCTTTATCTCGTCCCATTTTGTTTTGTTTACATACAGAATCTCCGTACTTTTAGCTATCGGAATTACCATAAACTTTTTTCCAAATGAACCTGTTTCCACAAAACTATTTACAAACTCCTGCTTTTCTTCTTCTGAAAAGTAATCGTTCAAATCTACCATTTTGTTCAATTTTGTAAGTTCTACCGCCTTGTCTATATATGTTGAAAATATATTAGGCATCTTATCAGAATTTACAACACCGTTTGCAGAATCTGTCAATGCCGCTTCAAGATCTATTATACGTCCCTTATTTACAGGTTCGACCACTATCCCTTTTTCGATTCCGACAGTTGAGTTGAATTTTTCTACAAAATTATTTAAAATTTGTTCCTTTTCATCAAAATAATAATGCCATAATGTTATAGTCACAGGATTTTCAGGATCAAGTTTGCTTTCATAATCCGTTTTCGGATTGATAACATCACACGCAATATTGATAAATACAAAACAGCCTATCATCGCTACTGCTAAAATTTTCTTTACCATTCCACTCTCTTTCCTACTTTTTTTACAATATTATAAAAATTCAATACAATTATACTACATTTCAACTTATACCACATTTATCATCAATATAAACCTTTACAGCAGTAAAATGTGATAAAGCAAATTTATAAGCTTTCGAATCTAAATCCTTTCGCTTTCTCCTGTTTGATAATTTATTGCAATTCCCGGCTGAACATTGTAGCAGTAAACATTAAATTTAATTCCTGCTCCATCGTCTTCAACCGACTTCGCCTCCATATTAACACCTCGTACAACCAAATCATCCCCGATAAATATAGGTGTCACTCTATACATCACATGGTTGTTTGTTCTTTTTACATAATCCGCCACCAAATTTTCAAAAGGAAGCATACCCTCATTGTTCAAATACCTTGTACCGGTTATGAGATTTAATGTATTGGCATTTTCGCCTGCCAGCTGAAAGCCTATTAAATGGCAACGATTATATAAATACTTTCCGTCTACCAAATCATCATATCTGACAGTGTGCCAACCTGACGGTTTTACCATACCTATACTTGTCCGCCTTTCCGTAGGCATAATATCCTTACCTATAGATGCGATGCACACACCGCATCGTCCTAATGAATCAAGCTTCGAATAATATTCAAATGAATCGCTTGTCATGTCTGCATCTTGAAAAAACGGTTCATTTTCATTGATTGTAATATACGGCTCGCCTGTGTATTCGGGTACATTCGTTATAGAATCGGCATTGTTTAATGAATCAAAAAAACCTGCTTCATTTTGTTTGATTAAATCAGCATTGTTATTGTCTGTAAAAAGTTCCTCATAATAGCCATACGCTACCGCTATTATCGCCATTAAAACAAATACGGCTTTGTATAATCTTCTTAATTTCTTTTTTATTTTTTTTACAAATTTCATTCGGTTCTCCCGTTCAAATTTAAATCTTTATTTCAATTAAAGTTGCTTGAAAGTCAATGTATATTCTATCATACGTACATTGAATTTAAAATACAAATGTCTAAATATTTTTTTGCTGCATTGTTTAATTTTTCACTTTCATTTACTACTAAAAAGGTGTATAATTATCATACTGTCAATTTTACTAAAATCATCTATACTTGAGGAGGTTAACTTGAAAAAGTTCGGCATAATAAAACTGCTATTGATAACTGTAATATCAATAATACCATTTTCCACATATGCCTTCGCAGATGTGATGGACACTTTGAGTAATGACAAGTTTGAATTAGTTAACGCTAATACCCCTAATGTTGTTCGTGAAAAAAAATTATCACATGGCAAAGTTGTTAAAGTAGGCTGGTTTTCGAGTGCCGGCGTTCATCAAACCGATGCGGACGGAACACTGTCAGGCTACGATTACGAATGGCTCCAAGCTATAGCCCAATACAACAACTGGAATTATGAATACCATTTCGGCTCTTTCGCAGAGTGTCTTCAATGGTTAAAAGACGGCAAAATTGATTTAATAGGCATAATGAATAAAACTGCTGAAAGAGAAGAATTTTTAGATTTTTCAAGAATAAATGTCGGCATCGAACAGTGTTGCATTTTTGCAAATAAAACCGATTCCCAATTCGAATATGAAAACTTCCATAACTTTAATAATATGCTCATCGGTGTTGAAGAAGGAACCACACAAGCTGAGATGCTTAAGCTTTATGCACAAAACAACCACTTCGACTACCGTACAAAGGTGTTTCCCACTTTAAGCGATGCACAGGTATCGCTTAAAAACAAGGAGATTGATGCACTGCTTGCCAGCAATACGGACGTGATACGCGGATTTAAAACCATAGCCCAATTCAATCCTATACCGTTTTATTTTGCAACTACAAAGGGAAATCTTGAAGTCCTTACCGGTATAAATTATGCCATGGATAAAATCATGACATACAACCCTAATTTCAATAATTTCCTGTATTCCAAGTATTTTACTCAATCAAGTTCGGAAAAAACGGTGTTTTCAACAAAAGAACTTGAATACATAAAGAAACATCCTAAAATCCTTGTTTTAGTCGATCCTTTTTGGTTCCCTATAGAATCTGTAAATGAAATGACCGGATCGTTTAACGGTATAATTCCGAATATACTTAATGAAATAGAATCCAGAAGCGGTCTGAAATTTTCATATGTCAACAGCAAATCCAGCGTTGGTGCTTTAGAACAGCTTTCCGCTCAAACATATTCGACAATACCTACTATTACGTCCATATCTTTTGACTACAAATGGGCAAATGAAAACAATGTAAACATAACACAACCAATCATCTCTACACCTATACAGATGGTTCAAAATTCAAAAAAACATCCGAAAACCGTTGCTCTTGTAAGCCATGACTACATAACAAATATGGTAAAAATTCACTATCCGAATTTAAAGCCCCTATACTATGAAAGTATGCGAGATTGTGTAAATGCCGTTCACAACGGTAAAGCCGATATAACATTCATGAACGATTTGGAAGCTCAATACTACCTGTCGCTGAATAAGTTTCACGATTTGCATTTCAGCAATATCAATGCTTTCGACCAACACCTTTGTCTAGGCATTTCAAAAAATTCGAATCCTCTTTTATTTTCGATTATTTCAAAGTGCCTTCAAGACATACCGGCTTCAACAGTGCAAGATATAATGATTCAAAATATTTATATATCAAACAATGTGACTTTATCAGACTTTGCAAAATCTCATGTAACCGAACTTACCGTATTCACTATTTTGATTTTTGCTATAGCTATTGCATGGATGTACGTAACTTTAAGAGCAAGAACCAAAGCATCAAATGCTATTGCTCTTGAAAACAAAAAATTCAATCAGCTATCTGAAATCAGCAATGAGCACATATTTGAGTACGATTATAAAACCGATATTTTAACATTCAAAAATGCCACATCTCCGCTTATATTCAAATATAATCCGTTTTACAATTACAGTAAATTCATATCAAATTCAAATTTTGATTACGAAAATACACTTTACAGTTGCCTTGCTGAAAAAACGGACTTGATAAGAGATATAAACTACGAATATACCAATGGAATAAAAAATTGGTTAAGGGTAACAACAAAGATAGTAAACGATGAAACCGGTACACCGGCATATGCGATTGGTAAATTACAAAACGTACAATCCGAACATGAAGAACTTGAACTTCTTATAAAACAAGCAACTATGGACAGTTTGACTCACATACTGAACTCAAAATCGTTCAAAAAGAGTGCCGAATCAAATATGAGGCTATGTAGTGCTCTGGCTCTTTTTGACATAGATCACTTCAAATCTATCAATGACAAATACGGACATCTAAGTGGCGACTTCGTCTTAGTTGAATTTGCCAAAGCACTCAACAGTGTTTTTTCCAAGCATGGATTTGCAGGTAGAATCGGTGGAGATGAATTTGCAGTTTTCATACCGAACAAACTCACAAAAGAAGAAACCGTTGATCTTTGTAGAAAAATTATGAACACCACAAAGAAAATACAATTCAAATTCAAAGGGGTAACGGTATCTCCTGTTAACATCAGCATGGGAGTCAGTTTCCTGCAAAAAAATCAAACTTTCAAAGACCTTTACGAAAATGCGGATAGAATGCTATACACCGTTAAGGAAAATGGTAGAAACGGTTTTAAAATTGATTTTCCACAAGACGGATATTGCTACAATACGGATTTTGAATTTGAACCTTGGCATATATCCAGAGAAACTCTTACATCTGACATGTTTAATATCCCATACAACTAATTAAATCCAAACTTTAAATCGTGATCAGCTCTTTCGGTGAGCCGGTCACGTTTTTTATGCCGTCAGCCGTAATAAATACCAAATCCTCTATCCTTACCCCAAACTTATTAGGCAAATAGATCCCCGGTTCAATAGTAACTGTCATGTTCTCCTTTAATATATGATTACCTCTGAAACTCAAATACGGATCTTCATGTATTTCAAGCCCTACTCCATGCCCAAGTCCATGTCCGAAATATTCTCCGAATCCATATTTTTTAATTATATCTCTGGCAAGAGCATCTCCGTCTTTTACGTGCATTCCGGGTTTTAGCTTTTCGCATGCATTCATCTGCGCTTCCAAAACCACTTCATACAAATTGCGCATTTCATCTGAAATCTTGCCAATAGCAAGCGTTCTTGTCATATCACTGCAATAACCTTTGTATTTACACCCGAAGTCCAAAGTTAACAATTCTCCATTTTTTACCACCTTTTCACTTGGTATACCATGTGGCTTTGAAGAATTTATACCGGACACTGAAATTGTAGAAAACGAGAGTCCATCTGCACCATGGAGTTTCATGAAATACTCAATTTCCGTTGCAATACGCTTTTCTGTCATTCCCGGTTCAATAAAACCCAAAATATCAGCAAATGCCGCATCTCCTATCGCTTCAGCTTCGGCTAGTATCTCAAGTTCCTCATCTTCCTTTATAAGTCGCAAATCTTGCATTATTCCTGTTAACGGTATCAAATCTTCGGTAGGTATTGCACTTGCAAGTTCATTATACATGTCAACCGTCATAATTTCACCCTGAATTCCCATTTTTTCAGGTTTTACTTTCTTTATATAATCTATGTAGTCAAACTCTATAATCAACTCAAATTCAGGTGTCAGAACCGACATCGCCGTTTCATATCTCGAATCGGTAAGTATATATTTTTTATCACTTGTTATTAAGACTGCACAATCTTCACCTGCAAGTCCCGTCAAATAAGATACATCCTCACTTTTGGTTATTAAAAAATTTTCAATATTATATTTTGAAAAATATTCTCTTACTCTATCACTTCTTTTCAGTATTCGCGCTTCCATAAAATTCCTCCTCGTAAGTTTCTGCTATTGATTCCAATTTTTTTAATCTATGATTTACACCCGACTTTTTTAACGGCGGTTCAACCAAATTTCCCAATTCAGCAAGACTGACATATGGGTTTTCCATACGTACCGTAGCTATTTCTACAAGTTTTTTATCAAGCTTTTCAAACATTCCGGTTTTTATAAGTCGTTTAATCGCTTTGATTTGTTTTTCCGCTGTACTTACCGTTTTTTCAACATTCGCCGTATCACAATTTCGCATTCTGTTACTTTGATTTTTTATTTGTTTCAAAAGCCTTATATCTTCAAGTTTAAAAAGTTGCGCACTTACTCCCATTATTTTTAATACATCCGCTATCTGCTCGGCATCTTTCAAATAAACACCATACCTTTTGCTTCTCGCTACTATCTTTGCATTTATCGCAGAAAACGCATTTAACAGCTTTGCCATATCCACCGCAAGTTTTTCGGTATTGCAAAGTATTTCAAAATGATAACCTTTTTCAGGCTCACTTATCGTACCCGCACCCAGAAAAGCACCTCTAAGATATGCACGCCTGCAACACTTCGTCTTAATTAGCGCATCATATATACCGTCACTTATAAAATTGCTGCCTTCGCGCACCATCAATATGCCTATCTCACGCAAGACCTGCTCGCTGCCGTTTTCACTGGTTATACGAAGTTCATATGCACTAGCCTTTTTTATACCGCTCCCTTGAGTATGATTAACTTTAGTTTCCAAATCAAAATACTCTTTTATAAGAGCCTTGTAATGCCTCAAAATTGCTAAATTTTCAGTGCTCATTACAACTTCAAACCGTCCAAGTCCTGCAAGCCTTATTGCTCCGCAAAATCTTATAAACCCCGCAATTTCAGCAAGCATACAGCATTTTTTTTCAACATTCAATCTTGACAATTCATTTTTTGTATCAACAGAAAAAGACATAACTCACCTGCACACCAAAATCAAATAAAGCCTCTTATCATAAAAGAGGCTTTTTATTTTTCTTATTTCTTTAAAGGCTTAATTCCAAGAATTTCTCTTGCTTCAGCAGGTGTTGCAACCTCTCTGCCGAGTAATTTTGCAAGTTCAACCACCTTTTTTACCATCTGACCGTTATTTTCAGCAAGAACGCCTTTTTCCATATACAGATTGTCCTCAAATCCTACTCTAACGTGTCCGCCAAGACAAATAGTTGCAGCTGCAATATGCCAAGCATTTTTACCAAGTCCTGTTGCAGTCCATGTAGAACCTGCCGGAAGACTCTCTGCCATAAACAACAAGTCCCTAAGAGTTGCAGTCATCTGAACCCCCAGTACGAAATCAAAATGAAGCGGATGATTCAAAAGACCTTTTTTATCAGCTTTTAAAGCTGTATCAATCATACCTTTGTCAAACACTTCCAATTCAGGTTTAATTCCCTTTTCCTGCATTATTTTTGCAAAATTGAATATTGTATTGTCTGTATTTACAAATATTTCATCTCCACCGAAGTTGCAGGTTCCACAATCCAAAGTGGCAAATTCCGGAGTCGGATCTATATCAGTTGACTGAAGTCTTTCAAGATCCGTCATTCCAACCGCACCTCCTGTCGATACCTGAATGATTGCCTCAGGGCATTCCTTTCTGATAGCATCAACACAGACTTGGAATCTATCTTTACTCTGAGTTGGAGTTCCATCGTCTTCTCTTACGTGCAAGTGAATAACCGCCGCTCCCGCATCGTACGCTGATTTTGCTTCTCTAACAATTTCCTCCACTGTATAAGGTACCGCAGGATTTTGTTCTTTCGTAACTTCCGCTCCGCATATTGCCGCCGAGATAATCAATTTTTCCATTATAAAATTCCTCCTAAATATTGCTTTCGGGTTTCCCCTGTTACCATAGTATATCACTTTTGCTAAACAAAATCCAGTAAAACTCATAAAACTATGGCATCTTATTGTAAAACTTTTAAATCTCCTTAATCTTCAAGTTCTTCACAGCAGTATTTTATCTGAAGTTTTTGCTTTTCTAAAGCCGTTTGATTTATGAGCGATTGTGGTGCATCACCCAAAATACTTGCTCTCAATTTTGAAAGATTTATCTTGCTTAATAAACTCGAAAGCAATCCAAAAGATTCTTCATTTAAATTTACAACATCGACACCTTTTAACTTATTTTCATTTTTCATCAAAGCTACCGCTTCATCATAAGTGCAAATTTCATCTATTAAATTTACCGCCTTTGCTTGTTTTGCCGTATATATCCTACCGTCAGCTATCTTCTTTACAGCATCTATATCCATCTTCCTGCCCTCTGCCACTATGCCTGCAAACTGTTCATATGCTTCATCGACTAAAGATTGCAATATTGCTCTTTGCTCTGATGTCATAGGTTGCATGTTGTTTCCAATAGCTTTATTAGGACCTGATGTAATTGTATTTACCTTTACTCCATGTTCATCCAAAAATCCTGAAAAATCCATTATATTACCGAGCGTAACTCCTATTGAACCGGTCCATGTATTTCTGTTTGCCAAAATCTTGTCGCAAGGTGCAGATATATAATAACCTCCGGAAGCTGCAATATTTCCCATAACCGCATAAACAGGGCGCTTTGTTTTTTGCTGATATTCCTTTATTTTTAGATATAACTCATCAGTTTCATATACAGAACCTCCGGGAGTATTCACATAAATTAAAAGTCCTTTATTGGAATCTTTATCTATCAATTCATCTATTGTTGAAACCGTCCAATTATGATCGTACTGCGGTGTGCTCGCAAAAATCCCGGACGAATTGCTGTTCGCCGCTATTGTACCTTTAACATCAACTCTTGCAATGAAATCATCCGAAGGATAACTGTTGCCTGTACCTCCTGCATCTGTCATTGAAAGCAAAACTGCAATTATTACTACAAAAGCTACAACCGCTGCAAATATCAAAATTCCGTTTAAATTTCTTTTTTTCTTTATTGATTTTGCTATTCCTATATCATAAACCACCGGTTGCTCTTTATATTTATAAACATTTCTTTGTTCTTCGTTCATACATTACCTTCCAATATCATTTTTACAGCAAAAATATATTATTTTCTCTGCAAGTTTTTATCATATCTTCCTGCCACACCGATACCTGCACTTCACCTATATGCGCTTTTCGCAGGAAAAACATACAAAGCCTGCTTTGTCCGATACCCCCTCCAATGGAATAAGGTAAAGTCCCATCCAATATACCTTTATGAAATTCCATAGTTTTCCTATCTTCCGCTCCTGCAAGGGCAAGCTGCCTTTCCATAGCATCCGCATCTACCCTTATCCCCATAGACGAGATCTCAAAAGCCATTCCCAGGACCTCATTCCAAAGGATTATATCACCGTTAAGTTCCCAATCATCATAATCCGGTGCTCGTCCGTCATGTTTTTCTCCTGATTTCAGTTTACCGCCTATCTTCTTGATAAATACCGCTTTCTTTTCTTGCGCAATCAAATTCTCACGTTCTTTAGGAGTTTTATCCGGCCATCTGTCCTCAAGTTCCTGAGTTGTCACAAAATATATTTCGTTCGGAATTTCTGTTTGTAGCCCCCTATACAACCTGTTTACATAGTCTCCCAGATTTTTTATGGCATTATAAATTATTACAACCACTTCCTGCAAATATTCATCTGTTCTTTGTTGCTTAGAAATCGTTTTTTCCCAATCCCACTGATCTACATATATTGAATGAATATTGTCGAGTTCTTCATCACGCCTTATTGCATTCATATCGGTATAAATTCCATGACCCACAGGTATTTTGTATTTTCCGAGTGCCATTCTTTTCCATTTTGCAAGTGATTGAACCACCTCAACCACTTGCTCATCCATATCCTTTAACGTAAAGCTGACTGTCCTTTCAACCCCGCTGAGATTATCATTTAAGCCGCTTTGCGGTATTACAAAAAGCGGTGCTGAAACTCTGCGCAGTTGCAATCCGTAGGCAAGTTCCTGTTGAAAAAAGTCCTTGATTTTTTTTATCGCCCTTTGACTTTCCATATAATCTATTACCGGTGTATAATTTTCAGGTATTATAAGCTTTGGCATATTTCCTCCTAATTTTTACGTAATGCAATAATTATATAGATTTTAATGCCAAAAATCAAGATTTATCTTAAAAGTCCGCATTCACGCCTCTTTGCCATATCATAATCCGAATCGTTCGCCAAGTAAGAATAAAATGCATATCCTCCTGCCAAGTTATAACAATTAAATCCTTTCTGCTGCAAAATTCTAAGCGCAATGTAACTTCTAAGCCCACTATGACAATTTATGTAAACATCCTTGCCCTTATATTTATCAAGTTCCAATAATCTACTTCTAAGTTCATCAAGTGGAATATTTACAGAATTTTTAAAATGCCCGAACTTGTATTCCATCGGTGTTCTAACATCCAAAAGCACTATATCATCACGATTTTCAAGTTTATTCACATCTGTTGCAAAAAATTGCTTCATCTTTCCCGTCACAACATTTTCAATTATAAATCCCGCCATATTAACAGGATCTTTTGCTGAAGAATACGGCGGCGCATAAGCCAAATCGAGTTTTTTCAAATCGTATACCGTAAGTTTGGCATATATCGCAGTTGCCAAAACATCAATCCTCTTATCTACACCTTCTTGCCCTACTATCTGCGCTCCAAGCAATTTACCTGTTCCTTTTTCAAAAATTACCTTTGAAAACATTGATGTTGCACCCGGATAATAAGTTGCATGCGAAGGCGAATTGAAAATCACCTTATCTGCATCTATTCCCCTCCTAACAGCCTCTCTTTCATTTATTCCGGTACTTGCAGCTGTAATATCAAATACTTTTAATATGGAACTTGGATTTGCTCCCTCGTAAGTGCTGTTCAAACCGCAAATATTGTCAGCTATAACACGTCCTTGCTTTGCAGCCGGTCCTGCCAAACTTATTTTCGCCTTTTCATTAAATATTACGTTTGTAATACCTACTGCATCTCCGCCCGCATATATGTTTTCATCGGAAGTTTGCATTTTTTCATTTACTGCAATAGTTCCAAGTTCTGAAATTTCAAGCCCTGCCTGTTTTGCCTGTTCTATCTGCGGGGTTACACCGACAGACATGACTACAAGATCTGCATTCTTTGCAAGTTTTTCATAATCCTCAGGCACTAAATTTTTAAGTATATTGACACCCAAATTTCTCATTCTCGCTTCTATCTGCAACACCATGTCGTAATCAAAATTTGGTAAAATTTGATTATTTCTTACAGCTATATAAACATTACAACCTTTTTGCCGCAAATTTTCCGCAACTTCAACACCTATAAAACCGCCTCCGAACACTACCGCTTCCCGAACATCATGCGTTCTTAAGTAATATTCAAGTTCTTTGGTATCTTCAACCGTTTTTAAACTGAAAGTTTTGTTTTTATCAATATTTTTTAAATTGAGCAGGTTCGCTGTTGCACCCGGCGCAAGTACCAATTTATCATAACTTTCTTCATAAGTATTACCATCCTGCAAATTTCTAACTGTTACACATTTATTCTGTCTATCTATTGAAATTACTTCACTTTTAACGCGTACATCGATATTAAATCTTCTTTTGAAACTCTCCGGGGTTTGCAGTGTAAGTTCGTGTTCATCTTTTATAACATTGCCTATATAATACGGTAAACCGCAGTTTGCATAGGACACATAACCTGTCTTCTCCAAAACTATTATTTCCGCTTCTTCATTAAGCCTTCTCAGCCTTGCAGCTGCTGCCGCCCCTGTTGCAACTCCACCAACTATCACTACTTTCATCTTAAGTTCCTCCATTTTTATAAAAGCTTTAACTATTGCCATAGATATACACGCAATTACAAAGTTTTAATCATTCTTCACAAATCCTTTACATACATTTTACCGTTTCTTTTTGACACTCCACACGACTAAAGTCGTGGGATTCTTGTTTCGACGACCACTA
>JBQMYS010000009.1:0-30387 GCA_052173355.1 Eubacteriales bacterium | reverse complement strand
CAAGCAGTTGTATTATTGATTGGAAGTAATCTGTCGATTGGAGAAATAGCCGGGCGACTGGGGTATTCAAATGCCAGTAAATTTTCTGCCGCTTTTAAGAAACGCTACAAAACAACCCCAAGTGAGTATAGGCTTGACTGTAGTAGATGAAAATGAGATAATTTTTATTGTAATCGGAAAAGGATTAGAAAGATTGCTTTAAAGTTGATTTGTGATATATAGGAGGATTCAAATGAGGAAAACTAAAATAATATGCACGCTGGGACCTGCGACGGAAGATGATGATGTTCTAAGAAAGCTTATGCAGGAGGGAATGAATGTCGCAAGGCTCAATTTTTCGCATGGAGATCATGAGGCTCATACGAAAACACTCGAAAGAATACGATGGATTAGAGAAGAACTTGCACTACCGGTAGCGACATTACTTGATACAAAAGGACCGGAAATCAGAGTGCGCGAATTTGAAGGCGGACAGATAGAACTTGTAAAAAATCAGGAATTTACACTTACACCGGAAAATGTATTGGGGAATAGCAAAATTGCGAGCATTACTTATAAAGACTTATCAAATGATGTGCAAGTAGGAGGCAAGATACTCATAGATGATGGGCTTATTGAGCTTGTTGTTAAGAGCATAGAAGGAGAAAACATAGTATGCGAGGTAGAAAATGGAGGAATTGTAAAAAACAATAAAGGAGTCAATGTCCCCAATGCAGATATTACTATGCCGTTCATAAGTGAAAGAGATAGAGAGGATATATTATTCGGGATTGAAGAAAATGTTGATTTTATAGCCGCATCTTTTGTGAGGAATGCCGACGATGTTCGCCAAATTCGAAAGATACTGGATGATAACGATTGTCATACTATCAATATAATAGCAAAGATAGAAAATATGCAAGGTGTAAATAATCTTGATGAAATAGTAAAAGAAGCGGATGGCATAATGGTTGCTCGTGGTGATATGGGAGTTGAAATTCCTATGGAAGAAGTACCGGTATTGCAGAAAAAAATAATCAAAAAATGTTTATCGGAAGGCAAACACGTAATAACGGCAACACAAATGCTTGATTCTATGATTAAGAATCCAAGACCTACAAGAGCGGAGGCTACGGATGTTGCTAATGCAATATATGATGGCACAAGTGCGATCATGCTTTCCGGCGAAACCGCTGCCGGAGCGTATCCGATTGAAGCGCTTAAGACCATGGTGAAAATTGCAGAGAGGGCGGAAGCGGACATTGATTACAACTTTAGATTGAAAGAAAATACAGATTTGGTTAAATCAGACATTACAACGGCAATTTCCCACGCAACTTGCACAACGGCTATGGATTTAAATGCCGCGGCTATTGTCACAGTGACAGCTTCAGGCAGGACGGCATATATGATTTCTAAATACCGCCCTAAGTGCCCGATAGTAAGTTGCACAAGTAACGCCAGCGTTTGGCGACAGATGTCACTTGCGTGGGGAGTGGAATCTCTTATTATACCTGAATACAAAAACACAAGAGATTTGTTTAATGCGGCGGTTTCCGCATCAATGCGTTCAGGTGTTGTGAAAACCGGCGAAAGGGTAATATTGACAGCGGGAGTTCCTATCGGAATTAAAGGCAGCACAAATCTCTTGAAGGTTCAAATTGCAGGAGAATATCATTAGAGATTTAAAACGGTTTTAAATACTTCTCCTATGGGCGCGTGTATTACGAGTGCGGCACGATTATCGAAAGGAGTTTTATCTTTGTTTATTAGAACTATGTTGTTGCCGTTGAAGTAATTTATAAGTCCGGCAGCAGGATATACTGCAAGCGAAGTGCCGCCAACTATCAGCAAATCCGCTTTTTCAATAGCATTGACAGCACCGGTAATAACGGTTTCATCAAGGGATTCTCCATATAAAACTACATCAGGTTTTATGATTGAGCCACATTTGTCACATATAGGGATGCCTGTAATGGTGTGACCGCGTTTGCCGAAGTGCGCTACATCCATTATATAGTCCAAATCAAAATGTGATTTGCAGGAAGTACAGGTATTTTTTAGTACGCTACCATGCAATTCATAAACACGTTTGCTACCGGCTTTTTGATGTAAGCCGTCTATGTTTTGTGTTATTACAGCCTTTAATTTACCCATTTCTTCAAGCTTAGAAAGACCTATGTGAGCTGAATTGGGTAAAGCATCTTTGTAAATTAGGTTTTCTTTGTAATATCTATAAAAAGTTTCTGTTTCGGAATAGAAAAAATCGTGTGAAAGTATTGTTTCCGGAGAATGTCCGTAATATTGTTGTGCTTTGTAAAGCCCGCTTTCTGAACGAAAATCGGGAATGTTGCTTTCAGTTGATACACCGGCACCGCCAAAGAAGACTATGTTGTTTGAATTTTGTATAAGTTTATTTAATTCATCGTACATTGTAAAACCTCCTCAAAATATGTTAACATTTTAGCATATTTTGAAAGATTTTACGAACGAAAAGTTTAGAAAAATAGGTTTTAGTATAAATATATAAGTACGAGAAAAATCATTGCAAGAGGTGAAAAGTGAAGATATTAGTTACAAATGATGACGGAATAAATGCCGAGGGGCTGAGAAATTTAGTTGAGGTATTAAAAGATAAGGCTGAGATTTATATTTCGGCACCCGATGGGCAAAGAAGCGCAGCAAGCCACAGTATCAGTTTACATAATCCTATAATGGCAAAAGAAGTTAAATATGAAGGCGCGGTTCGTGCATTTTCGGTAAGCGGAACGCCGGCAGATTGTGTTAAAGTAGGATTACGCATACTTTTATCAGATGGAATTGATATAGACATGGTATTTTCAGGAATCAATCATGGAGCGAATATGGGTATGGATACGCATTATTCGGGGACGGTTTCAGCGGCGATGGAAGCTGCAATTTGTGGTGTTTTAGGAGTTGCAGTTTCTATTGATACTATGAAAAAAGTACCTGATTATTTTGATGCGGCGAATTATGTTGTGGAAAAAACATTCGACAAAATTTGCGAAGAAAGAAAAAGATTGGGAATCGCGGTTCTTAGCATAAATATTCCGGATATTCCGAAAAAGGATTTAAAAGGAATTAAACAAACAGAACTTGGGATTCGGGATTATAGCGGGTGGTTTGAGCCTCCGATAAAAAATGATGATGGAGATTGGCAATTTAAGTATAACGGACTTCCACAGAAAGATTTGAGTGTTGAGAAAAATTATGATACCATTGCGGTGGAATCAGGATATGCCAGCATTACACCACTTCGAGTGAATTTTACGCATAGAGAACTTTTAGATGATATAATGGACTGGGAAATTTTATAAGCGGGGTGATATTATTTTTGAGCCGAATTGTATGTGTCAGTATAAGGATGTTGATTTGACACAAAAGAGTATGATGCAAGATTACTTTGCGAGAGTAGATTACAAAGCTTGCGAGTATAGTTTTATGACACTTTATATGTGGCAGCATATTTATAACACTCGCATAATGGAAAAAAACGACACATTGTATGTTTTTGGATATGATGATATAGGGTATTTTTCAATAGTGCCGGTTTCAAAGAAAAAAAGGTGGGAACACGATTTATGTGAACTTGAAAAGATTTTTGAAACTTGTTTTAAAACGAAAAAGATTGTGATGCGTGCAGTGCCTGAAGAATATGTGAATTTTTTGGAAAAATTTTATCCTGACCGTTTTGAAATCAGAATAGAGAGAAATGTTTTCGATTATATATATGAAGCGGAAAAACTTAGGACTCTTTCAGGAAGGAAGCTTCATTCCAAGAAAAATCATTATAATTCATTTTTGCGAGAATACGAAGGCAGATTTGAATATAGAAAACTTGAAAATAAAGTTGAGTTTGAAGAAGCCTTAAAATTGATGGATACATGGGCTGAAAATAAAGAAGTTGACGATATGATTAAGGTCGAAAAGTTCGCTGTTTCAAAGATTTTTGAAAATTTCGAAAAACATCCGGAAACAAAAGTCGGAGGTATTTATATAGATGGCAAGTTGGAAGCATTTACAATGGCGGATATGCTTACAGATGATACGGTTTGTGTGCATATAGAAAAGGCAAATGCAAATATACGCGGGCTTTATGTGGCTATTAACAAGTTGTTTTTGGAAAATGAATACCCGGATGTTAAATTTGTTAATCGCGAGGATGATTTGGGTCAAGAAAATTTGCGAAAGGCAAAACTCAGTTATAATCCTATAGAGTTTGCGGAAAAATATACGGTAATTGAAAAATAATTAAAAGGTAAGAATAGTTGGGGGTAACGAAGATGGAATATATAAGCAGTAGAGGTGCAAAGGGGAAAAAACGTGCAGCAGAAGCGATAATACAGGGAATTGCAGCGGATAGAGGATTATTTGTGCCGACGAAATTTCCTAGGTTACCAAAAAATATCTCTGAATTTGCGGGTATGACTTATAAAGAAATTGCAATCGAGATTTTTTCTGAATTTTTAACAGATTTTACAAGAGATGAAATAGAATATTGTGTAAATTCGGCATATGATGATAAGTTTGACGAAACCGATATGGTAAAAATTACCAACTTTAATCAATTCGGTTTTTTAGAACTATATCATGGAAAAACAGCGGCTTTTAAGGATATGGCGCTTTCTATACTGCCGTATTTTATGCGAACCGCTATGAAAAAGGAAAAAGAAGAAAGGAAAATTTGCATTTTGACGGCAACCTCGGGAGATACGGGAAAAGCGGCACTTGAAGGCTTTGCTGATGTCGAAAGTACGGAGATTGCGGTTTTTTATCCTAAAAGCGGTGTAAGCGATGTTCAAAGAATGCAAATGGTAACGCAAGAAGGTGCGAATACCCATGTATACGCGATTGAAGGGAATTTTGATGATGCGCAGACGAAAGTTAAAGATATATTTGGCGATTCGGAATTTGAGATAGAACTTGAAAAATTAGGAGTTAAATTATCATCTGCAAATTCCATAAATATAGGCAGGTTACTCCCGCAAGTTGTTTATTATGTATATACCTATGTAAAACTGCTCGAAAACGGAAAAATTAAAGAAAACGAGAAAATAAATGTTGTAGTGCCTACCGGAAATTTTGGAAACATACTAGCCGCGTATTATGCTAAAAAGATTGGAACGCCTATAAACAAGTTAATTTGTGCATCTAATGAAAATAATGTTCTGACAGATTTTTTTAATACGTTTGAATATGACATAAGAAGTGAGAAGCGTGGATTTAATTTAACTAATTCCCCTTCTATGGATATATTGGTATCCAGCAATTTAGAAAGACTTTTATATCACTTGTGCGGGGAAGATACGGGATATATTAAATCGTTAATGAACGATTTGGAGAATAATAAGCATTATATAATTAAATCTGAATATCAAAAAAACTTTGTTGATTTTGTGGCAGGATATGCGAATATGAATCAAACGCAGGAGGCAATTAAGGAAGTATACGAAAAGTATGATTACTTAATTGATACGCATACAGCCGTAGCTTATAAAGTTTATAAAGATTATGAAGATAAAACCGCAGATGGGACATTTACCGTAATAGCTTCAACCGCAAGCCCGTATAAATTTCCGAGGAGCGTTGCAAATGCAATCGGTATTTCGGAACAAGGCAGCGATTTTGATTTTTTGGAAAAGTTGTTTGAAAAGACGAAAGTTTCTATACCGAAATCTCTTTCGAATTTACAAAATAAGGAAGTAAGGCATAAGGACGTAATTGAAAAAAATGAGATTAAGAATGCAGTTAGAAGTATATTCGAATAGCTCGGTATTTTCAGCTTGATAGGCATTTTAAATTTCAAAAAAAATGTATTGCAATGTTATCATATATATGATACTATGAACTTGTAAAAATAATTTAATATTCACCGTTAATGTCCTATTTTTAGGCTAAGAGGGAAGCCGGTAAGATTCCGGAACGAGCCCGTCGCTGTGTTTGAGTTGCTTTTCATAAGCCACTGACGAATATTTGTTGGGAAGGCGAAAAGTGTATATCATAAGTCAGAAGACCTACATTTATCGGAATTACAACATCTCGAGGCACAGGATGATTGCGATGTCAAGATATTCAACCGTACTTTTGGCGCAATGAATTTCAAAGTCTGCCGCGAGTGCGGTTTTTCTTATGAGGGAGCAGGTGAAAAGAGGAGGAAAAATGGTAAAAGCAAAAAAGTACGTATCGAAAAAACTGATAATTGTTTTGGCTATGATACTTGCAATTTCACTATGTCTTGCAGGCTGTGGTGACAAAAGCAATGAGTTAGAACCTAACGATCAAGTTAAAAATGAACTGACAATGCCGGTATCAAAGGATATAAACGATATAAATGTTCATTTATATGATGGCGATATGTCGGCGCAAGCCATGGTTTTTGAGGCACTTGTGAATACCACAGATGAGGGAATTACACCCGGACTTGCTGAAAAGTGGGAAATTTCGGAAGATGGAAAAGAATATGTATTTCATCTTAGAAAAGATGTAAAGTTCACAGACGGAGAACCGTTTAATGCAGAGGCGGTAAAACTTAATATATTGGCAGTACAAAATAATAAGGAACGTCATAAATGGCTTGCACTTTGCAGTAAAATTACAGGATGTGATGTTATTGATGAATATACTGTAAAAGTCACATTATCAGAAGCCTATTATCCTGCTCTTTCGGAATTTGCGCTTACAAGACCTTACAGAATGATGTCACCGAAAGTATTTGTAGACGGGGAAACAAAAGACGGCATTACCGCGCCTATAGGAACGGGAGCATATATACTTTCCGAGCACGTTGACGGTCAATATGCGGTATTCACAGCGAATGAAGATTATTGGGGCGGAGCGCCTGCAATTAAAAAGGTAACGTTTAAGGTTATGCCTGCCGGAGAAACACCGCTTCTTGCCATGCAAAATGGAGAAATCAATTTCATGTTTGCTCCTAATACGGCAGGGATGATAAACGCAGAGGCGTTGAAAGCACTCTCCGAGGACAAAAAATTCCAAGTAAAATATAGTGGAGAAAAATCGACCAGATTTTTGATTGCAAATTCAAATCCTGCTCGAATTATCTCGGATAAAAATATTAAAAAAGCAGTATGGCAAGCTATAAATAGAAAAGAGATGTGTAATGTCGTATTTGGCGGATTGGAAGTACCGGCATATGTACTTCACAATAAGCATGTACCGTATTGCGACATATCATTAGAAAAAAGAGAATATGATGTTGCAAATGCCAGAAGGCTGATTGAATCATCGGGATGGAAATATGATGAAGATAAAGAACTATATGTAAAAGACGGAAAAACACTTACTTTAGAGATGGTTTACAATGGAAGCAAAGAAATCAACAAAGCACTTTGTGAATACATTCAATCTAATTTGAAAGACGTAGGTATTGAATTAAAGCCTGTACCTGCAGATGATAATTCGTTTATGAATTTACGCACAACAGGGCAGTACGATTTGTTTGCGGACAATTCATGGGGGATGCCGTATGAACCGGTAAGCACTATAACGGCGATGTATTCAAGATCTTATGAAACGGCAGCACAGAATTTGCCTGATTATGAAAAGAATCGCGAATTGATAGAAAAAGCACTTACAAGTACGGACAAAGCGGCTATTGCACAATATTATGCGTTAATACTTACATCATTACATGAAGATTGTCCGTTCATACCGCTTTCATATTCAAGGTCGGTTATCGTTGCTGAAAAAGATCTTAAGAATGTAAGCTTTAGACAAATTCAATACGAGATTCCTTTTGAGAATTATTCTTATTAGTTAAAATAATTTTGTTAAAGATAAGGCTCTAAAACTATTAGAGCCTTTCTAAATTGTAAGATAAATGAGGCTTTGCAAAATATGAAAGAATATGTTGTTAAACGATTGCTTTTCCTTATACCTATGTTTTTTTTGGTTTCATTTATAGCTTTTATGGTGGTAAATGCATCAACCGATACACCGGCAGAAATAATTTTAGAAGCACAAGGAGTCCCGTTAATAACAGAAGAACTTATAGAAAAGACAAACGAAGAATATGGATTTGATAAACCTTTATTGGAAAGATATAAAAATTGGTTAAAAGATGCTGTAAGGCTTGAATTTGGAAAATCGTTTGTAAATAGGCAGGATGTTAGTAAACTCATATTGAGAGCATTTGGGTACACATTGAAACTTGCGCTTGTGTTGATAGTAACGACTGTGATTGTTTCTATGTTACTCGGGGTTTTGTGTGCGATTTTTGAAGGAAGTTTTTTTGATAAACTGGTAAGAGGAATAATGTTTACAGTCTCGAATGTTCCTGCGTATTTAGTCGGGATAGTCTGTATGTGGTTTTTTGCGGTGAAGCTTGGCATATTGCCGACAAGCGGAGTAGGAAATTATAAAAACTTTATAATGCCGGTAATGGCTTTAGCTATGGGATATTGCGGGTTTTATTTTAGACTTATAAGAAATTCAATGATTGAAAATATGAATGAAAACTATGTATATTTTTTGAGAGCATCAGGGGTAAGAGAATCAAAGATTGTTAAGCATATTTTGAAAAATTCGCTACAAACGGCAGTTGCCGCCTTTTCACTTGCTATACCCGGTATGATTGCAGGGACTGTTGTAATTGAAAATGTTTTTGCTTGGCCGGGATTGGGAAGACTTTGTGTAAGTTCGATTTTTTGTAGGGACATTCCGATTATCCAGGCATATATACTTTTGATAGCGTTGTTTTATTGTGTATTTAATATTATAGCGGATATAGTGAACGCATTTATGAATCCAAAATTGAGGAGGAATTGAGAATGTGTGCGAAAACTCAACAAGATAGTACGATAAAAATTTTGGGGATTGTAATTATATGTGTGGTAATTTTAGGAATTTTTGCACCTGTAATAGCCCCAAACGATCCGAATAAAATAAATGCCGTTTTAAAATATGCGCATCCATCGTTCTCATACCCGTTTGGAAATGACCACTTAGGCAGATGTATATTTTCAAGATTGATTTATGGTATCAGACCAAGTGTAATTTTGGTTATGTGCTCCATGATTTGTACGATAAGTATAGGACTGTTAGTTGGGGTTACAGCCGGATATTTTAAAGGTAAAGTGGATGAAATTTTGATGCGAATTTGTGATGTGATGCTATCGTTTCCTTCAGATGCTATGGTACTTGCGAGTGTCGGCATATTCGGGCGAGGAATGCTTACAATATTGCTGACTATGACATTTCTAAGATGGACGTGGTTTGCTCGTGTATTTCGTGCTTCTGTTTTAAAATATACCGATAGCGGATATATTCAATTTGCTAAAGCTACGGGGTGCAAGTCTGAAAGTATAATTTTTTCACATATTTTACCATCTGTGTTGCCTGATGTGTCTGTAATTGCAAGTAATAATATGTGTTCAATGATATTGGCGGTGTCCGCATTTTCATTTTTGGGCTTGGGAATCGAAGCTCCGAATGCTGAATGGGGGATGATGTTGAGTGAAGCTAAGTCTGTAATGTTATTGCATCCATTTCAAATAGTTCCGCCGGCAATAGCTATTGTTGCAGTTTGTCTTACATTTTCATTTTTAGGGGATGCACTTAGGAATAAAATGGATTCGAAATACATAAGTAAAGTTAGTATTAAAAAGCTTATGAAAGGTATGAAAGGAGAGGCAAATGCATAGCATTGATAATATTTTAGAAGTAAAAGACTTGTCGATAATAGATATTAGAGATGGCGATGCTATAATTGATAAACTGAGTTTTAATGTACCTGCGAAGAAGTGTATAGCAATAGTAGGTGAAAGCGGAAGCGGAAAATCTATGACTGTAAAATCAATAGTCGGTTTGCACAAAGCTTGGATAAAATGTTCAGGACAAATTTTGTTTCAAGGAGAGAACATACTAGATAAAGAGGGAAAAGATTTATGTAAAATACGAGGTAAAGAGATATTTATGATATTTCAAGACGGTATGAGTGCGTTTGATCCTACATCTACAATAGAATCTGTGTTTGTTGAGATACTTATGGAAAATGGAATTAAAACAAAGCAAGAAGCGCAAGCTATCGCGATTAAATCGCTTGAAAATGTGAATATAAAAAGGCCCGCCGATATGTTAAAAAAGTATCCGCATCAACTTTCCGGCGGGATGCTTCAAAGAGCCATGATTGCCATATCGATAGCATTACAGCCAAAGATAATAATAGCTGATGAGCCTACAACAGCGCTTGATATTATAACACAATTTGAAATAGTCAAAGAATTTATAAGGCTAAGGGAGGAATTGCACAATACCATGATTTTCATATCACATGATTTGGGAGTAGTACGAAAATTGGCAGATTATGTAATTTTAATGAAAAATGGTGAAAAGGTCGAAGAAGGGGAAACGGAAGATATTTTCGAAAATCCCAAAAGCGAGTACGCAAAATATCTGATAGGACTGAGATCTGAACTTGGCAACAGATATAAAACTCTCATGGGGGAGGTTTGCAATGCTTGACGTTATAAAAGTAAATAAATCATACAAAGAGCCTGCATTATTTTCGAATAAGAAGCAACATATATTGAAAGATGTGTCATTTAAAATGTCAGAGAGGGAATGTAAAAGCATTATAGGAGAAAGCGGTAGCGGAAAGTCAACATTGATGCGTATGGTTCTCGGTATAGAAAAACCGGATAACGGAGAGGTCCTACTAAACGGCAAAAGTATTTTGAAGGCAGAAAACAGAAAAGGCGTGATAAGCGCAGTATTTCAAGATTATCTTGCATCCATGAATCCTAATAGGACAGTTCGCCAAAATTTATCCGAACCGCTCAAAGCTTTGAACCTAAATTTTGAAGATGATGTACTTGCGGAGTTGCTTTATAAAGTAAATTTGCCAAAAGAGTATTTGTCTAAATATCCCCACGAACTTTCCGGTGGAGAAGGACAGAGAGTTTGTATTGCAAGGGCTATTTCAACAAAGCCGAAACTGCTGGTATTGGATGAAGCGGTTTCTTCGCTTGATGTTTCTGTTCAAGTTAAAATTTTAGATTTGCTTTTAAGGATAAAAGAAGAATGTGATATGGCATATCTGTTTGTAACACATGACATTCAAGCGGCAACATATATTTCGGACAATATTATAATATTTAATGAAGGGCGAATTGTGGAAGAATTGCAGGTTAAGGATATAGCAAGTGCTAAATCGGAATATACTCAACAACTTTTCAATTCGGTAATAACGGTATAAAAATGATTTTAGCAGAGGATAAAAAGATTTATAAAGAATATTGGAAGGTTGCATTGCCGGCTTCTTTGGAGGGTGTGTTTTTAAATTTGATGCTTCTGGCAGATTTAGCAATGATTGGGATGCTGGGGCTAAATCAAGTTGCAGCAGTAGGTATTTCAAGCCAGCCGCGCATGATATTTCAAATGATAGGAATGGCGGCTGGAGTAGCGGTAACAGCTATAGTTGCAAGGAGAAAGGGCGAAAAAAATGTCGAGGCAATGAATAGCGCAATTAAACAGTCGCTACTTTTGTTATTTCTTTTGTATACTGTAATTTTGGGATTATCACTTGTTTTTTGTAAAGAAATTTTGTTATTTTCAGGAGCAAAACCAGATTATATTGAATACGCCGAAGTTTATTTGAAGTGGATATTGGTATCCGGTTTTTTTAGAGTTATGTTTGCACCTTTGGTTTCGGCGCAAGTAGGAGTTGGAAATACGAAAATAGTTTTGAAAGCAAACATAATAGGCAATGTTCTTAATGTTTTTTTGAATTACACATTGATTTTTGGAAAATTCGGAATGCCTAGACTTGAGATAGAAGGTGCTGCGATAGCAACTGTTATAGGAAATGTAGTGATTTTTTTAATATTGCTGGCTTCTGTTTTGACCGGTGAAAACGATATAGATATTCGTAAAGGAACTTTGAAATTTGATATAAATTTTATCAAACCGCTTTTGAATATAGGCAGCAGTTCATTTTTTGAACATTTATGGGAAAGAGTAGGATTGTTCATATTTGCAAGAATGATTGCTGAGCTTGGAACTATGCAGATGGGAATCCATCATTATTGTATATTGATTTGGGATTTATACTATTACTTTGGAATTGGAATGGGAACGGCGAGTTCGTCATTTGCAGGAAGAATGATCGGAGAAAATCGCAAAGATATGGCTATAATTTACAACAAAGTTGCACAGCGTTCAGGTCTTATAATTTCATTTATAGTGGGATTGCTTTTTATAGCAGGCAGAGGAATTATTTTCAACTTGCTTGTGGATGACAATGCGGGGGTAATGCTGGGGATGAAAATAATGTTGATAATAGCAGTGCTGATAATTCCTCAAACATACGGGCAGGTTTCGGCAGGAACACTTAGAGGAGCCGGAGATAATAGATTTATCGCGATTTACTCGATGTTCGTAAGTGCAATGTTAAGACCTGCGTCTGCATATATATTTGCGTTTGTATTTAATTTGGGGCTGAGCGGAATGTGGCTTGCCTTGTGTTTAGATGAAGCCATGAAGATGTTTTTGACCGGATATAGGATAAAGCAAGGTATATGGCTACAAATTGAAATATAATTTAATTTTAAATCTATTTTAGTGCAAATCTATCCATATCTTCAAGGAAGCTATGGATTTTTTGCATTTTCATATCGGAATTTGTTATATTTTCTGCACATTCTTTGAGCTCTTGTGCTATGAACTGCGGAATTTCGCCTGCGGCTTTGTATCTCAGCTGGTGTTCAAGGCTGGCCCAAAAGTCCATAGCGATAGTGCGTATTTGAACTTCGACAGGAATATCTACACTTTTATCAACCAGAAAAACCGGTACGGAAACAATTAAATGGAAGCTTCTATAACCGTTTTCTTTTGGATTTTTGATATAGTCGGATTCACGCAGGAGAGTCACATCAGGCTGTTCTTTTAGTAAGTTGGATATGGTGTAAATGTCATCTACATATGGGCAAATAACGCGTATGCCTGCAATATCTGTAAGGCTTTCATTGATTTTATCTATATCTAAAGAAAATCCTCTCCTTATCAATTTTTCGAGTATGCTGTCTGCTGTTTTAACCCTACTATCCATATGGTGAATCGGGTTATGCTTGTGTCTTAATTGAAAATCGTCATCAAGATTTTGTAATTTGGTTCTGATTTCCCTTATGGCACAAGTATAATTTTTCTTGATTTCAGGATAAATCTTATAAATCTCTGCCAGCTTAGCTTCCATGTCTATATCGGGCGCTTTTTCTTTTGCTTGTTCCAAATATGGATTCAATAGAAAATATGGCAATGTTGACATTTCGTTCTCCCTCGTTTTTCATATTATGTGTATAGTATATCACATTTTAATTTTTAATTGTATAACAATTTTCTTAATGTATTGAAAACCTGCTTGCTTTCGTGTAAAATAGTGTGGAATATAGTGGATGAAAATAGCAAGGTGAAGGATGGAAAGTTATATAAATAATATCCTGTCAGGGATAAGTATTGCAGATGCGATAGATATACTAATAGTAGCGTTCTTAATATATAAGGTGCTCGGATTTATACGAGAAACCAGAGCGGCACAGCTTGTTAAAGGAGTGCTGGTTTTGGTTCTTGTTGCAATTTTTTCGGAAAAATTCCATCTATACACATTAAATTGGATACTTAGGGGAGCAATGACCCTTGGAGCGGTTGCTATTGTAATAGTTTTTCAGCCGGAACTTAGGCGTGGACTTGAATATATGGGTAGAGGCAAGCTGGTTACACCGTTTGCACAAATAGAAAAGGAAAAAGCAAAAGCTATTTCAACGGCTTTTGTTAAAGCTATAGATGATTTTTCTGCACATAAGACAGGTGCTTTGATAGTGATTGAAAGGGAAACGGCGCTTACGGATATAGGAGAAACCGGGACTCTGATAGATGCGGAAATTTCAACAGAACTATTGGGGAATTTATTTTATGTGGGATCGCCTTTGCACGATGGAGCGGTAATAATTAAAAATGGCAGAATTTATGCAGCAGGCTGTGTTTTACCGTTAACACAAAATAAAGGACTTTCCAAGGAGCTTGGAACGAGGCATAGAGCGGGTATAGGTATTACGGAAAATTCTGATGCTGTGGCACTAATAGTTTCGGAGGAATCCGGAATAATATCTATGGCGATTGACGGAAAACTTTCCAGATTCCTCGATTTAAAAACTGTAGAAAAAACTATACTTAATTTACTTTTGACAGCGACAACGGAAGAAAAGAAGCGCCCACAAAGTTTGCAAGCTATATACTCGATGTTAGGAGGCAAGGGAAATGCTCAAGAATAAAAACGTCCTAAGGTTGCTATCGCTTGTAATTGCATTGTTTTTGTGGTTTTATGTTGTGGCGGTAGAAAATCCGTTATCCGAAAAGAGAATTTCAAAGATTCCTATTCAATTTGTAAATTATCAAGAATTGGAAAAGCGGGGACTTGCAATAGATTATTCCGACATTAAAACTATGGATATAGTGGTGTCTGGTGCGCGTTCTGATGTTATGAAAATAAATGCACAAGATGTAGTGGCAACGGCAGATGTGTCGGGATATGGAAAAGGCAAGAATTATGTTGCTGTTAGTGTCAAACTGCCAAGAAAAGTGGAACTCATAGAACAAAAAATTCCTGCTATTCCAATAAATGTAGAGAAACTGCTTACAATGAAAAAAACTGTAACAGCCAGATTTACGGGTGATCTGATTAAAGACAGAGAACCGAAATTGTTTTCTCAAGATGTTAAAGAAGTAGATGTGACAGGCCCAACAAGTCAGGTTGCAAAAGTGTATAAGGTTTGTGCAGATGTTGAAATTGCAAAGTTAAAAGAACAATCCAAAAAATATACGATTAAACTGAGAGCTTACGATTCTAAGGGCAAAGAAGTTACGGGAGTGAAATTTTCGACGAAAAAAATCAATGTGCAAGCAGGACTTTATAGTATAAAGGAAGTGCCGCTCAGCCTTGATTTGAAAGGAGAACCGCCTGCAGAGTACCGTATTTCCGCGCTTGATTCTCCTAAGACCGTAAAAATTGTCGGATTTTCAAATGAATTAAAGAAAATAGAGAAACTTGTAAGTAATCCTATATATTTGGATGATTTAAAAGAAAGTAAAAAAATACCAATATCAATTTTACTACCTGAAGGGGTAGAATTGTTTGAACCTGAAAACGTAAATCTTGAAGTTGAAATTAAAGGACTCGACAGCAAAGAGTTTTTAGTTTCATCTTCGAATGTGAACGTTAAGGGGCTTGCGTCCGACAAGAATATCAGTATTGCGAGCGAGTCATTAAAGGTGAAAGTCGTGATGCGAAACGAGCATAGTTCTGCAATTAGCGCAGGTGATGTTAAATTGTATGTAGATGTGACAGGGTTAGACAGCGGTGAACACAAAGTAAAAGTTAGGGTTGAGTTTATTGATTATATTGCTGATGCAAGTGTAGAACCTGAAGATATACTTGTAAAAATAGATTAGAACTTGGTAGGAGATATTTATGGGTAAATTGTTTGGCACAGATGGAGTTAGAGGAATTGCAAATTCCGAATTAACACCGGAGCTTGCGTTTAATCTCGGCAAAGCAGGGGCATATGTGCTCAAAAAAGAGGATGAAAGACCTATTGTTCTGATAGGTAAAGATACAAGAATTTCGGGAGATATGCTTGAAGATGCGATAAGCGCGGGCATCTTAGCCATGGGTGGAAATGTAATCAAAGTCGGGGTATTACCTACTCCTGCGATAGCTTATTTAGTAAAACATTATAAGGCAACGGCAGGCATTGTAATATCGGCATCACATAATTCTTTTGAATATAACGGCATCAAGTTTTTTGGAAGTGAAGGATTTAAGCTTGATGATGAATTGGAAGAACAAATAGAGGATATACTCATACGCAATATAGATGTTAACAGCCATATAACAGGAGAAAAACTGGGACGTTCGCTTGAAGCTGAAGATAATGCACTTGATTTGTATTCCGAGTTCTTAAAGAGCACAATAAATATCTCTCTGGAAGATTTCAGGATTGTACTTGATTGCGCTAACGGTGCGGCATACAAGGTTGCAGAAAAGGTTTTCAAAGAATTGGGAGCAAGAGTTTTTGTTATAGGAAATGAGCCGAATGGACTTAATATAAATGAATCTTGCGGTTCTACACATCCTAAAATGCTGGCAAAAGCCGTTTTAACGCATCATGCTGATTTGGGGCTTGCTTTTGATGGAGATGCGGATAGATTGATAGCAGTGGATGAAAAAGGCAGAATACTTGATGGTGATAAAACCATATTGATATGTGCAAAACTTCTCAAAAAAACAGGAAAGTTGGCTAAAAATCTCATTACGGCTACAGTTATGAGCAATATAGGATTTCATAAAGAAGCTGAAAATATGGGTGCAGAAGTTGAAGTTACTCAAGTGGGGGACAGGTATGTACTTGAAAGTATGAGAAAGACAGGCAGCATTATTGGAGGCGAGCAATCAGGGCATATTATATTTTTAGATCATACGACAACAGGAGACGGAATATTATCCGGATTACAGCTAATGAATGCTGTTGCATATGAAAAAAGAAAACTTTCGGAGCTTGCCGATGAAATAAAAATATTTCCACAAGTGCTAAAGAATGCCAGTGTAAAAAATGAAAATAAGAAAAAATATATGCTTGACGAAGAAGTAAGAAGTGAGATTGAAAGCATTGAAGAACTTATGAGCGGTGAAGGGCGCGTACTTGTCAGAGCATCCGGAACGGAGCCTTTGGTGCGTGTAATGCTTGAGGGAGCGGATATAGATTATATTACGAAGCTTGCTGAAAAACTCGCGCTTTTGATTACAAAAAAATTTGGATAAGGAAGGAACAATATGTGTGGAGTGGTTGGTTTTGTTGGAGGTAAAGACTCAAACAATGCTAAAGAAATAGTCCTTGAAGGCCTTAAGAAACTCGAATATCGAGGATACGATTCGGCAGGAATTGTATTAAATATAAACAATAAATTAAAAATTTTTAAAGATGTCGGCAGGATAGCCAATTTGGAAGCAAAGCTTGAAGGTAAGGATTTGCAAAGTAATATCGGTATGGGACATACAAGATGGGCCACGCATGGAAAGCCGTCGCATGAAAATTCGCATCCGCATATCAACACAGAGGGGAACATAGCAGTAGTTCACAATGGAATAATTGAAAATTATATGCAGCTTAAAGACTGGCTTACAAGCGAATATGGCATAGTGTTTCGTTCGGAAACCGATACGGAAGTAATCGCGCATTTAGTAGGGATTTATTACAACGGAAATCTACAGGAAGCTGTTTATAAAGCAGTAAAAAAAATGCAAGGCGCGTATGCTATAGGGGTAATGGCGGCGGAAGAACCGGATAAGATAGTAGCAGTCAGAAAAGATGCACCTCTTATTGCAGGGCTTGGAAAAGGGTGCAATTTTATAGCATCGGATATACCTGCACTTCTTAGACATTCGCGTGAAATTTATCTTGTTGAAAATAATGAGATGGTTGTGGTTACCGCTGAATCGGTAAAGATTTTTAATCAGGATAAAAAAGAAGTAAAACGAGAGGTATTTCATATTACATGGGATGCGGATGCAGCTGAAAAAGACGGTTATGATCATTTTATGCTAAAAGAAATACATGAACAGCCAAAAGGACTTTTCGAAACTTTAAATCAGCGTTTAACAAAAGATGGGCACATCAAGCTTGACGGTATATCAATTACTAAAGCGGATATTAGCGAAATTAACAAAATAGTAATTGTTGCGTGTGGAACAGCGTATTATGCAGGGCTACTTGGAAAGTTTGCAATAGAAAAATTTGCAGGAATACCGGTTGAGGTTGATGTTGCATCTGAGTTTAGATACAGAGATCCGTTTGTGGATGATAAAACTTTGTTTATAGCAATCAGTCAATCCGGAGAAACTTTGGATACTTTGGCGGCGCTACGTGAAGCAAAACGTAAAGGCGCACGTATAATGTCAATAGTAAATGTTGTAGGAAGTTCTGTGGCAAGAGAATCCGATGATGTATTTTATACGTGGGCAGGACCGGAAATTGCGGTTGCATCTACGAAAGCCTACACCACGCAGATAATGTGTTTGTATCTGCTGGCGCTGCATATGGGTAGGATAAGTGAACACATATCAAAAGAAGTTTTTGATTCTTATATAAGCGAGTTGCAGAATATTCCCGAATTATTGCGAAATACACTAAATTGCGAATCGCAAATACACGATTTAGCTAAACAGCTTTACAAGGAAAACAATGTGTTTTTCATAGGTAGAGGTACGGATGCAAGTACAGCATACGAAGGCTCTTTAAAATTAAAAGAAATTTCGTATATAAATTCTTTTGCGATACCCGCAGGAGAATTGAAACATGGAACAATCGCTTTGATTGAAAAAGGAACATTAGTCATAGCTTTAGCAACTCAAGAAAGATTGCAAGAGAAGATGATAGCAAATATACAAGAAGTAAAAGCCAGAGGGGCTTATGTCGTTGCAGTTGCAAAAGAGGGTAATGATGCGATTAAAACACAGGCAGATGAAATCGTTTATATTCCTAACTGTATGGATGAGCTTGCTCCCTTAATCAGCGTTGTGCCGCTTCAGTTACTTGCTTATTATATTGCAAAGGAAAGAGGTTGTGATATAGATAAGCCGAAAAATCTGGCAAAGAGCGTTACAGTTGAGTAGTTACGGTAAACAGTTTAAACGATTTTGTTTGATTGGAGGATGATTATGTCAAAAAAGGATGTAAAAGGTATAGGAATTGTTTTGTTAATTTGTTGGATTGGAATGCTTGGCGTTGCTTGTGCATTTCCATTTGAGGGAGAAGAATCTAATCAAAAGGAACTTACGCTTTACTATGTAAATAAAGAATATTTGGATAATGAAAATATAAAAAATGTGTTTGTAGAATATGCTAAAAAAAGACCAACGTTGCCAAAAGAACTTGAAAATGCATCTGATGATGAAAAAGCATCATATTTGGCAGTAGGAACGCTTATTTTTTTAAAAGAAGTTCCTGTAAGCATAAGTGAAAAGGCAACTACAGTTGTGAGCAGTGATGTGGTCATAAATAATGTTACGATTAAATACGGAGTGGCAGTAGTAGATATATCGGCAGAAAGTTTGGAAAAGCTTGGAGGCTCAATGGATGAAAGCCTTTTTATAAGTCAGATTGTGAGCACAATATTAAGCAGTTTTGATGAAGTCACAAGTGTTCAGTTTATGGTGGACGGTAAAGAAGTAGATAGTTTGATGGGTCACATAGATACTTCAGAACCTTTTGTAGCACCTACAATTAGATAAATGGGAGTGATAAAATGGTAAAAAATGAAATTCGTGATATAGCATTGGCAAAATCAGGCCATAAAAAGATAGAATGGGTAAAGAATAATATGCCGCTTTTAAATGAACTTGAGAGGGAGTTTGAAGCAAACAAACCGTTTGAAGGACTTAAAATTTCGCTTTCCGTACATTTGGAAGCAAAGACGGCATATCTTTGCAAGGTACTTGCTGCAGGCGGTGCTAAGATGTCTGTTACAGGAAGCAATACGCTTTCTACTCAGGATGATGTGGCGGCCGCGCTTGTTGAAGATGGACTTTCGGTATTCGCCTACCATGGGGCAACACCTGTTGAGTATGACAGGCATATAGAAATGTGTCTTGAACATAAACCTAATATTATAATAGACGATGGGGGCGATTTGGTAAATAAACTTTGCACTACAAGGAAAGACTTGGCATGTGAGATTTATGGAGGATGCGAGGAAACTACGACAGGTGTTATAAGGTTGAACGCTATGGAAAAAGAGGGAATTCTTCCATTTCCTATGGTTGCAGTAAATAATGCAAGATGCAAGCATCTTTTTGACAATCGCTATGGAACCGGACAGTCGGTATGGACAAGTATAATGGCAAATACAAACTTGATCGTAGCAGGAAAAACAGTAGTTGTGGCAGGATATGGTTGGTGTTCAAGGGGAATTGCAATGAGAGCAGCTGCTATGGGTGCACGAGTAATAGTTACAGAAATTGATGCGGTAAAGGCTATTGAGGCGAAAATGGACGGATACGATGTGATGACAATGATGCAAGCCGCACCGCTCGGAGATATATTTGTGACAGCAACAGGTTGCACAAAAACTATTACAAAAGACCATTTCCTCATTATGAAAAATAATGTAATATTATCCAATGCGGGACACTTTGATTGCGAGGTGGATATGGCATCATTAAGAGAAATTGCAAAAGATTGTTTTGAGGTTAGAAATAACATAACTGCATATCAACTTCAAAATGGAAATGTTTTAAATGTAATAGCTGAGGGTAAGCTTGTAAATATAGCTGCATCAGACGGGCATCCGGCAGAAATAATGGATATGAGTTTTGCAATTCAGGCGCTTAGCGCATTATACATAAAGAACAATTATAAAAATTTAAAAAACCAGGTAATTGAAGTTTCAGATGAAATTGATGCACTCGTTTCGGAGAGGAAGCTGAAAGCTTGGGGTATTGAAATAGACAAACTGACCGGTGAGCAGGAAGATTATTTGAATAGTTGGCAAGGGTAATAAGAACGCTAAAAGTAATATAAAAAGGCTACATATGTAGCCTTTTTTGTATATCATCGCTTTTGGATTTTAAGATTGTAATTTTTTTTCAATTCTTTGCAGAGTTTTTGATTCGCCCAAAATTTGCTGGATTTCATGAATATCGGGGGATTGAGCTCTACCTACTATCGCAAGTCGTATTACGGTACTCACATCACCAACATGTCCCTTGTAAAGTTCAGGATTTTTTTTGTAATCTTTAGGTTTTTTTGCATAGCCTAGAGTATCTGCTATAGTGCGTATTTTTTCGAACCATTCTTCTTGATTGTCGCTATGATTGTAAGTCTTTAGATATTCAGCAAGTATTGCTTTTTCATCAGATGCACTTACATTATCAGGGGCATTGTCGGTAATAGTGAAAGTTTCATCAAAAAAGTAAGAGATGAAGTCCACTATTTGCTTGGCATAGATTAAATCTTTTCTAGGTTTTTGACCGGATCTGCCAATATCTAAAATTTTTAAAATCATCTCCTTTTTATTTTCAAGTATGGATTTGAAGCTTGCATTTGTTTCGGTTGCCCAGTTTAGTAGAAAATCATAAAGATTATCGGCAGGAAGTTTTAATAATACGTCCTTGGAAATATCGTGCAATTTGTTTAAATCGAAAAGCGCACCTGTATTTCCCATTTTTTCCAAACTAAATTTGAACTCGTTTATGTCTGAATCAGGATTGGCTATTCTCCATTCTTCAAAGTTTGAATTCAGCAAGGTTAAAAGATATTCGCGAACTGCAGCCGGATGGTAGCCGTCTTGCCTGTAATAATCAAGGGAAAGCTCGGGGTCTTTTCTTTTCGAAAGTTTGCGTTTTTGCCCTGTTTCTTCGTCAATCTTCATAAGATGTGCGGTGTGGCAGAAAATTGGCATTTCGAATTCGAGTCGTTCAAATAAATCTACGTGTATAGGTAAGGAAGATAACCACTCCTCACCTCGTAAAACGTGAGTAGTTCGCATCAAATGATCGTCCACAACATGAGCAAAATGGTAGGTCGGTATGCCGTTTGCTTTTAAAAGCACAGTGTCTTGACCATTTCTAGGTATTGTCAAAGGACCTCTTATGCCGTCAATTATTGTAAATGTAGGTACATCTTCACTTGAAAGTCCGGAATAATCATTTGCACGAAGTCTTATGACATAAGGAACGCCGGAATCTATTTTTTCTTTTATTTCATCAAATGTAAAATGACGAGATTTCGCCCACTTGCCATAAATTCCAAAATTTTCCTTATTTTTTTCTTGTAAATCGTGGATTTCGTTCAGTTCTTCACTCGACATGAAACAAGGATATGCCATGCCTTTAGCGACAAGTTCTTTTACATAGCATTGATAAATTTCGCCACGTAAACTTTGGGTATAAGGTCCATAAATTCCCAAATCGCCATTAAGCGATGCACCTTCATCGAAATTTATACCGAAGAATTTTAGAGAATTTATTATGATTTCAACTGCCCCATCGACATATCGCTTATCGTCCGTATCTTCTATTCGCAGATAAAAGATACCGTCGCTTTGGTGAGCGAGTCGCTCATCTGCAAACCCGCCATATAGGTTTCCCAGATGAATAAAGCCGGTTGGACTTGGGGCAAGCCTTGTAACCGATGCAGTTTTTGGTAAATCTCTAGTTGGGAACAGCGATTCATAGTATTCAGATGTTTTTGTAATGTTTTGGAATAAAAAATCTGCCAATTTGGTATAATCCATTGCCTTCTCCTTATTATTCTTTTATTGTAAAATCAGTTTTTTCATAGTCAAATGTTATCGGTCTTACTTTGTTTGATAGCGGATAAAAATTGTACCCTTCTGAGATAAGAGTATCTAAAACTGCGGGTAAAATGGAAACGGTGTTTGCTTTGGATGCGGAATCGTGTAGTAACACTATTGATTTGTTGTGTGCGTGAACACCGTTCAGTATATTTAATATCATTTGATTTTTTGAAGTTCCGGAAATAGCATCGTCTGCTGAAACATTCCAGTCATAGTAAACATATCCGCGCCTTAACAGTTCAGAAGTGGCTTGGCGGTATATGCTTGCATTATGAGGATTTACGCTTCCCCCCGGGAATCGGTAAATTTTAGGTTTGTACCCGGTCGCATCATAAACTCTTGCAGATACGTACTCGACATCAGTAAGGAAATTTTCCATTGAACTGTAAATTTTATCGTAGTTATGCGTTGTAGAATGAAGTGCTATAGTGTGACCTTCAGCTATCATTCTGCGGTAAAGTGAATTCGCTTCTTCGCCTTCTTTGTAAAGAACAAAAAAGGTTGCACGTATATGTCTTTCGAATAATATATCGAGGATTTCATTTGTAATGTGCGAAGGACCATCGTCAAATGTCAGATATACAGATTGGGGCTTATCTTTTTCAAACTTAAAATCACAATTTGTATTTAAATCAGGAAAAAGCGTTTGATAACTGAAAGAATTTGTGTAATACGGAGCACGTTTAAGGGTATCTAAAAGTATCAAATCTTGCTCTAAACGCGAATTTTCTTTTTCAAGTGAGCGTGATTTTGCAGAAAGATAAATCGCTGCAGATGTAGAAGCGACTATTAAAATTGCAATTAAAAGTAAAATGACATGCTTGTAAAATCTGACGCTTCCAAAGTACATTTTAAATACCTCCTGATAAATCTGACATTTGATAGTATAACATATCTTCAATTTATATAAAAGGGTTTGCCAATAAAAATAAAATAAAATTTTGCAAAAAATGCTTGTAAATATCGGTACAATATTATATAATATTATGTTCACAGAGAAAGGATTTTAAATAGACAAAATCGGCAGCAATGTATACTTGAGGAGGAATGGTTTTGAAAAAAAGCGGACAGGAAATAATAAGCGGCAAGAGCGGTTTTAACAAAAAAATGAAATGGGAACTATATTTGTTAATATTACTGATTGCTTGCGGAATAGGAATTATGTTTGTATTGTCACATGGAGACGGATACGGATATATCGATAAACAAGGACGAGAAGTGATAAAGTGCAAGTATTATGCGGCGTGGTGTTTTAGTGACGGCTTGGCTTTGGTTAAAAACAACGATAAGTATTTTTATGTAGATAAACAAGGAAACGAAGTCATCGAATGTAATTATGATGAGGCATGGGAATTTGAAGAAGGGCTGGCGCCGGTTCAGAGGAATGAATTGTACGGCTATATAGATAAACATGGTAATGAAGTCATAGAATGTCAGTATGAAGATGCATGGGATTTTAGTGAAGGTCTTGCACAAGTTGCTATTATGGGCAAAAAAGGATTTATAAATAAAAGCGGAGTTGAAGTAATAGAGTGCCAGTATGAAGATGCAGGAGGATTCAGCGCAGGTTTTGCAAAAGTAAAAAAATATGGAAAATATGGCTATGTGGATAAAGTCGGAAAAGAAACCGTAGAATTTTTGTATGACGATGCCGGAGATTTTATTGGAGGCTTTGCGAGAGTAAAAAAAGCAGGCAAATGCGGATATATAGATTTTCATGGTAATGAGGTAATATCACTTGTATATGAAGATGCCGGAGATTTTAGGCAAGGGCTTGCTCCTGTTCAAAAAAATGGTAAATACGGTTATATAGATAAGCATGGAAATGTGGCGGTAGCATACCGTTATGAGAGTGCAGAAGAATTTAGAGGAGGACTTGCGTTAGTCAGAAAAGATGGTAAATACGGTTATATAGATAAAAACGGAAATGAAGTAATAGAGTGTCGATATGAAGATGCATGGGATTTCAGTGACGGGCTTGCACTAGTTAAAAAGAATGGTAAATATAAATACATAAATACCAAAGGAAGAATAGTGATAAATTGTAAATATGACGATGCCTGGGATTTTACCGACGGGCTTGCTCTTGTGAAAAAATAGGGCTTGGAACATAGATAATATGAGAAATAAGGCTTATTGGAAGTAATACTTAAGGTAAAACAAATTCTTAATATTAACTTGAAAAATGTAGGAAGATAGTCTATAATATGTATGCAAGCAAGTTTGCAGAAAAATAAAAATACGGAGGAAGTTTTTATGAAGAAGTTTAATAAAAAAGGTATGAAAAAAATTGCGGCATTAACATTGGCATTGGTATTTTGTCTTTTAAATTGCAGCGCCGCATTTGCAAATGTGCAAGCCGGCATATATACAGCCGGTGGGGTTAAGGTAACTCCGAATCTTGCAACTGTTGCTATAAATAATAAAGAATTTGTGTTTGATGCATACAATATAGACGGCAACAATTATTTTAAATTAAGAGATTTGGCATTTATACTTATGGATACAAATAAAAAGTTTGATGTTTCATGGGATGCAGCTACAAAGACCATGAATGTAGTTACAGGTAAAGAGTATACAAAAATAGGCGGTGAAATGTCAAAGACAGAGCCAAAAGAAGCATCTACTGTAAGGTCAGACGCAAAGATTATGATGGATGGAAAAGAAATCCAAGTAGAAGTCTACAATATAGGAGGAAATAATTACTTCAAATTGAGAGATTTAGGAAAAGAGATGAATTTCAACGTTGATTGGAATGTTATTTCAAAGACTATAGGAATTGATACATTAAAGGTATATGTAGAAAAATAAATCAAAAGTTTATATTTTTATAAATAGGTGCTAAAAACTCCGCAATCTGTTTAAGAACAGGTTACGGAGTTTTTTACTGCTTAAAGATATTTACTTTTAATCTCTCAATTTTATGAAATTTAAACGAAGTGAATTGCTTATTACGAAAAAGCTTGACATACTCATAGCCGCCGCTGCAATCATCGGATTTAGATATATACCGAAAGATGCAAATAGACCTGCAGCTAAAGGAATACCTATGATATTATAAATAAATGCCCAAAATAAATTTTGTTTGATGTTGCGAAGTGTAGCACGACCAAGGCTAAGTGCACTAACAACTTGACTGAGCCCGTCCTGCATTAACACAATACCTGCGGAGTCAATAGCCACATCTGAACCCGCACCAATAGCGATTCCAAGATCTGCAGCGGTAAGTGCCGGTGCATCATTTATACCGTCACCAACCATGGCACATATACCGTTAGATTTGTATTTGGAAACTTCGGCAAATTTTTGATCCGGCATGAGTTTAGCCGACACCATGTCTATTCCTACTTTTTTGGCTATTGCATTTGCCGTATTTTCGTTATCACCTGTTAGCATTATGGTTTTTATTCCCATTTTATGAAGTGATGTAATTGCGTGTTCGGCATCGTGCTTAATTTCATCTGCAACTGCGATAATTCCCAAAAATTGACCGTCACTTGAAAAAGCAATAGGGGTATTACCTTCATTTGCAAGCGAAATCGCTTTTTCTATGAAGTCAGGGGGTATATCCGAGTTCTCTTTTATGAAATCCACACTGCCTGCAAGGCAAATTTTTTCATTGATAAAAGCTTTTATTCCAAGACCTGAAAGCGATTCGAAGTCTGTATTTTCAAGCAATTTTATATTTTTAACACGAGTAGAATTTGTAATTGCAGTTGCTAAAGGGTGTCGGCTTTTTGATTCTAAGCAAAAAGCCGTTGCGAGGAGTTCCTCCTCGCATATACCCGCCATCGGCAATATATTTGTTATGGCGGGTGCACCTTTAGTAATAGTACCGGTTTTATCAAGCAGGACAGTGGTTACGCGACCTGCAGTTTCCAGGCAAACGGCATCTTTGAAAAGAATGCCCAGTTTAGCACCTCTGCCACTTCCGACCATGATTGCAACCGGTGTAGCAAGCCCGAGAGCACAAGGGCAACTTATTACGAGTACGGAGATTGCGCGTGCAAGCGCAAAAGCAAGATTTTGCCCTATAGATAACCAAATTATAAAGGTTAGAATCGCGATAGTTATTACAGTAGGTACGAAAACAGCAGAGACTTTATCTGCAAGCTTGGCAATAGGGGCTTTACTTTGCGTGGCATTTTCTACCAATTTGATTATTTGTGCAAAAACGGTTTCATTACCGACTTTTTTGGCTTCGCACTTGAGAAAACCGTTTTGATTGATTGTGGCAGCGAATACTTCGCTGCCTACTTCTTTGGAAACCGGCATGCTTTCGCCCGTCAGGGAAGCTTCGGAGACCTCCGAGCTTCCTTCGCAGACGATACCGTCTGCGGCGATATTTTCCCCCGGCCTTACAAGGAAAATATCGGACGGGCGTATGTCTTTTGCCGGAATTTCAAATTCTTTACCGTCTCGTATCACAGTAGCTGTTTTAGGCGACATATCCAGTAGTGACTTCAACGCACTTGTAGTTTTGCCTTTTGAAATCGTTTCAAGTAATTTTCCAACGGTTATTAAAGCCAGAATCATTCCGGCTGAATCGAAGTATAAATCCATATTATACTTTTGCGCATTTTCAGGATGCAGATACATTAAGAAAAGCAAAACACTGCTCCAGATAAATGCTGATAGTGAACCTATGGAAACAAGACTATCCATATTTGGAGATTTTTTCATTATTGAAGAAAAACCGCTGATAAAGAAATTGCGATTTATTATCATTATAGATAGTGCAGTTACAAATTGGATAAGAGCTACATATATAGGGTTTTGTTCAAAAATAGTTGGAAGCGGCAACGAAAAAATCATTACGCCCATAGAAAAATATGCCAAAACGACTAAAAGACCGAAAGAGTATAGTAGCCGTTTGATAATGGGGGCAGATTCGTCATCCGATTCGGATTTTTCTTCTCCCTCTTTTACTTCTTCAGCTTCAAAACCTGCATTTTCAACGGCTGTTATTATATCAGTTACGCTTGCGCTACCTGATACAGTCATCGAATTTGTAAGAAGATTAACATTACAAACTTCGACACCCGGCACTCTATTGATGCATTTTTCGAGTCTGCTGCTACAAGCACTGCAATGCATTCCGCTAACATTAAATTTTGTCATAATTAAAATTCCTTTCTTAAAAAAGTAATCGTATGATAACCTGCATACATTCATATATATACCCGCAAATCGCTTGTTTTAAAGTGTAAAATCAATCTTATTTTTTGCGGTCAGCCATTTCATAATTTCACTTTTGGGATTTGTTAATGCCGTTAAATAATATATCAAAGTAGTTATTGATGCAAGCTTCGTAATCTTTCGGATTTTCTTTTTCGATGATGTATAAAATGTTATTATGAATATTTTTTGATAGGAAAGTTATATTTAAATTATTACGCAAGCAATTATTATCAATGCCTTTTTGCAAAAATAATTCAATCAAAGTGACAATTTTTTCAAATTCTTTTTTTGCATACCGAGAACTCAATGGATAATTTTGTAATACAGATTGCAGTTGTTTTGAAGAAAATTTTTCAAGCGTTTTACATAAAATTTCTATTAAGTTAGTGAAAGCGGTATAGTAATCAATGCCGGAATTTATTATCTCTTCCATATTTTTAATGTGTAAGCTGAGTTCAAAGTTCAAAGATTTTAATATTAAATCTGCTTTGCTTGAGACGGCACGATATAGGGTATCTTTAGAAATTGCCACATTTTCACAAATATCATCCATTGTCCAACCTTTAGCCCCCTGATTTTTTAAAATTTCAAACGTACTTTCATATAAAAATGCTAAAAAAATTTCATCATTTATCTTCATAACCGTGTCCTTTTTATAAATTTTCCATCTATTATTATAGCAGATGTATCAGCGATATTTGTAATATCAGCGGATAAGTCTGCGTTCACGATAATTATATCAGCTTTTTTGCCTATTGCCAATGAACCGAGTTCATATTCTTTTCCAAATACCTGTGCGGAGCGATAAGTTGCAGCCGAAATAGTTTCTTCAATGGATAAGCCCGCACTATGCAATAATTTTAATTCCCAGATTGGAGTTTCGTGAAGAGTAAAGCCAAGTGCTGAATCAGTTCCCATAGCCACATTACCGCCAAGACGAATAAAATTCTTCAAATTTTCAAATTGTATATTAGGAACTTTTAGGAAGTCTTTTTTTGGAATATTTATAAATAAATCTCCAATGGGAGAAGAATCATCGCATGTAAAATAATCATTTGTAAATTTGAGAAGATTTTTCTTTAGTGCTGAATGAAGCGAATTTTGAAAAGAGGTATTGTATATCCATTTTTCTTCAAGCCCTGCAAACATCATATGAGAAAGGCTTATAGTCGGAACAAGTTGTATACCTTTTTCTATCATTAAATGCAAAACCTTATCTTCAACAATGCCGTCAAAAGCGGCATGATGGACACTATCAATGCCACAAATAGCAGCTTTTTCATAATCACAGGCATAGGTTACATGAGCACATACTTTAAGTCCGAAACTATGAGATACATCTACAAGATATTTTAACAAAGGTATGTTCCAGGAATTGATGGGAGTGCCTGTAAAGCTTTTTGAAACTACTGCTGTTTTTATGCAACTGACACCTTTTTGATATAATTTTTTAATTGCAGCATAAATGCTTTCAAAGCTGTCACATTCGGTTACTGCACCTAAAGAATAAAATTTTTTTGGCATATATTCTGCAGGGTAGCCACCAGGGCAAGTAATAATTGAGATGGCATTGAAAATGCGAATTTTGGGATTTAATAATTTTTCGAGAGGAGGCAAAAAATAGGCTGAGCCGAGATCCAAAAGGGAAGTAACACCGCTTTGTTGCATTTTCTTCAAATTTGAGTTTATAGTGCCTAAACTTAAGCCTACACCCATACCGGAACCTCCACAGTTTAGAATATGCTTATGTGCATCTATAAGTCCGGGGAGCACTGTCATATTTGAAGCATCAATGTAATTGATATTTTCATATAATTTTTTAGTGGAAATATTTACAATTCTATCGCCATCTATATATAGATAAACATTGCTCTTAACTTTAGCCCCTGTTCCGTCAATAAATTTCCCACAAATAATCCCGTACATAATGTTAATACCTCCATAAAAACACTTAAATATCGCATAAAAAGATGCAATATTTGTTAAAATGCAAACTAATCAAACCGTAAAAGATAGATTAGTTTGATTTTAACATATAACGATATAATTGTAAACAGGAAATTATCTAAAAAAATATAAAAATGAGTAACAAGAGAGTTTGCAAAATCAATCTTATTTTATTATTCCGGCATCGAAATCTCAAGTAAACTGTCCCTGATGATTTCTAGCATCAGTTCGACAAATGCAGTGCTGTCCGCTTGTCTGTCCGCGGTAGCGAGTGCATCGTAGTATTCTTGTTGCCCGGATTGTATAAGTTCCTCAATAGGTAGCCAGAAAAATAGAGGATTCCAATTACCTAAAAGGATACTGTGCCACATTCTTCCAATTCGCCCGTTGCCGTCAGAAAAAGGATGGATGAATTCAAATTCATAGTGAAATACGGCACTTTTGATGAGCGGATGAAATTCGGAATGTTGATACCAAGAAAAGAGATTATTAATGTGCTCGGGCACAAATTCTGCAGGTGGAGCCATGTGAATGAGCACATCTTGATCAAAAATTCCGACACCGCCAGAGCGGAATTTGCCGTTTTCCGGAATTAGCCCCTTCATCATTAGTCTGTGCGCTGTAAGTAAATCGTCAATAGACATCGGATTAAGGAGCAGCGTAAGCTCGTAAGCTTCATATGCGTTTTGTACTTCTTTAATTTCATTTGGATTTCCGATAATGCGTTTGCCGTCTAATATTGCCGTTACCTGTTCAAGTGATAGGGAATTATGCTCAATCGCAAGGGACGAGTGAATTGTGCGAATCCTATTTTCGCGTCTAAGGTTAGGATTTAGCGTTTTTTGATGTAAAACTGTTATCCTTCCGATGTTTTCACTGATTTCTGCAATCAGG
>JBQMYS010000008.1:0-30629 GCA_052173355.1 Eubacteriales bacterium | reverse complement strand
TGTAGTTTAAACTTTTACCGGAGGCTTTGTCACATATGTTTGACAATCATAGAAAAAAAGATAAAAAAATTCAAAAAAAGTGTTGACAATTATCTTTAATGGTGGTACATTTATATTAACGTTAGCACTCGTCGATACAGAGTGCTAACAAAAACAAAATAAAAAGACGGGAGGTGTAATATGAGTTATGGATTTAAGTGAACGAAAGCTTCAGATATTGCAGGCTATCATAGGTGACTTCATTAAAACAGGCGAACCGGTAGGCTCCAGAGCATTATCGAAAAAGTACAATCTTGGTGTCAGCCCTGCGACTATCAGAAATGAAATGTCGGATTTGGAAGATATGGGATACCTTTCTCATATACACACTTCTTCGGGGAGAGTTCCTTCTGATAAAGCTTACAGACTTTATGTAAATGAGCTGATGGAAAAAAGAGAACTTTCAACAGAAGCGAAGCGAGAAATATCGCAAAAGTTGCAAAGTGATATTTTGGAATTTGAGCAGACCATACAGCACGCGGCAAGTTTGCTTTCCGAAATTACGAATTTGACTTCGTTTGCGATGACACCAAATCAGCAGGAGGACAGGTTAAAGTATATAAATGTTTTACCTGTTGATGAGGATACTGTTGTTATGATGATAGTTGCGCAAAGCGGCAAAGTTTCCAATACGGCATTGAAATTGACAGTTCCTTATACTGATGAAGGGCTTGAGATTCTTTCCAAAAACTTAACTTATAATTTTAGAGGAAAGACGGTAAGTGAAGTTCTTAAAGCGGATATAATTGAAAATTTTGAAACCGATATTGTAGCTATGAATGCACTTGCAAAAAGTATAATGCCGAATTTTGTAAAAACTCTTGAGAGTATGCTTAATGTCAATTTATATATGGACGGTTTGAAAAATATATTTTCTATACCTGAGTATACAAACATTGAAAAAGCCAGAGATTTTTTAGAAATTCTGGATAAAAAAGAGGACTTTACAAAAAAGCTTATCAATAGAGATGGCGGTGTAATAATAACGATAGGCGAGGAAAATTCAGATGATTTGATGCAGGATTGCAGCTTGATAACCGCAAGCTATCATATAGATGGCAAACTTGTTGGAAAAATTGGAGTGATAGGACCTACCAGAATGAAATATGACGAGGTCACTTCCGTAATAGAGTATATGACCGAAAATTTGAACAACACGTTTAAGTTGTCGAAAAATTTGCCGCAAGAACAATTTGATGATGATATATGACATAGGTAATGAAAGGAAGCTTTGATGAAGGACAAGATTGTAGATGAGGAATTGAAAGAAGAAATTTGCGAAGAAGATGCAGCGGACAATGAAGAAGCTGAGGAAAGTGCAGATGACACGAAATATTTGAGGCTATTGGCAGATTTTCAGAATTACAAAAAAAGAGTGGAAAAGGAAAAGAGCGAAATTTATTCTTTCGCAAATGAAAGTATTGCAAAAGAGCTCCTTTCCATTTTGGATAATTTTGAACGAGCGCTTGAAAGCGAGTGTCAGGATGAAAAGTATAAAGAAGGAATGGCAAACATATTTAAATTGCTGCTTGATATATTAACTAAAAACGGACTTGAAGAAATAGAGTCGCTCGGCATGGAATTTGATCCGAATATTCACTCAGCTGTTGCTACGCAAGACAGCGATGAATACGATAGCGGAAAGGTAAGCTTCGTATTGCAAAAAGGTTATAAATTAAATGGAAAAGTAATAAGAGTAGCCATGGTAAAGGTTGCAAATTAGGAGGTAAATAAAATGGGAAAAGTGATAGGAATAGATTTAGGAACAACAAACTCTTGTGTATCGGTGCTTGAAGGCGGAGAACCGGTAGTTATAGCAAACGCAGAAGGAAACAGAACGACACCTTCAGTAGTAGGATTCACAAAAGGTGGAGAAAGACTTGTTGGAGAAACTGCGAAAAGGCAGGCAATAACAAATCCGGACAGAACAATATCTTCCATAAAAACTCATATGGGTACAAATTACAAAATAGATATAGATGGAAAAAGTTATACTCCGCAGGATATTTCAGCAATGATACTTTCAAAACTGAAAGCTGATGCTGAAAGCTATTTGGGACAAAAGGTTACAGAAGCTGTAATAACGGTTCCTGCATATTTTACGGATTCACAGAAACAGGCGACAAAAGATGCGGGTAAAATCGCGGGGCTTGACGTAAAAAGAATTATAAATGAGCCTACTGCGGCGTCACTTGCGTATGGACTTGACAAAGATACCGCACATCATAAAATTTTGGTATATGATTTGGGTGGAGGTACATTCGACGTATCCATATTGGATTTGGGAGATGGAGTGTTCGAAGTGCTTGCTACAAATGGAGATACAAAGCTTGGTGGAGATAATTTTGATAAAGTTTTGATCGACTTCATGGCAGACACATTCGCAAAAGAGCATGGCATAGATCTAAGAACAGATAAAATGGCGCATCAAAGACTTAAAGAAGCGGCTGAAAAGGCTAAGAAAGAACTATCGAGTGCACAGACGGCAAATGTAAATCTTCCGTTCATAACTGTTACTGCAGAAGGACCGCTCCATATGGATATGGATATTACAAGAGCAAAGTTCGAACAGTTAACTGCGGATTTGGTAAATAGGACTATAGAGCCTATGCAAAAGGCTATGGCTGATGCGAAGGTTACAAATTCGGATATTGAAAAAGTAATACTTGTAGGAGGTTCGACAAGAATACCGGCAGTGCAGGAAGCTGTAAAAAAGGTAACGGGAAAAGAACCGTTCAAGGGTATTAACCCTGATGAATGTGTAGCTGTAGGGGCTGCGGTTCAGGCGGGAGTTCTAACGGGAGAAGTAAATGATGTATTATTGCTTGACGTAACACCGCTTTCGCTTTCAATCGAAACATTGGGTGGTGTTGCAACTAAGCTGATTGAGAGAAACACGACAATTCCAACAAAGAAAAGTCAGGTATTCTCAACTGCGGCGGACAATCAAACTGCGGTGGATATTCATGTAATGCAAGGTGAAAGAGAGATGGCGGCAGGAAACACTACTTTGGGAAGATTCCAACTATCCGGCATACCGCCTGCACCACGTGGAATTCCTCAGATTGAAGTTACATTTGATATAGATTCAAACGGAATAGTTAATGTAAGTGCTAAAGATCTGGGTACAGGACAGGAGCAGAGAATTACAATTACATCTTCAAATACGCTTTCCGAAGAAGAAATCAATGCGAAAGTAAAAGAAGCTGCGCAGTATGCGGAAGAAGATAAAAAGAAGAAAGAAGAAATTGAAGTTAAAAATAGAGCAGAGAGCCTTGTTTATGAAACTGAAAAGAATTTGGCAAGCTTGGGAGCTTCTATATCTGAAGATGAAAAGAACAGCATCAATGAGGCTAAGGACGATTTGAAGAAAGCTTTGGAAGGAAACAATGTGGATGAAATAAAAACAAAAACTGAAAAGTTGACGGAAAAATTCCATGCGATTTCATCAAAATTGTACGAGCAGGCACAGCAGGCACAGCAAAATCAAGGTGCGGCAGGATTTGATGCCGGTGCAGCAGGTGCGCAAAATTCAGAGCCTGCGCATGACAATGTAGTTGATGCAGATTATGAAGTAGTAGATTAAGAAGATTGAAAAATGGCAGATAAGCGAGATTATTATGAAGTCCTGGGTATTAAAAAAGGAGCAAGTGATGACGAAATAAAAAGTGCATTTCGAAAGCTGGCTATGAAATACCATCCGGACAAAAATCCGAACAATAAGGAAGCTGAGGAAAAGTTTAAAGAAATAAATGAAGCGTACGCGGTTCTTTCTGATTCGGATAAAAAAAGCAAATATGATAAATACGGACACGCAGGGGTAGATCCGAATGCCGGCTTCGGAGGAGGAGCCGGCTTCGGAGGATTTGGAGCAGGCGGATTTTCGGGCATGGAAGACATATTCGATATGTTCGGAGATATGTTTGGCGGAGGATTTTCAAGCGGTAGAAGAAGTAGCAGGAATGCGCCTACTAAAGGTCGTGATCTGCAACAAGAGATTACTATCGAATTTCAAGAAGCGGTGTTCGGTGTTAAAAGAGAAATTCATTTAAATAAATTTGTATCTTGTGAAAAGTGTAACGGTAGCGGAGCCGCTGCGGGAACTTCAAAGAAAACCTGCCCGAACTGTAACGGTAGCGGAGAGGTCAGAACTACACAAAGAACTGTACTCGGTACATTTCAGAGTGTAAGTGCTTGTCCGCACTGTCATGGGAGCGGCAGCGTAATAGAAACACCATGTTCGGAATGCAGTGGCAGCGGAAAGGTAAGAAAGACGGTAAAACTCAGCATAGAGGTGCCGGCAGGTGTAGATAACGGTTCTGTCATATCCATAAGAGGTCAAGGAGAACCAAGTTCAAACGGCGGTCCGAACGGAGATTTGTATATCGTCATAAGAGTTAAACCGCACAAGCTGTTTAAAAGAGATGGTCAGGATTTGTGGTTGGAATATCCTATAAGCTACGCACAAGCGGCTATGGGAGATGAACTTAAAGTACCTACATTGACTGAAACTGTTGCATATAAAGTGCCTGCGGGCACCCAAAGCGGTACGGTTTTCAGGCTTAAAGGTAAGGGAATACGTGGCATTAAAAACTCAAGACTCGGCGATTTGTATGTTCGTGTCAACATAGAAATTCCAACAAAGTTGAGTGCAGATCAAAAGAAGAAGCTGAAAGCTTTTGAGGAGTCACTTGGAGATGATAACTTCGGAAAGAAAAAGAATTTCTTTGAAATTATGAGGGAATTGTTTAAATGAAGCTTTCATTAAGAACTAAAACGGCATATGGATTGATGTCCATAGCAGATCAATGCTTGTATTTTATGTTTGGAACATTCTTTTTATTTTTTACAACAACAGTGGTGGGACTTGCACCTACGGTTGCAGGTTTCATTGCTGCTTTTGGTGCTGTGTGGGATTCGATATGTTCTGCGTTTATAGGGCATATTTCTGATAATATACGTTGCGGTTTCGGTAAGAGAAGAATTTTTATATTGCTTGCGGCGATTCCCATGGGTATCGTTACGGTTCTTTTGTTTACTCAAATTAGTGGAAGCGCATGCATAAAGAATACATATTATTTTGTAATGACCCTCCTGTTTTGGACGGGTTTTTCGTCATTTTTTATACCTTTACTTGCATGGGGAGCCGAACTTAGCGAAGATTACGGTGAACGTGTTAAATTAAGAGGATTTGCGTATGCCGGAAACACTTTTGGAATGGCTGTTGGAGTTGTGCTACCGTCAGTTCTGGTCGAGAAGTTCGAAATGTCCGGAAGTACTACAGGGCAGGCATGGCAGTTTACAGCAGTTTTGGTTGCTGCGATAGTTGTATTTGTATTGATGGCGGGAAGCCTTGCTATAAAGTCAAAAGGTGAAATTACGCAAGTAGTTTCCAAGGGTAGTGAGAGTACGCTGAAATCATTTGTAACGTTAAAAAAATTGATGCCGTTTAATTTTTTGCTAATTTCAGCAGTTGCATATTTAATCGCAAATACGGTATTTGTGGCGGATAGACTTTATTATTATACATACAATATGGGACTTTCCGGAGTTCAGATAAGTATATTGATGGCGGTAGAGCCATTTGCAGGATTTATATTTTTACCTATAATGTCATATTTTTCTTCAAGATATGACAAGCGAACGCAATTTGTAGTAGGGATGAGCATCTGCGGTATAACGATGGTGCTGTTACACATAATAGGTGTTACGACTTTTTTTAGTGCATCACTTATGCTTGTAGCTTTCGGACTGGGAGCGGTATGTTATTGGCAGATGATGCCGGCAATGTTTTATGATATATGCGAACTTGATGAACTTGTAAACGGTGTGCAAAGGCAAGGTGCAATAGTTTCATTTCAAGCTATTTCAGAGTCTCTTTCGGAAGCATTGGGACTTTTTATGTTGGGTCAAATGCTGAAATTTTCAGGATTCAACGGCGAAGTGCAACTGCAAAGTGAACTTACCCTTGATTGGCTGAAAAACGGTTTTATGTTGATTCCCGGCATATTTATGTTAATATCCGCATTTATGGTTTACAAGTATCCTATTACTGCAAAAGTATTTGAAGATATATTGGAAGCGGTAACAAAAAAGCGCAAAGGGGAAAAAGACGTGGATGTTTCCTATATATTTAAAGTTTGTAAAATAAGGGGGAAGTAATGGATTATATTCAGATTACGATTACGGTTTTACCTGAAAAATTGGAAGAATTGATAAATGCGCTTTATGCAAAAGATATTAAGGAATTTGCGATAGAAGATCCTTCTGATGTAGATTCTTTGATAGATAAAAAAGAAAAATATGAGTGGGACTATATTGATATAAAATTGCTTAAAAAAAGTGAATTGGCAAAAGTGCATATATATTTGGGGAGCGATGAAAATGTGACACTTGCGCAGGAAAAAATCAATGATGTTTTAGCTGATTTGGACTTGTCGGATGTGAAACTTTCAAGCCAAAGTGTAAACGAGGCTGAATGGAAGGACAAGTGGAAAGAATTTTTTAAACCGTCGAGAATTACTGAACGAATTACGATTAAACCCGGTTGGGAAGACTATGAAAAGCAAGATGAAAATGAACTTGTAATCAATATAGACCCAGGAATGGCATTTGGAACCGGCACTCATGAAACAACTACGCTTTGCATAAAATTTATTGAAAAATATTCTGAAAGAAAAAGCCTTTTAGATGTAGGGACAGGTAGCGGAATTCTTGCTATTGCAGCGAAAAAACTGGGAATTTCAGAAGTAACGGCAGTTGATATAGATCCTGTTTGCGTTGATATAGCAAAAGAAAATCTTAAAATAAACGGAATTGATGATGTTGCAGTGCTTTGCAGGGATTTGACCGAAGGCCTTGATTTAAAAGTTGATGTTGTAGTAGCGAATCTTATGGCTGATTTGGTAATTTTATTGTCTGCAAGTATCAGTAAGCATTTGAATGCAGGAGGAATCTTTATAAGCTCGGGTATATTGATAGAAAAAAAAGCACAAGTGAAATTTGAACTTGAAAAAAACAATTTTGAAATAGTGGAGATTTTGGAGCAGGGAGAATGGTGCGCAATAGCAGCCAAGTTTAAAGATGAATAGATTTTTTATAAATAGGCAAGATGTAAACGAAAATAAAGTTTTTATTACCGATAAAGAGGATGTGCATCATATTTTAAAAGTTTTGCGCTTAAAGAAAAACGAAAAAATTGAAATTTCAGATGCAATCGAAAATGAATACCTGGCGGAAATTTGTGATATGAGTGGGGACTGTATAACATGCAATATAATTGAAAAAATTGATTTTTCGCGTGAGCCCGGTATGAAAATAACTCTGTTTCAAGGATTGCCTAAGCAGGGTAAAATGGAACTCATAATTCAAAAATCTGTAGAACTCGGTGTAAGCGAAATAACGCCATGTATATTTAAACGCTCAATAAATTCGGATATTGTAAAGGCGGATAAGAAAAATGAACGATGGCAAAAAATAGCAAAAGAAGCCGCAGGACAGAGTAGGCGAAAAATAATTCCTAAAGTAAATCAATGCTTGGATTTGAAGTTGATTGAATCTGAACTTGAAAATTTTGATTTAATACTTATAGCATATGAGGATGAAAGAAAGACGGTAATTAAAGATGTGCTTTCTCAAATCCGGAATTTACCGGTGGCGGTTGCGATTATAATCGGGCCTGAGGGCGGTTTTGAGCATAATGAAGTGGAAGTGCTCGAGACTAAAGGTGGGATTTCGGTAAGCTTGGGTAAGGCTATATTGAGAACGGAGACGGCAGGAATTTGTGCATTGTCAATGCTCAAATATGCTATGGATATGTAGGTTTGTGCATTTAAAAATATGGTTTAATCTTGAAAGCGGATGCGCCGAGGGCGAATTGGGGGCAGTAGATAAATTATGAAAAATATTGCTGATAAAATTAGTTATAAAATCGAAGAAACGGATGATTATTATGAGTTAAAATATTTTTATTATGCAAATGAACTTGAAATTGATCTTGAGGATTTGGAATTACCGCCAATAGTAAAGAATTGGAGGGCAATCAGATTAGATGGAGAACTTATTGGCGGAATAACTTTAGGTTTCCGTGAGGGCGAATATATAATAGACGGTATAGCAGTAGATAAACGATATAGAAAAGCTAAACTGGGCAAGGAACTTTTAAGTGTTGCAATCAGTGAAATTGAGGCCAGAGGAGGAAAGTCGCTATATTTGGTAGCGCGGGCGCCGAATTTTTTTGCAAAACAGGGATTTAAAACGGTAGAAAGGAATGATAGTCCTGAATTTTTTGAATGTTACGGATGTCCGCAATATAATTTTACTTGCTTTCCGGAAGTTATGAAATTGAAAATTTAGAGCATCAAATAAATTTATGTTATATAATGCAATAAAATGGGTATAAAATAAGAACTATTGTAGATATATTTTTTGAGCGTATCGATTTGAAATATATAAATATAGTAAATTTTAGGAGAAAAAATGGAATCTAAACCTACAGTGCTGACACGAATTAAAGATTTTTTCTTATTTAGAACCCTCCAATCAAAGATAGTGTGGTTATACTTGCTTTTTTCCATAGTATTGTTCTTGTATATGAACTTAGCTGTAATGTCTGTTGTTACCAGGATTGAGCACAATATGATGCTGATGAGATTGCAATCGGATATAAATTATATGGAGGATTTGATAAGTAGTGACAATTCAGCAAGATGGAAAATAATAAATGATGAAATATATTTCGGTAATGTTTTAGTTGGAGACGGAACGCAAGCGAAAGCGAATCTTGAACCGTTTTTTGAGCTTGAGAAGAAAACGGGAACTTTTGCATATGTTTTTATGATAGACAAAGATGCAGATTTGTCGTATGTAGAAGAAACCGAGACTGCAGAAGGCTATCAGGAAGGGCATTACTTACGTGTAGCGGGCAGTACGAAAAGTCCTGACGGAAAATCCATAGTTGGAACCTATATAACAAAAAATGTCGCAGATTCACTCGATGAAAAAGGCGTTTATTCAGGTGAAGCGAATGTGGCAGGCGGTATGATTTTTTGCCTTTACAATGCTTTGTATAACGACCAAGGTGAAATAGTGGGTGCTATGGTTGTCGGCAGAAATATTACCGAAATCAAATCCCAAATATCAAATTCTGCAAGAAAAATAGCATATGCCATATTTTTTGTCATGTTGGTATGCGGAACGTTTATGTTATTTTTAACATCAAGGTGGACTTCATCAATTAAAGTGATAGCGGATTATTTAAGGCAAATAGAAAAAGGTACTATACCGGATAAAATGCTCAGCTTGAACACAAAGGATGAAATGGGCCTTATAGCAGAGGGTGTAAACCGAATGGTTAAGTCACTTGAAGAAAATAACAAACTTAGAAAAAAATCGGAAACTGATGCGCTGACGGATTTACCGAATAGATCGGCATTTTATACATATACTAAAGAAATTTATGGAAAACTTCTCGAAAAACCTCAGACGTTTGCAGTTGAGATACTGGATATAGATTTTTTTAAGCAGTATAATGACAATTACGGACATATTGCAGGGGACAAGTGTATACAAATGGTTGCTGGCGAGATTTATGCGATTTCGAAGGCAAATGAAAATGTATTTCCTTGCAGGTATGGCGGGGATGAGTTTGTTATAATTTATAACGGGCATTCCAAAGAAGAAATAAAAGATATGGTTGCTACATTGAAGGGCAAAGTTTTAAGTTGCCAAATTGAGCATGAATATTCTAAAATTTCGGATGTAGTAACGGTTACGCAGGGAGTATGCTTCGGGTTCTTTGATGGTCACAACAGTATTGAGGAATTTTTTGAAAAAGCCGACAGTGCGCTTTATTATGTGAAAAAAATTACAAGAAATGACTACAATATCGTTAATATAGAAGATGAATTTGAGTAAAACGGCAGTTTGAATTGATTTAAAACGGTGCGGAAAATGTGAAAATGACATTGACCGCACTTTTTTGTGTTCATTATGTGAAACAGGATTTTTTTCCTTTTCAAATGATTAAAAATTTGATACAATAAGTTGTTAGAAATTAGTGATAGGAGGCTATATGCTTAAATCTACAGTAGCAATAGTAGTATTGATATTTTTATCGGCGTATTTTTCCGCAACGGAAACAGCGTTTACATCTTTAAATAAGCTTAGGATAAAAAAACAGGCATCAAACGGTGATGATAGGGCAAAGTTGGTGCTGAAATTTGTGGAAAATTATGGTAACATACTCACAACGGTTCTGATAGGAAACAACATAGTCAATATAGCCATGACTTCGATTGCAACCGTAATGTTTGTTAAGCTTTACGGACTTTACGGCCCTACGATTTCAACAGTAGTCATTACGTTGGCAGTGCTTATATTTGGCGAAATAACTCCGAAAAGCCTTGCGAAAGACAACCCGGAAAAATTTGCTATGTTTTCAGCGCCTCTTTTAAATGTTTTTGTAATAATATTTAAACCTATAACATTTATGTTTAATCGCTGGAAGCAGTTTACCATGAAACTTTTTAGAACCGGCGAAGATCCCGGAATTACGGATGATGAATTGATTACAATGGTAGAAGAAGCTGAAACAGAGGGGAATATAGATGGTGAAAGAAGCGAATTGATACAAAATGCTATCGAATTTAATGAACTTGAAGCATATGATGTACTGACACCTCGTGTAGATGTTGAAGCGATTGAAGTAGACGAAGAAAAGCCCGAAATTTCAAGGCTATTTTTGGAAACAGGATTTTCAAGACTTCCGGTTTATGAAGAAAATATGGATAAGATAATAGGGGTTCTTCATCAAAAAGATTTTCACAATTTTGTGCTTGGGGCGAATAAAGATTTGAGAGATTACATAATGCCGGTTGTTTTCACACCCGGGTCTGTAAAGATAGCTCAGTTACTTAAGCGTCTTAAAAGTGCAAAGAGCCATATAGCTATTGTAATAGACGAGTACGGCGGTACTGAAGGAATAGTAACCATGGAGGATATAATAGAGGAATTGGTAGGCGAGATATTTGATGAACACGATCTTACTATTTCCAAAGATATATTGCAGATATATGATGGCAGTTACAGGGTGCAGGGAGCTACGAGTGTCGAAAAAATGTTTGACTTTTTTAATGTAAAGGAAGAAGAACTGAGTATCAGCACTGTTAACGGTTGGGTAGGTGTGCATCTGGATAAACTTCCTAAGGTGGGAGACAGTTTTGAATATGAAAATTTGTTTGTAAAGGTAATGAAAGCTGACGGAAAGAAAGCTATAGAGATAAATATAAAAGTGCTAGATAATCAAGACGATGATGAGGCAAACGATAAAGAAAGAGGTAAAAAATGGGATTGATGGAAATGATCTTTGGCGATTTGAACGTCAAGGAAGTTAAAAAAATTGAAAAGATTGTAGATAAAGTGGAAGCATATGATGATGAAATGCAAAAACTTTCAGATGCGGAATTGCGTGCAAAGACACAGGAATTTAAAGAACGCTACAAAAACGGGGAAACTTTAGATGAATTGCTGCCGGAAGCATTTGCAGTATGTAGGGAAGGTGCTGTGAGAAGTTTGGGTATGAAGCATTTTAGGGTTCAGCTTATAGGCGGTGTGGCGCTTCATCAAGGACGTATTGCTGAAATGAAAACCGGAGAAGGAAAAACGCTTGTTGCAACGCTGGCCGCATATCTTAATGCACTTAGCGGTCAAGGGGTTCATGTTGTGACCGTTAATGACTATTTGGCAAAGCGTGATATGGAATGGATGGGAAAACTTTATACGTTTTTGGGGCTTACGGTTGGCTGTGTGATACATTCGGTAACGGGAGATGCCAGGAAGGCGGCTTACAATGCGGACATCACATACGGAACTAATAACGAATTCGGTTTCGATTACTTGCGCGATAACATGGTTATTTACAAAGAGCAGATGTCACAAAGAGAGATGCTTAATTTTGCTATAGTCGATGAAGTGGATTCAATTTTGATAGACGAGGCGAGGACACCGCTTATAATATCAGGAGAAGGCAGTAAATCTACGGATTTGTATGCAGTAGCCGATAAATTTGTTCAAACTTTAAAAAATGAAATTGATTTTACAATAGATGAAAAGGAAAATACTGTTGCCTTGACGGAAGAAGGTGTAAGCAGGTGTGAGAGTAATTTTAATATTGAAAATTTTTCCGATCCTGAAAATATGGAAATAAATCATCATGTTTTACAGGCATTGAAAGCGCACAACTTGATGAAAAAGGATGTTGACTATATAGTTAAAGACGGTGAAATTGTAATCGTTGACGAGTTTACAGGCAGATTGATGTTCGGTAGACGTTACAGCAACGGACTTCATCAGGCTATCGAAGCTAAAGAGGGAATGCTCGTGCGTTCCGAATCAAAGACACTTGCTACTATTACACTTCAAAACTACTTCAGAATGTATCAAAAATTAGCAGGTATGACCGGTACTGCTAAAACTGAAGAAGACGAGTTTAGAGAAATTTACAATATGGATGTAGTTGCGATTCCAACTAATAAGCCTATACAAAGGCAGGATTTGCAAGATAGCGTTTATTCAACCGAAAAGGGTAAATTAAATGCGATAGTTGATAGGATAACGCAAGTACATGAAACAGGTCAGCCTATTTTGGTCGGTACTATATCTATCGAAAAATCCGAGCAAATCAGCGATATGCTTAAAAAGCGCGGCGTTAAGCACAATGTACTGAATGCAAAGCAGCATGAGCGTGAAGCGGAAATAATTGCAGAAGCAGGACGAAAAGGTGCTGTGACTATTGCGACAAATATGGCAGGTAGAGGAACGGACATATTACTTGGAGGAAATCCGGAATTTGAAGCAAAACGGGAAATGAAAAAGCAGGGATTTACAGATGAGCAGATTTCGTTTGCGACATCTTTTGTTTCAAGTGAAGATCCGGAGCTTTTAAATGCCCGTAAATTGTTTACTGAACTTAATTCAAAATTTTCGCAGGAGAGAAAACCTGAACATGAGGAAGTGAGAAGTCTTGGAGGACTTTGCATAATAGGTACGGAGAGGCACGAATCAAGGCGTATAGACAATCAGCTTAGAGGTCGTGCAGGTAGACAGGGAGATCCCGGTTCTACGCAATTTTTCTTATCTCTTGAGGATGAACTGATGAGGCTTTTCGGTGGAGAAAAGATGCAGGGAATGGTTGAAAAACTCGGAGTTGAAGAAGGCGAAGCCATAGAGGCGAAGCTTCTTACAAAGAGAATTGAAGCCGCTCAAAAAAGAGTAGAAGGAAAAAATTTCCATATAAGAAAATATGTTTTGCAATATGACAATGTTATGAACAAGCAGAGGAAAATCATATACGAAGAAAGGCGCAGAGTGCTTTTCGGTGAAGATTTGAAAGAATATATCAATCACATGATGCGTGAACTTGTGGGTGAGCAGGTCAGGATTGCGACAGCGGCATATAAATATGCGGAAGAATGGGACTTGGATTTACTAAATAAGAATTTATCTAAGCTTTGCAGTAATTTCGATTTGAAAAATGCCGTAGATGTTTCGCATATTGAAGAATTGACAGTATCGGGACTGGAAGAAGGAATAATTGAAGAATTTGAAAAATTGTATGAGGCAAAAGAAGCTGAAATAACATCCGATAGAATGCGGGAACTCGAAAGAATGATATTGATAAGAGTAGTTGACAATTTGTGGATGGATCATATAGATGATATGGATCAGCTTCGTAACGGAATCAATTTGCGTGCACTCGGACAACAAGATCCGGCGGCGGCATATGCGCATGAAGGATTTGATATGTTTGAGCTCATGGTGCAGCAGATTAAGGAAGAAACCGTAATGTTTTGCTACAATGTTACATTGCAGACGAATACTGAAAGAAAACAGGTAATCGCAGGCGGTAAAGATATAAAAGAAGATTATCAGGAGGCAAGTTTGCCGGGCGAGCAGACAAAGGAAGTAAATGTTAATAAGCAGCAGACGTACAGGCGAGAAGGTGCAAAGGTAGGAAGAAATGATGCTTGTCCTTGCGGAAGCGGATTAAAATACAAAAATTGCTGCGGGAAAAATTAAGATAGGAGAAATGTATGGTACAGCTTGAAAATATAAGATGCGAACTTTCAACTACGATTCAAAATCTAATGGAAGTCGGTGACTCTCTTTGACATCGCCGGTATAGAAGTAAGGTTGTCTGAAATAGAGTTGGAAATTCAGATAGACGGGTTTTGGGAAGATCAGAGCAGGACTCAAAAAATTTTGAAAGAGAAAAAAGACCTTGAAAGAAAGCGTGATTTGTTTGAAAAATTAAAAAGCGATTTCGAAACTACAAAAGAGATGATAGAAATTGCTGTTGACGATCAAGATTTGGCAGAGGAAGTTTCAAATCTTTATAGCGAGGCGAAAGTAAGCCTGGAAGAATTTAGGATTTCAACACTTCTTTGCGGAAAACATGATTGTAATAATGCGATTTTTACCGTCCATGCAGGTACGGGCGGTGTAGAGGCGATGGATTGGGCAGAAATGTTGCTACGTATGTATACTAGGTGGGCTGCTGCTAAAGGCTATAATTGTAAAGTATTGGACTTACAAGACGATACGGAGGCGGGAATTAAGAGTGCTACTGTACTTGTTGAGGGCGAAAATGCGTATGGCTATTTGAAGAACGAAAGAGGTGTTCATCGCTTAGTTCGAATCTCTCCGTTCAACGCACAAGGCAAAAGGCAAACTTCTTTTGCATCGCTTGAGGTTATTCCTGAACTTCCTGATGATATACAGGTAGATATAAGGCAAGAAGATTTGAAAATTGATACATATAGGGCGAGCGGTGCGGGAGGTCAGCACGTAAATAAAACGGACTCGGCTATCAGAATCACGCATCTGCCTACCAATATAGTGGTAACTTGTCAAAATGAGAGAAGCCAGCATCAAAATAAAGATATGGCTATGAAAATACTGATTGGCAAGTTGACGGAACTTGCAGAAGAAGAACAAAAGGAAAATTTGGCTCAGTTAAAAGGCGATTATTCGCAAAATACTTGGGGAAGCCAAATTCGTTCATATGTTTTTCAGCCGTATACTCTTGTTAAGGATCATCGGACAGGCGCGGAAAGCGGCAATGTTTCAGCGATAATGGACGGTGATATAGACTATTTTATAAATGAAAAATTAAAACAAAGCTTATAGAAAATTAGGAGAAAAAATGAACATCGTTAAAAAATTGGCAAATGAATTTGAAATTAGTGAGCGGCAGGTAGAAGCGACGATTGATTTGATAGACGAGGGCAATACAATACCGTTTATTGCAAGGTATAGAAAGGAAATTACAGGCGGTCTTTCGGACATCGTGCTTAGAGATATGTATGACAGGCTGGTTTATTTGCGAAATTTGGAAGAAAGAAAAGAAGAAATTTTAAAATCTATAAGCGAGCAGGGAAAACTAACTGCTGAACTGGAGACTGAAATAAGAGCGGCGGAAGTACTTCAAAGACTGGAAGATTTGTATAAACCTTACAAACAAAAAAAATCCACAAAAGCGAGCAAGGCTAAGGAAAAAGGGCTTGAACCTCTGGCGCTTATTATATTTGCGCAGGAATTGGAAGAAGGAAATATAGAGGAGATAGCCGCACCTTATGTGAATGAGGAATTGGAAGTCATGAATACCGCTGATGCTATTTCTGGTGCTTGTGATATTATAGCTGAAATCATTGCCGATGATACTCTTTGCAACGAATCCGTAAGGGAAAAAACGTTTGAAACTGCGGTTATAGAAACGAGCATTATAGATGAGGATAATGTGGATGTTTTTGAAATGTACGCTGATTATAAGGAAAACGTAAAAGATATTCCAAACCATAGAGTTCTTGCTGTGAATCGAGGAGAAAAGGAAAAGATACTCAAGGTAAAAATGCAGGTTGAAGCGGAGTTGATGGAGTTTATAATATCTAAAATCGTAATCTCAAATGAAAATTCGATTTTCAAAGAACTTATCAGAAAAACAGTTACAGATGCCTATAAGCGCTTACTTGCACCGTCTATTGAGCGTGAAATCAGAAATATGCTTACACAAAGAGCGGAGGAAGAAGCGGTAAAACTGTTTGCTAAAAATACAGAAAAGCTTTTGATGGTGCCTCCTGTTAAGGGAGCTAGAATTATAAGTATAGATCCGGGATATAGGACAGGTTGCAAAGTTGCTGTACTTTCTGAGAGCGGGAAATTGCTTGCATATGCTACTATATATCCGACCAAACCCAAAGAAGATATAGCAGGCACCGAGAGAATACTGGCTAGAATGGTAGAAAAATACAATATAAATTTAATAGTTATAGGAAACGGCACAGCTTCAAGAGAAACGGAGGAGGTTGTTGCAAACTTCATTAAAAAATATGATTATGATTTGAAGTATACCATAGTAAATGAGGCGGGAGCTTCGGTGTATTCGGCATCAAAGCTTGCAAGTGAGGAATATCCGGATTTGGATGTTACTACAAGAGGTGCTATGTCGCTTGGAAAAAGACTTCAAGATCCGCTTGCGGAACTGGTGAAGATTTCACCACGAAGTATCGGAGTGGGGCAGTATCAGCACGATATAAATCAAACCAGGCTTGAAAGTGCACTTTCTAATGTTGTTGAGGATTGTGTAAATCGTGTAGGAGTTGAACTGAACACAGCTTCGCCGTCGCTGCTTTCTTATGTTGCAGGAATAAATATGGGTATTGCAAAAAATATAGTGGCATATAGAGAAGAAAAAGGTAAATTTGTCGAGAGAAAGGAATTGCTTAAAGTTGCAAAACTTGGTGAAAAAACCTTTAAACAGTGCGCAGGATTTTTGCGTATAAACGGAGCGGACAATCCATTAGATGCTACGGCTATACACCCGGAAAGCTATGCACTTGCAGAAAAAATATTGTCATTGTTGGGTATAGATAAAAATAAACTTGCATCAGGCGGAGCAAACGATATAGAAAAAATTATATGCAGCAAATATCAGCCGAAGAAGAAAATGGAATCACCGCAAAAAGGCTTGCAGGCACTCGCAATGTTAAAGCAAAGAGTAAATCTTGATGGCGATATTTATGAAAAGAGCCTTAAAAATATGGCAAAAGATTTAGGAGTAAGTGAAATCGCTTTGCGCGAAATAGTTGAAGAAATCAAAAAACCTAATCGCGATCCGCGTGACGAAGCCCCGGCTGTAATATTCAGGCAAGACGTAAAAACATTCGAGGACTTGAAAGTAGGAATGAAGCTTTCGGGGACTGTTCGAAATGTTGTTGATTTTGGAATATTTGTAGATATAGGGTTGAAAAATGACGGGTTTGTTCACATTTCGGAGATGAGCAAGGCTTTTGTAAAACATCCTATGGATTTGGTTTCGATTGGAGATATTGTTGAAGTGAGAATTATAAAACTTGATCCTCAAAAACAAAAGGCTTCACTAAGCATGAAACCTTTTTAACAGCTATTTTAATTTTTTTAATCGTTTTAGCGGCGAAATTAAGCGGAGTGATAGAGGCGGCTTTTCTTTGAATTCTTCAAGAGTTTTAAGGTAAACCGCTTCTATTGATTTACCGAAGTTTTCTTTTGAAAATTTGCGGGAACTTATATGCGCGCGTTTTGAAAAATTTATATTTTCATTTTCATTAAGCAAAATTTTTAAATTTTTAGAAAAAGATTCTAAGTTGTCAAAGAAAAACCCGTTTTCTTTTTCAATAAGAACACCGTCTAAGCAAGAATCGTATTTGCATAATAGCGGAATTCCGCTGGCGAGAGCTTCGATATATGTAAGTCCCTGAGCTTCGCTTTGAGATGCGCAAACAAACACTTTACCAAGTTTAAAGTATTTAGAAACTTCGCTTTGAGGAATCATACCGGTAAAGGTGGTAATGTCGTCTATATTCAAAGCCTGTGATTTGCTACGGAGACAATTTTCATGAGGACCGCCACCGACGATAAGCAATCGCAAGTTCGGAAACTCATTTCGGATTTTTGCTAAATTTTCCAGGATTTCATCTATGTTTTTTTCTTTCGCTATTCTGCCTATCACAACAGCAATTTCAGAATCAGTATCTATGTTATATTTTTCGAGTAGCACTTTTTTGTCGAGATTTTTTAAAGGCGCATCATATTTCTCAAGGTCTATACCGGTCGGTACGGTAGTGATAGGAGAAGATACACCATAAGAAATAAGCAGGTTTTTTGCTTTGTCGGTAGGCGTGATAACGTGGTTTGATGAATTTACAGCCCAATTTGATGTTGTGAGTACCAGGGCTTTGCTGAGTTTTTTCCCCATAAACAAATAGTGCGTGTAATCTTCATATATCGTATGATAGGTGTGAACGATTGGAATATTGCATCTTTTGGATATGAGTTTGGCAAAATAAAAACTCATCCATTCGCATTGAGAGTGGATTAAATCAGGTTTCCAATTTAAAATATCAGATATGAAATGGTTGTAAAGGCTGTACGTTGCACGTGCCTGCGGATATATTTTGACTTTAAACGATTTAAGATAATATGTATCTTCGGAAAAGTATTGATGACCGTCTTGAGATAATGTCAGAATTCTAACTTCGTGTCCCAATCTTTCAAGTTCATATTTTAAATTCAGTACAGAAGTTACAACTCCGTTAATAACAGGTTTGTACCAATCTGTGGTAATTAGTATTTTCATATAGAAAACCTCCCAAACACAAGATAGTATAGCATATTTTAAATTTAATTGCATTATATAATCTAATTTTTAACAATATTTAAGAAATATAAATTTCGATAATGTACTTTTTATATGCAATCAGTGTTCTTTTAGAATTCATAATTGACAAAATAATTATGAATATGATAGAATATAGCTGTAATATTAGCGAAATATAGGCAGGCATTATGAAAGTATCGAATTTCGATACAAAAGGCAGGAAAGAGAGCATAGCTCCGCTGTCCCACAACCGTAGATTGAAAAGATTTCGATTAGCCGGATAACTGCTCATAATGTTTTATTCATACGCAACTGTGAGGACGGTTAGGTGAAGTTGAAGGTGAAGTTCGTCCCAAAATTGTGGCGAACTTTTTTATTGAAGATGTCTATATTTTTGCAATATATATCTATTATGTTTCAAATTTAATGCATAGCGAGAACAAGGAGGGAGAAATTTGAAAAACAATTTGAAAAAAGTATTTGCATTTTTGCTGATTGCAGCGCTATCCATTTCTATGGTTGCTTGCGGAAACGGCAATCAGGAAAGTGGAGATGAAAACGGAAGTTCGGATAACACATTAAAGCTTGCGTTTAACGAAGAATCAACAGGAGATTTAAATCCGCATATGTATTTGCCAAGCCAATTCATAACACAAGATATGGTGTATGACGGACTTGTAATTTACGGAGAGAACGGAGAAATTAAACCGGCTCTTGCGGAGTCATGGGATGTTTCCGAAGATGGAAAAGTTTATACTTTTCATTTACGTAAAGGTGTAAAATTCTCGGATGGTTCAGATTTTAACGCAAAAAATGTAGTTAAAAATTTTGACACTATCTTTTCAGAGGAAAATAAGGTTAATCATGCGTGGTTTGCTTTCACAGGCTATCTTGACAGCTACAAAGCAGTTGATGACGATACATTCGAATTGACACTAAAGAACGCATATTCCGCAACACTTTATGACCTTGCTATGATTCGTCCTATAAGAATGCTCGGCGATGCGGGATTTCCTGATGACGGAAATACTGCAAAAGGTATTAAAAAACCTATAGGTACAGGAGCATGGGTTCTAGCAGAGCACAAGGAAAACGAGTATGCCGTATTTGAAAAAAACAAGTATTACTGGGGTGAAGAACCTAAGGTTGACAAGGTAATGATAAAGGTAATTCCTGATAGCGAAACGCTTGCATTGGAATTTGAATCAAAGGGAATTGACATAATCTACGGTAACGGTTTAATCAGTTTTGACAGATTTAAGACATATCAAGCTGACCCGCAGTATGTGACTGCATCGTCCGAGCCTATGAGCACAAGACTTTTACTTATGAATACAACTCATCCGATATTAAAGGATGTTAAAGTAAGAAAAGCTTTGAATCATGCTATTGATAAAAAGAACATTTCCGAAAATATCTTTGCCGGAGTAGAAAAACCGGCTGACGGAATATTTGCACCGAATGTACCCAACACTGATGTAAAACTTGAAAAATACGATTATGATTTGAAAAAAGCTGAAAGCTTGCTGGATGAAGCAGGTTGGAAACTTGGAGCGGACGGAATCAGAGAAAAAGACGGCAAGAAGTTTGAGTTGACATTCCCTTACATATCATCAAAGGTTATGGATAAGAGCGTTGCAGAGTACATTCAGGGAGAATGGAAGAAAATAGGAGTCAACGTAGAAGTGAAAGCAATGGATGAAAAGACTTATTGGGCAAACGGAGCAAAAGGCGATTTCGATATGCTTCAGAAGTTTTCATGGGGACCGCCATGGGATCCGCATGCATTCCTTCAGTCAATGACAGAAGTTTCAGATAACGGAGGCCCTGATTACGCGGCACAGCTTGGACTTCCTATGAAGAAAGAACTGGATGCGACTATTAAGGCACTTCTTGTAGAGCCAAACAAGGACAAGATGAAAGAACAGTATAAATATGTGCTTACTACATTACACGATCAGGCATTTGACGTTCCTATCACATATCAGGCAATGCTTATGGTATATAGAGATGGCGAACTTAAGAATGTGAAATTTATGCCGGAAGAAAACAGAATTCCTGTATGGGATACTGAAAAGGTTAAATAGGTTAACCTCTAATAATATAAATAACTGTTGTTTGCAAGGTAGGATGATCTTTTGATTATCCTACTTCTGTATATCTGAGGTTTTTTTGCAAAAGGAGTAACTTGTGAAAGAGATATTTGGATTTCGTTATTTTAATATATTAAAGCAAATTGCTTTGTTTTTTCTTGCACTTTTTATAATATCAATTCTTACATTTGTTCTTATAAAACTTCAACCGGGAGATCCGGCTGCGAATTATATGCGTGCGATGCACATGGGTATAACCGAGGAAACGCTTGAGCATACGCGCAAGGAGATGAATCTGGATAAGCCTGTTGTTGAGCAATATATGATATGGTTATCAAAAGCGGCAAAGTTTGATTTTGGTAATTCATACGCAACGAAAAGTCCGGTGTGGAAGGTTGTAAAGGATGCGATGATACCTACATTTAAACTTGGATTTGTTGCGTTTATAATGCTCATAATACTTTCTTGCGCAGTAGGTTTTTTCGGGGCGATGAACCATGAAAAAATCCCTGATTACATAGTACAGGGAATTTCGTTTGTATGTGTTTCGATACCCACATTTTGGCTCGGTTATATGCTGATAATATTGTTTTCAATAGTTCTGAAACTTTTACCGGCTTCGGGTATGGGAGGACCGCAAACGTATATAATTCCGGCATTTTGTTTGATGCTTCCGCTGGTAGGACAAACCGGATTATTCATTAGGAAAGTATTACTGGAAGAAATGGAAAAGCCTCATGTAAAAAATGCTTTGATAAGAGGTGTCGACAGAAAGTATATAATTGCCAATCATTTGCTTAAAAACATTGCAATTCCTACATTTACAGTAATAAGTTCAAATATAATGTACTTAATATCGGGAAGTGTTTTGATAGAGGAAGTTTTTTCATGGCCCGGACTTGGAAGAATGTTCGTAGCCGCGGTAAAATTGGGAGATTTACCTTTGATACAGGGCTCACTATTGTTTTTTGGAGTGCTCGCAATCGTAATAAATTCGGGAACTCAACAGATTGTTTATTATCTGAATCCACATATGAGGAGGGATATGAAACTTGAAAAATAGAAATATATTGTTTTATGTGGCGCTTGTAATAGCTGCTATACTTGTATTCGTAGCGATATTTGCGCCTGCACTTGCCCCTTACGATCCGCAGTATGTGGAACTTTCTGAAAAATTGCAAAAACCGAGCGCCGCTCATTTGCTCGGCACTGACCATATGGGTAGAGATGTGTATTCAAGATTGTTATATGGAAGCAGGCTTTCGCTTTCTATATCTTTTGTTATAATAACGCTGAATTTGTTAATCGGATGTCCGATCGGGCTTATTGTCGGTTGGCATGGTGGCAGAACCGAAAAAGTATTTACTTGGCTTGCTAATGTAATATTAGCATTTCCTTCGTTTTTACTTTCAATGGCTTTTGCAGGTATACTTGGGCAAGGCATAGGAAACATTATTTTGGCGGTTGTATCTGTAGGATGGGTGTACTATGCAAGACTTTTAAGAAATATGGTATTTAATGTAAAAAACAATGAATACGTACTCTCTGCAAAGGCTATGGGAGCACCGTCATGGTATGTAATGTATAGGCATATTTTACCGTTTGTATTTAAACCGGTTCTTATAATAGCACTTATGAATGCAGGTGAGATAATACTGATGATTTCGGGTTTTTCATTTTTAGGGATAGGCGTTCAACCGAATGTAGCCGAATGGGGAATGATGCTGAACGATGCAAAGCCGTATTTTCGAAGTATACCGGGGCTGGTACTATATCCGGGCATGGCGATATTCGTAACGGTTCTCTCATTTAATCTTTTGGGAGAATATTTTGAAAAGAAGGAAAACATACGCTTATGGGAGAGTTAATATTCGAAAAATTAAATGTCAAAATAGATGATAGAGAAATTATAAAGGATTTAAGTTTTAAAATAGAAACGGATAAATCACTTGCAATCGTAGGAGAGTCGGGTAGCGGAAAAACTTTTATATCAAGGCTTTTAGTAGGGCAAAAACCTGCAAGCGCGCGTATAAGCGGCGACATTACGGTAGACGGAAAGGAAATATTGAAGTTGTCGCAAGCGGACTGGGAAGAAATGAGAGGAAGCTATATTGCGTATATAGAACAAAATCCTATGGGACTTTTCAACGAAATGCAAACGATAGGTTCGCATGCTATTGAACTTTTTAAGAGTAAATTGAAATTGCGAAAAGATGAAGCTTTGGAGAGGTTTGAATTTGCTCTTGCGAAATTCAATTTGAAAAACGGTAAAGAACTTGTGCGTAAATATCCTTTTCAGCTAAGCGGCGGAATGCTTCAAAGAGTTATGGTTGCAATGATGATGGAACTTGAGCCTAAAATACTGATAGCAGATGAACCTACTTCCGCTCTTGATACCTACAATACGCAAAAGGTCATAGAAGTTCTTAAGGTTTGTAAAGATAGAGGAACGCGTTTGATTGTTGTTACTCATGATTACAGTCTTGTTAAGGCGCTTGCTGATGAAATCGTAATAATGAAGCAAGGCGATTTGATTGAAAGCGGAGATGCCATGGATATACTTAAAAATCCGCAAAGTGAATATGGCAGAAAATTGATGCAGGATAGAGTTTATGTTAGGCGTAAAGGTATAAATACGAGGTGCATTTAGGTGAATTTAAAATTTAAAGATATAAATAAAGTTTATGAATCGCAAAAAGTTCTGGATAATGTAACTCTTGAAATAAAAGAGGGAGTATCTATCGGTATAATGGGAGAAAGCGGTTGTGGTAAGAGCACACTGGCAAGGATTGTGGTAGGCCTTGAAGATATAGATTCCGGCGAAATTCTACTTGATGGAAAAACTATAAAAACTTTGAAAAAAGCGACAGAAAATTTTTCTAAAAAAGATATACAAATGGTATTTCAAAATGCTTTTGCTGCGGTAAATCCCGGATTTTTGGTAGAAGATGTATTGCTTGAGCCTATGAAAATTTTTTATAAAAAGGAGCTTGATGCAAAAAAAAGAAGCGAAAAGGTAAGGGAAATGCTTGGGCTTGTAGGGCTTTCCAATGTTGATTTGAAACAAAAGGCACGAAGCTTAAGCGGAGGGCAACTGCAACGTTTGTGCATAGCAAGAAGCTTGATGCTTGAACCGAAAATTTTAATTTTGGACGAGGCATTAAGCGGACTTGACTATTTGGTACAAAAGCAAATTCTCGAATTACTAGGTGATTTAAAAGAAAAACTTGGACTGACATATGTGTTTATAGTTCATGATTTTCTACTTTGCTATTATCTTTGCGACTGTTTAATAGTGATGGATAAGGGAAAAATTGTAGACAATATAGACTTGACTGATGAACGAATAATACCAAGTCATCCGATCAGTAAGCGTTTATTAGCGGACTATCTTTCAAGCAAAAAACAGCAAGAATAAAATAAAAAAATTAGAAAATTGGAGCGGATAAAAGTTAAGTACGGTTTGATAGGAAATTGAAAAAAAGGGTAAATACATAGAAATATAGTTTTAGTACAGCGTACATATGTGCACCGAATCAGGAGGTGGAATATGAGCAGTAAAGAATGTGAAATAAGGCAACTTGCAGATACTTTTTTAAAATTGGTTGATGAATTGAATCAAAATAGGAATAGAGATAGCCAGTATAATATGTACGAAGTGTTGTATCGCTTGGAACTTTATGTGCCTACAAAGAAATCGGATAATATAACCAAAGACGATTTCTATACTATTACAAACGAGAAAGGGCAACAATTCATACCTGCGTTTTTGTATGAGGATTCTGTACTTGGCGAATTTAAAAAGGAGCAGTTGACTGTAATCAGTTACCTGGATTTGAAATATTATGTTATAGACGCGCCGGAAGCTTTTTCCGGCATAGTGATTAACCCGTTTGAGCAAAACTTTGTGTTTGATGATAATTTTATTGAAATAGCAGATAGTGTCATAATGGGGATGACAATAAAATCTGTTAAGCATGAAGATAAAATGATAATCACAAAGCCGAATAGCTGGAATTTGAAGATGATAAATGATTTATACAAAGTGCTTGAAGAAAAGGATGGAGTAAGCAACGCGTGGCTTTTTAATTCCAGCGGTACTAATAGTGATAGACCTCATATTACCGTATTGGTAGACTTTGACGGTGAAAAGGTGGATTTGTTTCCGAGTTTAGCCGAAGTGATGAACAAGCATTTAAAACCCGGGGATTTGTTTGAACTTATGAAGAAGTCTAATGAATGTGATACTTCGCAGCTTGATGAAGTGAAAATATTTTCACGCGGTTGAAAATCCGGAGGAGGTTGTTTTTATGAGAAGAAAAGACAGGCAGATAACCGATAAACAGGAAATTATCGAAATAATTAAAAAATGCCAAATATGTAGGCTTGGATTGAATGATAACGGTTATCCTTACATTTTGCCTTTAAATTTCGGGTTTGATGCTGACGGCGATGAAATCAAATTGTATTTTCACAGTGCGCTTGAAGGGCATAAAGTTGAATTGATTAAGAATGACGAACGCGCATCTTTTGAAATGGATACAGAGCATGAACTTGATTATGTAGAGGAAAAAGGATATTGTACTTTTAATTACGCAAGTGTAATGGGAAAAGGCAAGATAAAAATTTTAGAAGATGATGATGAAAAACTTGAAGTTTTAAAAAAGCTTATGAATCAGTATCATCCCGGTAAAAATGCGTATTTTAATCCTGCAGCCGTACCGCGAACGTTGGTTTATGTACTTACGGTTCAAGAAATTACAGCAAAAAGGAAACAATAGTAGAATATAAAAACCTTGTCTTGTAGAATTACGATAGATGTGGTAAAATTAAATTGTGTTTTGGCGAAAGCCTGTTGTAGTATTATTCTTCTAGGTATAGCGAGAAGGAGGATTTAAATGGAATCGTTTTTTTATAAGGCTGAAGGTAAAATCAAAAAGTATCAGCACAGGATTGTATTGCCGGAGGGTAATGACAAAAGAGTAGTCGGTGCGGCAATAAGGCTGAAAACAGACAACTTGTTGGAACCGATTGTTTTGGGTAAACCGGAGGAAGTTCAAAAACTTGCAGAGGAAATGGAATCGGATGCAAGTAATTTGCAGATAATAGATCCGGATACATATCCTGAGAGGGATGAACTTGTAGAAGCATTAGTTGAAAGAAGAAAAGGTAAAATTACTAAAGAACAGGCAAGTGACCTGCTTAAGGATGTAAATTATTTTGGAACCATGCTCGTATATACAAATAGAGCGGACGGATTGGTTTCGGGAGCGGTGCATACCACAGGTGATACAGTTAGACCGGCGCTTCAGATTATAAAGGTAAAAAAGGAATATAAAAAAGTATCAGGCGCGTATATTATGATAAAAGGCGATAATACATACATATTTGCAGACTGCGCTATAAATATTGCACCGACATCTGAGGATCTTGCGGAAATAGCGAAGCAATCATCGGAAACTGCTAAAAAATATGGTATAGATCCGAAGGTCGCAATGCTAAGCTTTTCTACAAAAGGCTCCGGAAAAGACCCGCTGGTAGACAAGGTTAGAATAGGATATGAGATAGCAAAGGAGCAGTATCCGGAACTGGTAATAGACGGGGAAATACAGTTTGATGCGGCTTTTGTTCCTCGTGTTGCAAAGGAAAAGCTGAAAGGACAGGAATCTCCGGTTGCAGGGCAGGCTAATACTTTTATATTCCCGGATATACAGGCAGGAAATATCGGATACAAACTTGTTCAAAGAATGGGAGATTATGAAGCTATAGGACCTATTTTGCAGGGACTTAACGCTCCGGTAAACGATCTTTCGAGAGGATGTAATGAAGAAGATGTTTATAAACTTGCAATTATATCTTCTATGGAAGCCATAACAAATACCGAGGCTAGAAAAGCAGATCCGAATTTTGATCCGTTTAATTGATATAAAAAGATAAGAAAAAAAGATAAGAAAAAAGATGTTACTTAGAAAGTAACATCTTTTTTTTATCTTTGTGGTGACTCCATCGGGAATCGAACCCGAGTTACTGCCGTGAGAGGGCAGTGTCTTGACCGCTTGACCATGGAGCCAAGAAGCCCTCTAAAAAGAGGGCTGGAGGCGACACCCAGATTTGAACTGGGGAATAAAGGTTTTGCAGACCTCTGCCTTACCACTTGGCTATGTCGCCATATGCTCAAAAGCTTGAGCATTAAATTGGCTAGGGTAGCAGGATTCGAACCTGCGGATGACGGAATCAGAATCCGTTGCCTTACCGCTTGGCGATACCCCAACATCGAAATCGCAAAATAAAATGGGGTGGATAGTGGGATTCGAACCCACGTATACAGGAGCCACAACCCTGCGTCTTAACCACTTGACGATACCCACCATATAAAAAAACTGGCGACCTGGATCGGGCTCGAACCGACGACCTCCAGCGTGACAGGCTGGCATTCTAACCAACTGAACTACCAGGCCATGACCCAATAATGAGTTATGTGGTGGGCGTTATAGGGCTCGAACCTATGACCCCCTGCTTGTAAGGCAGATGCTCTCCCAGCTGAGCTAAACGCCCACATATGGTAGCGGCGAGTGGACTCGAACCACCGACCTTCCGGGTATGAACCGGACGCTCTAGCCAACTAAGCTACACCGCCACAAAAGACTTAAATTGAAAGTCAACAATGTATATGATAGCATTTGAGGAACTTTATGTCAATACTTTTTTGATGATACTTTTGTTTTTTTAAAAACCAAAATATCATTTATTGAAAGAATACATATCAGTTGTTTGTTGATTTGTTTAGCGCTATTATCAAGAATATTATAGCAGTACCTATCAAACCGCAAATCGTTGAAAACAGGTTCATAGCGAAAACGCTGAATTCGTCGAGTAAAAATCCGCCGAGCATACCTGCGAGTATTGAGGAAACGGTAACCGCAAGTGTGAAAAGCCCCTGTCCTTTGACAGCATCCTCATCATTCATTATCTTGTCTATATAATGCACCATGGCAGGTAAAAACAGTGCAAATGCTACAGGCTGAAGAAAATGAGCAACATAAAGTAAAGTTACATTTTTTGCAACGGTGCAAATACCGATTTTAATGGTAAAGCAAATTGCTGAAAGCCTAAGCATGGATTCATATTTGAATATTTTGTTGATTTTATCGAAAAAAATAAGAGTGGGTATTTCAAGGAAAGCCATGAAAGCGAATATGTAGCCCAAGTCTTTGCCTGTTCCGCCGACGTTTTTAACTATTTGAAGAAGGAATGAATTTAGTATGCCGTTACTGAAAAACAGCGCAATGACTCCGATGCACAAAACTACAAAAGGTCTGTTTTTCTTGATGAATATAAATAAACCGCCGTTTTTAGATAAATGCTTTGTATTGGCAGTATTATCGAATATTTTGTAATACATACCTGTTTTGTAAATAGAAAGGAAACTGAAAAACATCAAGGCTGCGATAATGGATCCGCTAACGGGGATTGCATTTGTTCCCAGCGAATCGACAGCACTGCCTAAAATTATGCAGATAAGGGAATACGAAAGAGATCCCATACTTCTTGCAAAACCGAAACTTACGTGTGCAGAATCACTGGAAAGCTTGAAACTCAAAGCACTTATTAGTGGTTGCAGTGAAGTTTGCAACGCTATTGCAAGAATGAAAATCAAGGAAATAATCAGTATATGTAACATGGGAAATAAAAGCGCAAGTGTCAAAGCAAATGTTATGAATGCTACGGTCATGCCTATTTTTAAGGTACCTTTAGAACCGAGTTTATCCGCAAGATTTGCCAGGAATGTTATAGCTAAGACTCCGAATATATTGCCCAGTGCGACAATTAAGCCTATTTGAGAGTTGCTCAGATTTTTTGAAAGCAAAAAAGCCGCAGCAAAGCTGTAAATCGGAGCATAGTACATAAAGTACATACCTTGCAATGAAGAATATTCGAAATTAAGCAAAATTCTTTTGTTATTCATTATACATACCTGTTATTTAAAAAATTATATATTACAATAGTGTTATTGATTTACCGTTTATATATACCGTATTTTAAAGTAAAGGTAACAACTAATATGGTGTTAAGGTTAAAAAAGAAAAATGGAAGATTTCCCAAAAAACAAAAATATTGTAAAATTTGCTTTAAAACACTTGAAAAAAATGTGAAAAATATGTAAAATATTAGTGTAGTTTTCAAATATAAGCTACATGAAGAAATAATGTTTAATTTTAGGAGGCCAGTGTAAATGGAAGACATTAAGGAAACGGGACAGTCAGTTCCCAAGAAGGAAAAGAAGAAACGTGAATTTCCTTCTGCGTTTACAGTATTGTTTATTATTTTGGTTTTAGCCGCGATAGGTACATGGCTTATGCCTACGGGTTCGTATTCAAAGTTGATTTACAATTCTGATACTAACAGTTTTGATATTACCGATCCGAGCGGAGAAGTAACATCTATGCCCGCAACTCAGGATACTTTAAATGAACTTGATATTAAGGCAAAATTGGAATTATTCTTAGATGGAAGCATCTATAAACCTATAGGTATACCGGGAAGCTTCGAAGCGCTTGATAAAAATCCTCAAGGATTTAAAGAAGTTGTGCTTGCGCTTGTAAACGGAGTGTACGAAACAATAGACATAAGCTTGTTTATATTCGTACTGGGAGGTATGCTTGCGTACCTTAACAAGTCGGGAGTATTTGCTGCAGGTATGGGTGCTCTTGCAAGGAAAACAAAGGGTGCAGAGTTTATTCTCATAGTTCTGGTAACCGTACTTATTTCACTTGGAGGAACTACATTCGGTATGTGCGAAGAAACCGTACCTATATATGCCATAGTAATTCCGGTATTTGTAATGACAGGCTATGATGCATTGGTAGGTATTGCTGCGGTTTATTTCGGATCTTCGATAGGTACTATGTGTTCTACCGTAAATCCGTTCTCAGCTGTAATAGCATCAAATGCTGCCGGAATCAACTTTATAGACGGAATACCGTTTAGAGTGGCAGCACTTGCAGTCGGCACGCTTATCTGTATAGTTTACGTAATCAGATACGGAAACATGGTTAAGAAAGATCCTTCAAAATCTTTGATTTTGGAGAGCAAGGCATACATTGAAGAAAAATTCTGTAGCGATGCTGTTGTTCCTGAACTTACGCTTAAGTATAAAATTGTTTTAACACAGTTTTTCTTGACATTTGTTGTACTTGTTTACGGTGTAATAAAGCTTGGTTGGTGGTTCGGCGAGATGACCGCGCTGTTCCTCGTTTCTGCTATAATTATGGGTATTCTTTTAGGATTTTCTGAAAGAGAAATGGTAAATGAATTCCTTGCAGGAGCAGGAGATATGATAGGTGTAGCACTTATTTGCGGTGTTGCTCGTTCTATCAACGTTGTACTTGATGCAGGTCTTGTTTCAGATGCTCTGCTTAATGTAATGTCGGGCTGGGTAACAGGCATGAGTCCATATCTGTTTGTAATTATGATGTACTTTATTTACATTATATTGGGATTTTTCATCAACTCGTCTTCAGGACTTGCTGTACTTTCGATTCCAATTATGGCGCCTCTTGCAGATTCGGTAGGATTGCCGAGAGAAGTGGTTATTACTGCATATATGTTCGGACAGGGAACGATGGGATTCATAACACCTACTGGATTGGTGCTTGTTGTACTTGAACTTGTGCATGTAAACTATGATAAGTATATTAAACTTGTAACACCGCTACTTGGAATTCTAGCTGTATTTTCGATTGTATTCTTATGCATAGAAGTTGCGATATTATAGTTTTAGTGTGATATTATAGTTTTAGAAGTTA
>JBQMYS010000007.1:0-35002 GCA_052173355.1 Eubacteriales bacterium | reverse complement strand
ATTATTTTGCTAAATTCCGAAAATTGTATTTTTATTTCCTATTTTGGTCATAATTTTAACTTTTTTGCTTGCACACGCACTAAATTAGTGCTAGAATAAAGGATGTATAAAATACAAAACATTTTCACGTAAAATTAGGCAGGCTTACACTACAGTAAATACTATGAGGGCGACAGAACACACATGGATAACAACAAAACACAACACAACTTCAAAGTAATAAAAGGCGGGCTTAAATTTCGCGACAAAAATGAGATTCATTCCTATATCGATACCCTCGAATACAAAAGCGGGTATGCCATAGACAGTTTTTTACATAGAGAAATGTGTATGCACATAATATGGGAAGACAATTCTATCAAAAACGATGAATTCACCCTGCATGAGTTTATTTACTTTTCGTATGCGGAAAACATATTTGTCAACTACGTTACAGATATAGGTGAAGATTCGGAGGAAATCTCCATATTGGAATTTCCTCTGTTAGATAATCTCGGAGCTGCTAAAATTCCAATTTCCGAAGGTATAGCAAAATATCTGTTCGGTGATTTTATCGCAAATTATCAAAGTGATACGACTCCTATGTATTACGAAAAAGCAGATTCCGACGAGGAGGACGAACTTTTCAGTCACATAACGGCATCTCCGCTTAATACCGAAAACGGTAAATGCTCAAAAGAAGAATTCCTCGACTTTTTGCCGAAACTTTGTAAAAAGCCTAAAACACCTTACGGAGTCATCAATTACTTCTTGATGAACTTCGCTTGTGGTGCAACCGATGCACTTGATTTTCTGTGTGAACCTGCTGTCGATTTGAATTCCAACACACTGACAGCAAACTACAGATTACACAGAAACAGCATCGAAAAATCTAATAACGGCTACTTCCTTTGCGAAGCCCTGCTAATATCGCCCGAAATTCAAAAAGTTGCCACTTTCAGGTTTGATATAGATTTGAAAGCATTGAAAGTCAAAAGTTTTAACCGAGTTTCCGATTTTAAAATATCTCCTTTCGAAGTATCTATGATACTTCATCGTTCGGAATATGTAACGGTTTTCAACATACTTTCTCATGACGAAAACTTGCTGGCAAACTCACTGCTGCCATTGACAAACGGTGCACAGGGAATAGAATATGAATACGGAAATCTGTTCGCAGTAATGGACCCTGAGCTTCAATATATGGATGCTCCCGATTTCGTTTCAAAAGACGAATTCATCGGAAGTATATTTTTAAACGAAGCTTCTCAGTTGATACTCGTTTCACTCAACATGGAAAATCTCCTTTACTTGGAACGTGCGATTTCATACAGTCCTTTGAGCCGAGCGCTGATTCCGAACGGCAGGTACGAATTCCAAGAACCTACATTTTATGAATATCTATACAGTGATTTTGTACTTTTCGAAGAATTCGTTTCATTTTTCGACGAATAAATATATAAGTATTTAATGTTTTTATACAAAAACAAACATATTAGTCACGAAATGATGTGATTTTCCCGCAAGAAAATCACATCATTTCTTTTTGTTCGTTTTATTATTAAAAGTTGTTGACAATTTAAATTTACTAAACTAAAATGTAACTGCTATTATAAATAGCAAATGCGATTATTTATTTAGGAAGGAATGAAATTATGAACTTTTTAAAAGCATTTTTAAAATTCGTTCCGGTAGGTATCATGGCATTCTTAATGTTCAAGGGAGTAGATGCTCTTACAGCTGCTCCTACTGCAACATTTGCTGCTATCGCAGTTGCCTTTATCACCGAGCGAATTAAATTCCAAGAGTGCATTGATGCGGCTATGGAAAGCGTGAGCAAAATTTTAATAGCATTATTTATTCTTATGTTTGCATATGCAATGGCAAGCGCATTTATGACAACAGGTGTAGGAGCATCCGTTGTACTTATCGCTCTAAACGCAGGTATCACAGGTAAGACAATAGCTTGTTTGGGTATTATTGTAACAGCTGTGCTTTCTGTAGCAACAGGTACTTCTTGGGGAACTTTTGCGGCTTGTGCACCGATTTTCTTATGGCTGAACCACTTGGTAGACGGAAATCTTCTACTGACTACTGCAGCTATCGCAGGCGGTGCTTGCTTCGGAGACAATATCGGACTTATCTCAGACACTACAGTTGTATCTTCCGGTATTCAAGGTGTTGAAATCATCAGAAGAATCAGACACCAGGGTGTTTGGTCGATACTTTGTCTGATTACTGCTGTTATAGCTTTCTTCGTTGTAGGTAATATGCTTGTGGTTTCCGACAAAACTACCACAGGAGCTGAGGCTATCGCTCAGATTAAACCTGAAGTATTTGATTACTTAATGGAAAAGAAGCCTGCCGCTGTAGACTTGTTACATCAAGTTGAATCCGGTGTTCCTTACTACATGATTATTCCTTTGATTTTGGTAATCATACTTGCAATAATGGGACTTTCAACTTTCGTTTGTCTTGGTGTAGGTATCATTTCGGCTTATATCCTTGGTGTATTTGCAGGAACTGTTGATTCTTTTACAGGCTATGTAGATTTGGTTCAGGCAGGTTTTGCTGATGCGGGTTCTTGGGTAATTGTAATGATGATGTGGGTTGCCGCATTCGGAGGTATCATGGGCAGAATGAACGCATTTGCTCCACTTTCAGCTTTGGTTGTAAGTATTTCCGGCAGAGTAAGGCATCTGATGACTTGCAATGCTATACTTTCACTACTTGGTAATGCACTTCTTGCCGATGAAATGGCTCAAATCGTAACTGTAGGTCCTATCATCAAGAACTTACTTGAAGAAAATGTAGAAGCAAATGAAGAAGATATGTATACTCTAAGACTTAGAAATGCTACATTCGGAGACGCTTTCGGAGTATTCGGTTCTCAGCTGATTCCTTGGCACGTATACCTTGCATTCTATGTAGGTATAGCATCCAATGTATATCCGCTGCACCAGTTCCAGCCAAAAGAATTCATCTACTACAACTTTATGGCTCAGATAGCTGTAGTTTCTCTAATTATACTTACGTTCACAGGACTTGATAGATTCATACCTCTATTCAAGCTTCCGTCCGAACCTGATGTAAAACTGAAAAAACACGCAAAAGCGTAAGCTTAATTCAAATTACAAATTCAACTTAAAATATTTAATTTAGCAAATATTTAATCGCAAAATAAAAAAGGGGGCGTCCGCCCCTTTTTTATTTAATTCTATCAAGAAGTATCATCTCTGCACTTATTCCCGACATATTAGAACGTAGATTCAAATTTCCTATTGCTGACAATTTACTACGTTCAATGCTTGGTATCGTTTCCCAGTTACTCAGAAGCGATTTCCTGCGTTCTGCTATTCCTGACGGCCTAATCAATTCCCGGTATGCCGCTAAAACATTTTCCCTACTTATTTTGTAACGTGTAACCTCAAATATACCTGCTATATTCTTCAGTTTTATTAAAAATTCATGTGAATCATCCCGCTTTGAACAAAGTTCAAATATCTGCTCTTTTTTTTCAGATATTATCAATTCCCGCTTTTCATCATCCGTTATATTATATAAAAGTATCGTTACTCTATCTATACCGCTCACATTTTCATTTTCGATAAAAGAGATTATATAATTCATTCCATAGCCTGCAAGCTTCTCGTTCAAACTTTTAAACAACACATATGGCCGTTCGATAAATTTCAAATTTTCTGTGCACATCAAATCGCCTATAAACGATACATTTTGTTGCTTCACCGTACCTAAATCGGCAAAATCAAGATTTATTATAACGGGCAAATGTTTTTTAGCTTTGATATATTCGGTATAAGCAAGTGATGTGTTTTGTTTTATTGCTTCTTCAATTTCCTGCACGCTGCAACGCACATATCTTGCATTGTCATTGCGTTTTGCAGTTTCCCCCTTAAAGTTATTTCTATATTCACAAGGATCGCACAAAAACCACTGTTCAAAATGTTTTTTGTAATATCTCAAAGCTGAAAATCCCATTTCCTTTGAAATCGTACCGATTTTTTTATCTGTATTTAACAGCAGGCTCTCAGATTCATCGACTCGTATGAAACTAAGCAAATCTTGAAAACTTAAGCCTGTTGCCTCCTTTATGATATGCGACAGGTAATATATACTAAGGTGCTCTAGCCCTGCCAATTCCTCCAGCGTAATTTTCGATTTGTAGTTTTCATACATATAATCCATAATTCGCCTTAATCTTATAGTCAAAATTCGTTTTCCATTAGACTTTGCATCACTCTCCGCACAGACCCCGTCGTCCATTTTAAAATTTGTCAACATACAGGTAAGCAAATTGTGTGTACTTTCTATAACCTTGTGCTCATACCCATATCCTTTTTTTAGAATATCCATCATAATACAAGCAAGTATTTCTCGCATTGCCTGTATATACTCTTTTTCACTTTTGCGATCATTTATGATAAAAAAACTGTTTCTAAGATTTTTATAGTATGTTTCAAAATAATCTAAATTGATTCTTACCATCATAACCATATTACTTGGCGTAATTTTTTCAAAACTATGTATCTCCTTTTCATTTATGATAGTAATATCGCCTTGCGAAAGCGCATATTTGTAATATCCGTTCTGAACTGAAATCTTCCCCGATATAACATACACTACTTCTATATCGTCATGGAAATGCCTGGGATATTCATCTATACAAGCTGTAATAACATTTACAGGTAACTCCTCTGCAAAAATATTGCGTTCTTTTAGCATTTTTCTCCTCCATTGAATCGCTCTAAAAAGTATTATACAAAAAAATAGCAAATTAGTACAGTTGAAATTTCAAAATAAGGATAGACAAAGCCCTCAATTTGTGATATTATCTACTAAGAGTTATTCCCTCGCTTGGTTTTTTGAAACTCCGACGAAAGCTGGGTGACGGGCGTATTAAACAAAAGGAGAAAAGAAAATGATTACAAAAGAACAAAAAACTCAGATAATCAAGGATTATCAAACAAAAGAAGGAGATACAGGTTCTCCTGAAGTGCAGGTTGCTATTTTGACTTACAGAATCAACGATTTGAACGAGCACTTTAAAGCAAACCCTAAGGATTTCCACTCCAACAGAGGCTTGTTAAAAATGGTAGGACAAAGAAGAAACTTACTAAATTACCTAAAGAGTAAAGATATAGAACGTTATAGAACGCTAATTTCTCGTTTAGGTTTAAGAAAATAGGAAACTGTACGGGGCTATACGCTCCGTTTTTGTTTAATTTGAAGAAAGTATTAACAGGAGGTAGTTGTTAATAATGGCAAGATTTGAAGATTACAGAACCTTCCGAACAGCAATCGGCGGGAAATTATTAGAGGTGGAAATTGGAAAGGTCTGCGAACAAGCAAACGGTCAAGCATTCCTTAAATATGGTGATACCGTTGTTAGTGTTACCTGCTGTGCATCCAAAGAACCCAAAGCGGATATAGACTTCTTTCCGCTAAGTGTTGATTACGAAGAAAGAATGTATGCGGCAGGAAAAATACCTGGTGGATTTATCCGTAGAGAAGGCCGTCCAAGCGAAAAAGCTATACTCAATTCTCGCTTAATAGATAGACCGATACGTCCTCTATTCCCAAAAGGCTACTTCAACGATGTAGTGGTTGTCGCTACTGTGATGTCGGTAGATCCCGACTGCTCACCTGAAATCGTAGGTATGCTCGGTTCGTCAATCGCTCTTTCAATTTCGGATATACCATGGGAAGGTCCTACAGCTTCAGTCTTGATCGGCATGGTCGACGGCAATTTCATAATCAATCCTTCACTTGAGCAACGTGAAAAATCCGATATGCATTTAGTTGTTTCCGGCACTAAAGAAGCTATCATGATGGTTGAGGCGGGCGCAAATGAAGTTCCCGAATCCGTAATGCTTGATGCTATATTATTCGCACACGAGGAAATCAAAAAAATAGTTGAATTTATCGAAGACATAGTAAAAGAAGTCGGAAAACCTAAAAAAGAAGTAGTGCTTTACAAAGTTCCTGAAGAAATTGACGAAGCTGTAAGAGCATTTGCCACAACAAAAATGGAGGTCGCAATACAAAATCCCGATAAAATGCAACGACTCGAAAACATGGATTTGGTCGAAGTTGAAACAAAAGAGCATTTTGCAGAAATATACCCCGAAAATACAAAAGACATAGGTAATGTCCTTTATGCAATTACAAAAGAATGTGTACGTTCGATGATTCTCGACAAAGGAATCCGTCCGGACAACAGAAAAACCACAGAAATTCGTCCAATTTGGTGTGAAACCGGACTTCTTCCTAGGACACATGGAACCGGACTTTTCAAACGCGGTCAAACTCAAGTTATGTCGGTATGCACACTTGCACCGGCTTCCGAAGCCCAAATCATAGACGGTATTACGGAAGAAACAGAAAAACGCTATATGCATCATTACAATTTCCCCGGCTACTCCGTCGGTGAAGCCAAAACTTCAAGAAGCCCCGGCAGACGTGAAATCGGGCATGGTGCACTTGCAGAACGTGCACTTATCCCCGTACTTCCAAGTGTTGAGGACTTTCCATATGCAATACGTGTAGTTTCGGACGTACTTTCATCAAACGGTTCTACCTCAATGGGCTCAACTTGCGGTTCTTGTCTGGCACTAATGGATGCAGGTGTCCCTATCAAACGTCCTGTTTCAGGTATTGCTATGGGACTAATAGAAAGAGTAGAACCTGACGGAAGCAGCAAAATAGCTATACTTTCCGACATTCAAGGAATGGAAGACTTTTTGGGTGACATGGATTTCAAAGTTACAGGTACGGAAGTTGGAGTTACCGCTATCCAAATGGATATAAAAGTACATGGACTATCAAGGCAGATTTTGGAAGATGCGTTACAGCAGGCAAAAGTCGGCAGAATGCACATAATGAAAGAAATGCTTGATGAAATACCTGAGCCGCGTAAAAATTTATCGAAATATGCACCTAGGGCTATCAGCATTACTATCGATCCTGAGAAAACCAGAATTGTAATAGGTTCCGGCGGAAAGACAATAAACAAGATAATCGAAGAAACCGGCGCGAAAATTGATATACTTGATGACAAACCGGGTGTAATAAATATTTACAGTTCAGATGAAGCCGGCGCACTGGCTGCCAAAGAATATATACTAATGCTGACAAAAGATGTAGAAGTTGGCGAAACATACGAGGGTAAAGTTACAAAAATCATGAACTTCGGAGCTTTTATTGAGATTTTACCGGGTAAAGAAGGCTTGCTTCACATATCAAAAATGTCTGATAAGCGAGTTGAAAAAGTTGAAGATGTAATGAACATCGGTGACACCGTAAAAGTCAAAGTGTCCGAAATCGACGCTCAAAATCGAATCAACCTGCTCAGAGGCTAAATACAAAAAGTAAGAGGAGATAAGATATGATTTCACTTTTGAACATTTCTGATTCAGTAGAAATTTGCATTACAGATAAATTTCTCAATAAGCATTTTTATAAAACAAAAATTGCAGATTTGTTTGACGATGATACAGCCGATTACATTGTTACCATGGTTCCTACTTCCGATTCCGGTACACCGATTATATTTTTCAAGGATGTTCCGTATCAGCTTTATGCAAAATTCGAGGAAGGAATAATCGTTTGGCAAATATCATATTTCGAAGCGCGTCGCAACGGAGGCTTGCTTGAGTGTGTCTTCAAAGTAGCTTCAACTCCTGAAATCACCCAACGACGAGAATATTTTAGACAAGCTGTCGCAATTCCATATACATTTAAAAAATTCAGCAATCCTGAAAACTTATCGTTTGACCCCGCAACAAGTGAAGAATACGAAGGACATATAATTGATATAAGCGGCGGCGGATGTGCATTTTTTGCGAATGAATTTTTAAATATAGGAAGCATAGTGGATGGTTCTTTCATGTTCAAAACAACAGCATTCCGATTCTTTGCTCATGTGCTCGACAGGGCGGAATTTTCACGTGCAAGCTCAAAGTATGAATTTAAATATAGAGTTAACTGGGTTAATCCTCCAAATCGAGATATTGATGTACTGGTTCGTTTGGTATTTGAACAACAGCGCGATAATATAGCAAAAGAGAGATTTTCTCAAGAATCTTTCGAACAACGCAGGGCAAGATTATGGGAATAAATAAAAAAACTGCATTCGTTTTTTTAATTGCATCGCTACTTTTGACTTCTGCTTGTGGAGATTCTGACAATTCGAATGCTGCAAACACATCAGATAAAAGCAAAAAATATGCTTCTACCATGCAAGATCAATCCAAAATCATAAGCAATCCTGACAGTTTAAAATATGCAAGCGCAACTACTGTAAAAAGCAATATAGAAAAAATAGTTAAAAATGCTGTTGCAGGATATACCGACATAACATCAGAAAGTATCACAGTTATGGCATTGCAAGGCACTGATGACTCAGATGATTATACTGTACGCTGTCACCTATCCCTAAACAATGCAGGTGTAGCAAGTATTGCTTATGAAACTATTTCCGACTTCACTCAAGAGCTGGCAAACAAACTTGATGCATATAGCGGTTCTGTTGGTGAATTGTCAGTTGCATGGATTGTTCCTGAGCTTACCGGCAGTGGCAGAATTACTTACAAAAAAAATGACGGTGCTCTTGAATTCAGCACCGAGGACTTTGACGATAACTTAAATGTAAATGACAACGAAAAGGATAAAAACAACCAATCCGAATAATTAAATCATTAGGATTCTTCGCCGGAACGCTCAACTTTTGAGTTTTTCGGCTCTTTTGTTTTTACTTCACTTACCACCTTTGTTATATTTTTTACCATATCTGTAACCTTGTCATTCACTTCCTGCGTTCTATCTGCCGCAATTTTACTTATGCTCATAGCATCTTCTAAAATATAATTTGTCCTTTTTACAGTAATAATTAAATTTTTCACAAGCCCTATGCAATATCCGATCAAAACTATCGCAAACACCGATATTGTCAGAAAAACCACATCCCTTAATGTCAAAGTAATCTCCATACTATTCCTACCTTTCGTATATCTTTTCTATATCTTGGGTATACTTTCTATTCTTGTCGTATATATATAATGTTTTGAGCACTGTAAGTTCTTTATTACTCTTTGCACATTTCAATAGCACCATACCGGGTGACGCATCTTCGTCTGTAGCAACAAATTGTAAAATTTCCGCTCGCATATTACATTTAAATAATGCCTCAAATATATCTGAAAGCCTACCGGGACGATGTATCATAAAAAAAGCACCTTTTTCAGTAAGCAAATCTGTAGCCGTTTTAACAAATTCAAATACTCCCGCTGTACTTTCGTGCCTTGCCAACATCTTTTCTTCAGTTGCATTCAAAATGGCAGCTCCGCGCTTAAAATAAGGCGGATTTGCCGTAACAGCATCAAAGCTGCCTTTCAAATCCGGATATAATTCGAGCAAATCCGCAACATCAGTATTTATAGCTTTTAAGCGATTTTGCAGGGAATTGAGTGCAATATTTTGCTCAAACAACTCAAAAGCTGAAAATTGCAACTCAATTCCATAAATACTTTCGCAATTAGTTTTATGCGAAAGTATCAAAGGAATGATTCCTGTACCCGCGCCTAAATCCGCAACGCGGGTAAACTCAGCATTCCTTGCTGCAAAATCGGCAAGCAGCACTGCATCAACTCCGTAACAAAAAGCCTTCGGATTTTGCAAAAGCCGAAGATTTCCAAATCCTATATTATCCACCCTCTGCATATCAATCCTTCATCAGTTCTCTAAGTTCATCGAGTTCCTCCGCATCAAGATTTTCAAATTCCAAATCATTATCTTTTTTGTGCTTAGCCTTTTCAGTAAACAAGCGCTTGATTTCGCTTTTTTTGAAAGTTTCAATTTGATCGGACAATTTATCTTCTTCCCCTTTAACAGGAATCAATCTTCGAATACTGACTTTTTCATCTATAATTTTTAAATCCACTACTATTGCAAAGTCATTGTCAATTTTTACCTTTTCTCCAACTTCCGGCATACCTTTACGCAATTCCAAATACAAATCATTCTCATACTTTAGACAGCACATGAGTCTGCCACAAATTCCTGAAATTTTAGCAGGATTAAAAGAAAGATTCTGCACTTTTGCCATCTTGATTGAAACAGGATCGAACTCTGTGAGCCAACTGCTACAACAAAGGCAACGCCCACAATTACCTATCCCTCCAATCATCTTGGCTTCATCTCGGATACCCACTTGTCTAAGTTCAATTCTCATTTTAAAATGTGAAGCTAATTTTTTTACCAAATCTCTAAAATCTACACGTTCATCCGCCGTAAAATAAAAAATTAGCTTGCTCCTGTCAAACGCATATTCCACATCCACAAGTCGCATTTCCAAATTTTGCTTCTCAATTATTTCACGACAAGCTGCAATGGTATTCGCCTTATCTTCATAAATTTGTAAAAAATTTTGAGTATCTTCTTCAGTAGCTATTCTAATTACTTTTCGAAGTTGCGTAGAGAGCTTAGTTTCATCAAAATCCTTTTCCTGCACGACTACTTTTCCATATTCTATTCCACGTGCCGTTTCAACAACAACGTTCATACCCTGCTTTAATTCCAACCCGTCCGGGTCAAAATAATATAGCTTGCTTGCATTCTTAAAACGAATGCCTGCAACTTTTTTCATAATATGTCCTCCAACTTAATTACCAAATTTTTCATTGCATATGAGGGTTTTACCCCTATGCGCAAATCCAGACTTGCCCTTTTCATAATTTCTACCGCTTCTGAAACCGCGGTAATTTCACCATTAACAGCAGCATCAACAAATATTTCAGAAAGCATTTTTTGCATAGCATCAATCATTATCAATGCACATTTTTTTACGGAAATGCTTTCCTCATATTTTTGCATAAGCTTGTAAAAAGGTTCTTTTTTTTGTATATCCAAAAGCATCTGCTCACTCAAAGCTTCCAATTTTAAAGTTTCTTCCGATTTATCTATATTCGCATCATGTATGCGCAAAATCAAACATCTTGATCGCACCGTAGCAAGCAAATTTTGCGCATTTTCTGAAAGAAGCATTATTATACTATCTGTAACAGGTTCTTCCAAAGTTTTGAGCATCCTGTTCTGTGCTCTTGGTGTAATTGTATCAGCTCCATCTATTATAACAATATTGTAATCCGAAATCATAGGTGCTGTCATTAAATTTTCCTGAACACGCGTTATTTCTTCATCTTTGATTGTTATACCGTCATGAGAAATAACAAATACATCCGGATGATTCTCAGGATTTTTACATCCCAGTTCTTCTGAAAATCCCAAAGCAAACTTCAACTTATCTGCTGACTTGCTCCCCTCCAAAATATATGCGTGCGCAATTTTGCCGTTTTTTATGTTTTTTCTAAGTCCTGCTATCAAGGCATCATTTCCGGCAATTTCACTAAATATCATAAAGTCCTCTACTACCAATAATTGCTTGTATTTTTATGCTTATTTGCTCTCTTAACTGTTTTCTGGACAAGCTTGCATTAAGTGGGATTATCCTATCAGGGTCTGCTTTCCTCATCTTCTCATATCCCATATATACTCTTTCATAAAATTCAATGCTCTGCTTTTCCATCCTGTCATTTGTTCTAATTCCTATTCGCTCTTTCGACATTTCAGGCTTCATCCTAAAAAGAAATGTAATATCCGGTGTCAATTCCTTGAGCATAGGAGCATTTATTTGCATGGCTTCTTCTACCATGTCGCGACCATATCCTTGATATGCTATGCTCGAATCCACAAATCTATCGCAAAGCACGACCTTGCCGTCACTTAATGCAGGCTTTAAAATTTCTTCAATATGCTGTGCTCTTGCCGCCGCGTACAAAAGAAGTTCCGTTCTATAAGACATATTGTCATTTTTCGCATCGAGTACCAATTTTCTGATGCGTTCCCCTAATCGGGTCCCTCCCGGTTCTCTGGTTACTATTACAGGGATTTCCTTTGTTTCAAGCCATTTTTTTAAATATTTTATTTGTGTTGTTTTCCCTGTTCCGTCAAGTCCTTCAAATGTTACGAAAATTCCTCTATACTTCATTACTAAATTATTTCCCTTTTATTTCTTTTAAAAGCCTTATCACAAGAAAAAGTCCTAAAACCAATACGGACATTGATGCCAGAGCGCAAAATATTATTTTCAATCCTAACATAAGAGCCTCCTGCCACGTTATCAATTAAAAGTATATACTATTAAGATAAGAATATCAATATAAAAAACACCTGTATTGTTTTTAACGTAATTCCCGCTAATTGATTTATGTAAATGAATTGCTTTTATGTATTTTAAAAATTCATAATGTTCTTCCATTTTTTGCAATACATATTCTATGCCTTCCGATTCATTCCGAATATCAACATTCGTACAAAATAAATGATCAATATCCAACAGCAACCCTTTTCTTTTATAATTTACTCCATCTTCTTCATACTCTGATAGCACCGAATCAAGTAACGGCATATTGACTAATTGTTTCATAAAGGCTTCCTCCAAAAAAAATAACCGAACTGCTTTAAACAATTCGGTTTCAATCTTACTCAATCAAATCAGTAAAGACAATAACACTCGTAATTTTCACCCATATACAACCAAACATTTTCACCCATTTCAATCTTCTCGTCAAATGTCATATTCGGAATGAACAATTTAACACTGGTTCGTTTTTTACCCGCTACCATCTTACCTTCCGGTGTAGGATTGGCTTTGAAATTCTCAATTTCCTGTCCTAAATTCAATATGCCCGATTCTTTAGCAAAGTTATCTACAAACTCCTTCGTATCTGCATATACAATATTATCAGGGTTTTTAAACCAATTTACATTCATTTTTTTCACCTCCGGAATATTATTAAGGAAGAGGGATAGCGACCTTAATAAGTCGCTTCCCCTCAGGAATGAAAAGACTAATTTAACTGCAAGACCCACGAGCACGCCCATTCAAACCCAAGTAAATTTTAAATAAAAAAAGCTGTAGCGAATGCTACAGCCCGTATTTACTGTGTTGGCAATATCACCGACATAACGATTCTCCGTCATTACTTTTCGGTTAGCAAACAATGCAGGTCTTCTGGCTCATACTAACTGCTATCACCTTCCCGGCTATACCAGTGGTTCTCGATTTTTTCAATCGGATAGGGTTATAAAATGTATTTACAGCGGCGGGACCGCATGGGATTCACACCCATTTCCCTCTTAGCTACAACAAATGTTGTAGAACATCAATGCTCATGTTATTCAATCTTGTACCGTAATATTACCACTTCATAGACAAATTGTCAAGCCCAATTTGAATTTATTTATAAATTCCATAGGTTTTATTTACATCCTGAACGTAAACAATTCCCCTGCCCGGTTCATCTATATTCATTTTTTCATTGATTTTTTTGACAACTTCTTCTACGGTTGCTTCCTCAACCAGTATCATCACTATCTCTTTTTCAGGTTCTATATTCATAGAAAACACTTTCGTATGCTCATGGATACCCGATCCTCTTGCACTCAATATAGTTCCGCCTTTTGCCCCTGCTAACGTTGCCGCATCCACCACATCTTCGGCATTACCTTTTTCAACTATCGTTGTTATCAGCTTATACATACTTGTTTCCTCCCCTTTAAGACTATGATTTTCTTTAATCTTGCTGCATCCTGCCGCATTGCAGACACTCATCGTAAATATGATGCCATGATTAGGTTTATTCAAACTATATTCGCTACTCAAAGCATCCAGCGCATCGCAAGCCGTTTTTTTATCTGTGAGCATGCAAAGCATCTCTTTCCTAATATCACCAAGTCCCAAGTAATTTAATATACCTTTACGAGCCGTTCCTTTGGCAAGTGCTATGGTCCCTCCTGTGATTCCATACTTTTTTGCAGATTTTAACATTTTACTGCCCATACCGAAATTCACTATTGCAATTATCAGTTCAAATCCTTTGTGTTCCATAATATTATATTCCGTCCTTCTTAGATTTAATCTTAAATAATATTCCAAGCAGTTGTAACGCTATAAGCGGCGTCATAGCAACCATAGCTATTACTCCGAAACCGTCCGAAAAAACATCCGCTGTCGGCGTCGCACTTGCAATCCCCTGTGTATAAGCCAATATAAATGTTGCCGTCATAGGTCCCGATGCTACACCCCCTGAGTCATATGCTATACCTACAAAAAGTTTTGGTGCTATAAACATGAGAAGCGTAGCTATAATATATCCCGGTAACAGAAATTGCCAAAGTTGTAATCCAGGAATCATTATTCTAAGTACCGCCAGTGCTACCGCTATACCTACACCTACTGCCAGTGTAGCTAAAACCAACAACCTTTTTACGTATCCGCTGGTAACTTCTTCTATTTGATGCGTTAAGACATATACCGCAGGCTCTGCCAATATAGTAACAAATCCCAAAATAAATGCCAAAATTACGGGATATGTCAAATTCCCTTTACTTGCGATACTTTCTCCTATTATCGAACCTACACGCATAAATCCTGCATTTACACCTGTTAAAAATATCACAAGTCCTAAAAACGTGAATATTACACCGACCGTTATCTTTCTAAGTTCCCTGCGATTCAACTTAAGCAATACAAAATTAAAAACAAAAAACAAAAATATTACGGGAAAAAGTGCAGTTGCAACTTCCGGAACGGTTTGCACGAATATGTGAAAAAACCTGTCGCTTATATCGCCGCTCAACTCCGTAACAGGCAATTCTCCCGAAATTTTATCGGTTTTTTTGACTATACTCATAAGCATTACCGCTATAATAGCACCCGTTGAAACTATAGCTACAAGCCCAAAACTATCTTTTTCCGATGCTTTACTATCCATTTTAAGCTTTGAAGTTCCCAGTGCAAGCGAAAGCACAAAAGGTACCGTAAGAGCACCGGTAGTCGCTCCCGATGCATCAAACGAAATAGCTATGAAATCTTTAGATGTAAAAAATGCTAATATCAAAATTATCACATATAGTGTTGCCAGTATTATATAAAGCGGAATATTATACATGATTCTTGCAAGCCCGATTGCAAGCATTATTGCTATACCTATTGAAACCACCAAAACAATACTCATCTTGCTTATTAGTCCGCAACTAACTTCCGACACTTGGTTTGCTACTATATGTAAGTCCGGTTCTGCTATAGAAATTAAAAATCCCAAAAAAAGTCCAATCAGTAAAACAATCCAAAGCTTGCCGCTTCGAGCAAGCCCTTCTCCCATATGATCTCCGATAGGTGAAATTCCAACTTCTACGCCTATCAAAAATCCGGAAAGACCTATTACCAAAAATACAGATGCGATTACAAACACAATCAGTTCTTCTCCCGGTAACGGAACGACTGTGAAATTCAAAAGCAACACGATAAACACTATCGGTACCACAGAAGTTAATACTTCTTTAAATTTTTCAACTATTATATTCAAAAATTTCTCCTGTTTTTAATCAAATCCCCTATTTTTTAAAATGGCAAACTGTAAAACAGTTTGCCATACATAGTCCTAAATTATACGAATAATCTGTAATTCAATTATTCATTTTCTTTTTTGTAATTTTCTATAATTTTCTCCGCCAAATGCGCAGGTACTTCTTCATATCTTGCAAATTCTATAGTAAATGTTCCCTTTGCCTGAGTCATAGCTCTAAGCGCAACTGCATAATCAAAACTTTCTGCCTGCGGAATTTCCGCAATCAAACGTTGGCCACCTTCAGCAAGAGGTTCCATTCCCAAAATTTTTCCTCTACGCTTATTCATGTCTCCCATAACATCGCCAACGTAATTATCATCTACATTGATTTCCATGTGCATTATAGGCTCGAGCAAGCAAGGTTTTGCCTCTACTATACCCTTCTTAAATGCAAGCGATGCCGCAATTTTAAATGACACTTCGTTTGAATCAACATCATGATAAGATCCATCATATAACACAGCCTTAATATTTACAACTTTACATCCTGCCAAAGGACCTTTTTGCATGGATTCAAGTAAACCTTTTTCAACAGCCGGTACATAGTTTTTAGGTATCGAGCCTCCGAAAAGTTCTTCAGAAAATTCAAATTCTTCCTGTGAAGGTGAAAATCTGATATGCACATCTCCATACTGTCCTGCGCCACCCGATTGTTTTTTATGTTTACCTTGCACATCAGAGTTGCCTTTGATAGTTTCCCTATATGCAATTTTTTGCGGCACTATTTTTACCTTTACACCGAACCTATCCAACAATTTTGCAATTATTATATTTAATTGCATTTCGCCCTGACCGCCTATCAGCGTTTGGTGTGTTTCCGGATGGCGAACAACAGTAAATGAAGGATCTTCTTCCATCAATTTGGTGAATCCCGTTCCCATTTTTTCCTCATCCGCCTTGTCAACAGGCTCCACCGCTACAAAATATGTAGGCTTCGGATAATCAAGCGGCAAATACCTCATCACATTATTTTTATCGCACAGCGTATCTCCCGAAAGCGTATACTGCAACTTTGCAACTGCCACTATATCTCCGGCTTCAGCATAATTTAATTCAAGTTGATTTTTGCCCCTCAAGAAAAACAGCTTTCCAAGTTTTTCTATTTTGCCTGTTCTTTCATTCAGCACTTCAGTTCCGGAATTTATTTTTCCGGTTACTACTTTCATTACAGAAATCTTACCTACAAACGGGTCAACTATAGTTTTAAATACGAATGCCGACATAGGCGAATCGACACTTGAAATTACCTCTATCGGTTCGTTTTTATCATTTATACCCTTATACGGACCATGCTCAAGCGGAGTCGGTACATATGTAACAAGTACATCCAAAAGTCCTTCCGTCGCATGTCCCAATGAAAATGCCGATGAACAAACAGGTACTATCCCGCCATCATGGATTCCTTTTCTAAGACCTTCCCTAATTTCATCATCACTGAAATCATCTCCGTTGAAATATTTTTCCATAAGTTCATCGCTCGTCATGGCGATTGCTTCCTTAAGTTCGTCATCTATTTCGGCACTTAACGGCCAACTGAACGGAATTAGCGCATCCCCAAACTCTGCTTTGAGTTCATCAAATGTTTTGTAAAAATCAAATTCATCTTTATCACGCTTGTTTATTACTATAAATCTGGGTTTTTTATATCTTTCACAAGCTTTCCACGCTTGCTGAGTTCCAACCTGTATACCCGCTCCCGCATCTACAAGTATAACTGCAGCTTCAGAAGCTCTCAGCGCCGCATTTACTTCACCTACAAAATCAAAATACCCAGGAGTATCAATGAAGTTTATCTTGCTATCTTTCCACTCTATAGGTACAACAGATGTATTTATTGAAAATCCCTTTTCAATTTCCATCTTATCATAGTCCGATACGGTATTTCCGTCTTCTACCTTACCAAACCTGTTGATAGCTCCGGTTTCCATGAGTGCAGATTCCAAAAATGTTGTCTTTCCACAGCCTCCATGTCCTACAAGTGCAATGTTTCTAATCGTTTCACTGGTATAGCCCTTCATAACAGCCCTCCCTATTAAATTTGATTTTATAAATCCGCTTTTGTATTAAATAAAAGCTTTAATAACCCTATTATACTACCTGAAAGGTTAATTGGCAACTAAAAATCCGCCGATTTCGGTGTACGAGGGAATGGCAAAACATCTCTAATATTAGCCATGCCGGTTACATACATTATTATTCTTTCAAAGCCCAGCCCATATCCTGCATGCTTCACTCCTCCGTATTTGCGAAGATCCATATACCACCAGTAATCTTCCTCATTCAAACCGAGCTCCTGCATCCTCTTACTTAAATACTCGTAACGTTCTTCTCTTTGACTTCCGCCTATTATCTCCCCAACTCCCGGAACCAACAAATCACAAGCTGCAACCGTCTTTCCATCATCATTTAATCTCATGTAAAATGCCTTAATATCTTTTGGATAATCCGTAACAAACACAGGTTTTTTGAAAATTTCTTCTGTTAAATACCTCTCGTGCTCTGTCTGCAAATCAATGCCCCACTCAACAGGATATTGAAAAGGCATATTGGATTTTTTTAACATCTCACAAGCCTCCGTATATGTAATACGCACAAAATCACTTTTTACTATATTATCAAGTCTTTCCAGCAAACCCTTATCTACAAAATTATTGAAAAATTCCATTTCTTCCTTTGCATTTTCAAGTAGATAATTTATGATATACTTAATCATTGCCTCTGCAAGTTCCATATTATCATCTAAATCGGCAAACGCTATTTCCGGTTCAACCATCCAAAACTCGGATGCGTGACGTGCGGTATTTGAATTTTCCGCTCTAAATGTAGGTCCAAACGTATAAATCTTACCGAATGCAAGCGCGAAAGTTTCTCCTTCAAGCTGACCGCTTACGGTAAGTCCCGCTTCTTTTCCGAAAAAATCATCCTCGTAACAAACCTTGCCGTCTTCGCCTTTCGGCAGTTCATTCATATCTAAAGTTGTAACCCTGAACATCTCACCTGCGCCTTCGCAGTCACTGGCAGTAATTATAGGTGTATGCACGTAAACAAATCCCTGCTCTTGGAAAAATTTATGAATCGCATATGCAACAAGCGATCGCACTCTGAACACTGCGGAAAACGTGTTGCTCCTAGGCCTTAGATGTGCAATTTCTCTCAAAAACTCAAGGCTGTGTCTTTTTTTCTGTAAAGGATACTCACTGTTTGAAGGTGCAAGCACGCTCACCTCTGCGCACTTGAGTTCAAATGGTTGCTTTGCATTCGGTGTGAGCACAAAAATACCTTTCGCCACAACCGCAGTCGCCACAGGCAATTTTGCAATTTCCTCAAAATTGTTCAATTTATCCGCTTCGTAAACTAACTGCATTGATTTAAAAAAACTTCCGTCATTTAATTCTATAAATCCGAAATGATTTGAATCCCTATTCGTCTTTATCCAACCGTTTACACAAATTTCTTGATTTGCATATTTTTCGGATTCTCTATAAAGAGTTTTAATCGAAATCGCTTTTGTCATTTTCTTCTCCCCATTTTTCAATATATTCCATAAGTATTTTTTGTATATCTTCTTTGCTGTCACAGTGATTAACCGCATTCTTCAAAATTGAAGCTTCCCGCAGCCCTTTTACATACCACGCAATATGCTTACGCATCTGCCTTACGGCAACATATTCGCCCTTTTCCTCTATCGCTAAATCAAACTGGCTCATAATCAAATCAAATTTTTCTTTCAAATTCGGTTTTTCATAATGCTTGCCTTCAAAATATGCATTAAGTTCCTCAAATATCCAAGGATTTCCCTGCGCACCTCTTGCAATCATTACACCGTCACAATTAGTTTGATTCATCAAATCAAATGCATCCTTTGCAGAAAATATATTTCCATTGCCTATAACAGGTATTTTTACCTGCTCTTTAACTTTTGCAATTTCATCCCAATGAACATCTTTTTCATAATATTCTTCGCGTGTTCGCGCGTGCACACATATTGCATCTGCTCCTGCGCATTCAATCGCTCTTGCTATCTCACAGGCATTTATATGTTTTCTATCAAAACCTAGCCTAATTTTTGCAGTAACGGGTTTTCGGGTTGCTTTTTTTGCGGCTTTCACAAGTTCAAAAGCCAAATACGGATTTTTTAATATGGCGGCACCCTCTCCATTTTTCACTACTTTCGGAACAGGACATCCCATATTTATATCAATCAACGCATTCGGACGATCTTCGAGCATAGAAACAGCTTGTTCCAAAAATTTAGGTTCTGCAGAAAATAGCTGAATTCCTACCGGTTTTTCTTCATCGTATATTTGCAATAAGCTTTCGGTTTTCTTATCTCCATAGCAAAGCGCCTTTGCACTAATCATTTCAGTATATAACAATGCGGCACCCTTTTTTTTACATACTCTACGAAATGCCGAATCCGTTACTCCCGCAAGTGGTGCAAGTAAAAACGGATTCTCAAGTTTTAACCCCGAAATTTCAAGAGTCTTTCGCATCATAATTATCGCCTATATCGCTATATCTATGTTTATGATTTTTGTTTTTTGCATAAATCATTTGCAAGCCTTCGAGTGTCAAAAGCTTATCCACATAATCCACACAATCAATTCCTTTTTCTATCATGCTCGCAAGCCCTCCGGTTGCAATTACTTTAGGTTCCGGAGCATCTTTGTCATACTCCATGAGTTCCGCTTTCATTTTTAGAGTAATCATTTCCGTAACGCCCATATGCCCATACACCAAACCCGATTGCATACTTTCAATAGTATTCTTGCAAATTACATGACCCGGCTCCTCAAGTTCTACTTTCGGAAGCTTCGCCGTTTTTTCAAAAAGAGCATCAGACGAAATTTTAAGTCCCGGTGCAATCGTTCCTCCAAGATACTCGGCTTTAGCACTAACCGCACAAAATGTAGTTGCCGTTCCGAAATCTATGATAATCAAAGGTCCCTTGTATTTTTCATAAGCGGCTACCGCATTAACTATTCTATCTGCACCAACTTGCTTAGGATTATCGTACTTAACTATAATTCCTGTTTTAATTCCCGCTCCTATTACAATAGCACGACGGTTAAAATACTTTCTGGAAAGATGTTGCAAAGTATAAAGCACTGATGGAACAACTGTTGATATTATTACATCCTCCACTATGCTCATTTCCAGATGCTCATAATTAAAAAGCTGATTTATAAGCATCCCATACTCATCTGCGCTTTTTCCATAATCAGTTTCCAATCTCCAACTTTGAACCAACTTAACGCCGTCAAAAAGCCCCAATGCTATATTTGTATTTCCTACATCAAATGCAAGTAACATGATTTTTTATCTGTCCCCTCTTTCAAGCCTTTTTAGGGCTAGCGCTATGGTAAGCCCCGGAATTACTCTATTCCCCGTTATTTCAACATCCAACATCTCATTTATTTTTTTCAGTCTGTATTGTACTGTATTTGTATGAATTCCCATAAACTCTGAAGTCTTTGCGCTGTTCATACCTGCATCAAGTACAAAAGTTTCCAATGTTTCAAGTAATTGCCTGCTTTTATTTTCATTACCTTCTTTAAACGGTTCTAACAGTTCCAAATAATTTTTCTTTCCATATCCGCCCTGTGTTTGCAACGCTATACAATTACTTACTAATGCCAACTCATATTTAGTGAATACTCTCTTATACGGAAAGACCTTTTGCACATAACCGTATGATTCTCCAATCAAACGATAAGCTTCCGCTGCACCTTCGATACCGTCAAGCCCTGTAACATGGAATATCCTAACTTTTTTATCACTTTTCAACTTATTGAACAGTTCAATACAGCGCCCGCGCTTAATGGAAAGCGTTTCTTCTTCTCTCTTTTCTTTTGAAAATAGAACACCGAATGTTTCATTTTCTTCTATTATCTTTAACAAACCAAGTTCATTTGATTTTTCAAAGTCAAGTAAAATTCTGTACGCAGCTTCGTTTTCAATACCTTTCGCAAAGAATACGCTCAATATGCTATCAGATTCTATGCTGATTTCATCTTTTAAGGTATACGCAAGACTTCTGTTTCCACGCTTCAATGCCTTGATAAATTCAGCTTTGGAATCCTTTTGAGGTGTGTATTTCCACATACCCATAGCCATCTGTATTATCTCCGCAAGCTTAGTGATTTCAGCTGCCGAATAGGAATCCTCATTATCAACTATCAACATATAGTATTTATCGCCATTAACTGTCACAGGCCCCCAATAAGTCAAAATCCCTTTAACATCTATTCTTGTATAAACCGCGCTTCTGTCAAATTGTCTATCTCTTGCTTGTGCAACAACTTCTTCGAGGCTTGTCTTTTTGCGTGTTTCGACCATCAGTATAGGATTGTAATCTTCGGACAACAGCACAAACTGAAATTGATTTTGTATTGCCGCCTGTCTTATAGCTTCCTCAAATGTTGCGTGTTTCTCAAAATTAAGCAAATGAAATATGGTATTTATTATTAGCCTATTTTCAAAATCATCTCCACGAATGATAAGCGACATAACCTTTTCAATGATTCTGGCATAATTCGTTTCCTTATTCTTCGGCAACAAAACAAGCGGCAACCCTGCTCCGTCAGCGTAATTCACAATTTCCATAGTCGGCATACTTACTTCGTCAAAAGATATAAGCACCAAACCGCAAACTCTTGCTTCAACAAGCATATCTATTATCTCTTTTTGCTCCTGAATTTCCCAATCGCTTGTGAAAAATCCCGATATAAGCAATGTATTCGCTTCTGCAACATAATCTTTGATTCTTTGCTTGTTTGAAACATCCAAGACAGACACCGCTTTCAAAGGTGTTTTCATTTTTTGATGTGCAGACAGCAATTTAGCGTTCTTGAATTCCTCAAGAGAAAGGCATTCCTTTAGCGTAACCTTCATATTCGCCTACTTTCCTTTATTTTCTTCATTTATATCGTTCTTCTTATTCAAACTTACCTTGGAATCAAATCCTGCAGAATTTAATGCATTGGCAATTTCTTCTAGTTTTCTTTTTTCCTCTGCAACAGCTTTTGCAGTTTCTTTTGCTTCTTTTTCATTTTTTTCTTTAGTAACTTCTTCCTTAGCTTTAACGTCTAAAAGCAATTCCTCTTTTGTTTTACTTGCGGTGTAAAGCGCTTCAAATTGCTCTCCATCTATAGTTTCAAGTTCCATCAGCACTTCTGCAACCAATATCAGTTTATCCTTATGTTCAGTAAGAATTTTCTCCGCTTCTTTAAATGCAACATCTATGATTGATTTTATTTCATCATCTATCTCTTTAGCCTTTTCTTCGGAATAGTTTTTCGTGCTGTGATAATCGTTCCCCAAAAATACCTCATCGGACGGACTATAATTTACAGCTCCAATCTTCTCGCTAAATCCGTACTTTGTTACCATAGCCCTTGCAGTATCTGTCGCCCTCAGTATATCATTGCTTGCACCTGTACTAATATCATCAAGCATCAATTTTTCAGCTACTCTGCCGCCCAAAAGATGAACAATCTGCTCACGCATCTTTTCTTTCGTACCGTAACTTCTGTCATCTTTAGGTAAGAACATAGTAAAACCGCCCGCCGTTCCACGTGGTATAATAGTAATCTGATGTACCGGATCACTATATTTAAGTGATCTTGCCACAATCGCATGACCTGCCTCATGAAATGCAGTAAGTTTTTTCTCCTCAGGCGTTATTACTCTGCTTTTTTTAGCAGGACCTGCTATAACTTTTGTAATAGCTTCTTCAATTTCTTCCATTCGAATTTTTCTACCATTTCGCCTTGCAGTTAGCAATGCCGCTTCATTTAACAGATTTTCAATATCTGCCGGTGTAAATCCGGGAGTTCTCCTTGCAAGCACCTTCGGATTTATAGTATCATCAAGAGGCTTATTCTTGGAATGAACCGCAAAGATACCTTCTCTTCCTTTTATATCAGGCACACCTATAACAACTTGTCTATCAAAACGTCCCGGTCTAAGCAATGCGGAATCCAAAATATCAGGTCTGTTTGTTGCAGCAAGTATAATAATTCCTGTATGCTCACCAAAGCCATCCATTTCAACCAAAAGTTGATTTAGCGTCTGTTCTCTCTCATCATGCCCGCCACCTATACCTGCGCCTCTCTTACGTCCTACTGCATCTATTTCGTCTATAAACACAATACAAGGTGCGTGTCTTTTCGCCTGTTCAAATAAATCTCTGACTCTTGAAGCTCCGACTCCCACGAACATTTCCACAAAGTCAGAACCGCTTATGCTAAAAAACGGTACTCCCGCCTCGCCTGCCGTAGCCTTTGAAATATATGTTTTTCCTGTTCCCGGAGGTCCCACAAGCAATATTCCCTTTGGTATTCTTGCTCCCAAATCATAATATTTTTTCGGATTTTTTAGAAAATCAACTACTTCAGACAGTTCTTCCTTTTCTTCATCAAGTCCTGCAACATCGTTAAAAGTAACTTTCTTTAAATCCTCCTCCTTGTGCATGCGCGCGCGACTCTTTCCAAACGACATAGCTTTTCCGTTTCCTGTTTGCCTCAACATGAATACCCAAAAGCCTACAAGCACCGCTATCATCAACACTGTCGGTATCATTTGTATATACCAAGGCATTACTTTCGGTTTGATTCCTTTGTATATAATTCCTTGTTCCATTTGCGGATAAATATATTTTTCACCTATTGAATTTACATCAAAAATTGACGGCGCATATGTAATCACTTCTTTTTTATTGCGCAACTTTGCTTTGATAACTCTTTCATCAATTTCTATCTCTTTTACATTTTGTTTTTCAAGTTGCTGTACTAATTCTGAAAACTCAATTTCCTTAGTTTCCTGCTTGGGTACATTTTTATAAAATCCCGCTACTGCAAGTACCATAGCGAAAATCACAATATAAATAGTTAAATTTTTGGCTATTTGTTTCAATTTATTTCTCCCTACATACTGAACTTTTTGTCGCTTAAACCAAATTTAATGATTACAAACAACATTTAACCAATATTTTAGCATAAATCATCTAATTTTACAAGGCTTCAAATTGTGAAGATACAGTGTAGCTAAAGTGATTAAACAATCATAATATGCTAAAGCAATTTTTTTAAAAATTTACCTGTATATGATTCTGAATTTCGAGTTATCTCCTCGGGTGTTCCGATAGCTACAATCTCGCCACCTTTAATACCGCCATCCTTACCTATATCTATTATATAATCCGCCATTTTGATAACTTCCAGATTATGCTCAATTACAAGAACCGTATTTCCTGCATCTACAAGTTTTTCCAATACCTGTATCAATTTGTCAACATCTGCGAAGTGAAGCCCCGTAGTAGGTTCGTCGAGTATATAAATTGTCTTGCCTGTACTTCTTTTGGAAAGTTCCGATGCAAGCTTAACTCTCTGTGCTTCTCCGCCCGAAAGCTGAGTAGACGGTTGCCCTAATTTAATATATCCCAGCCCTACTTCTTCTAAAGTCGCAAGTTGTCGTTCAATGCTTGGAATATTTTTGAAAAATTCATGTGCATCACTAACATTCATATCCAACACTTCAAAAATATTTTTCCCCTTATACCTAACTTCCAAAGTCTGAGAATTGTAGCGTTTCCCATGGCAAACTTCACAAGGAACATAGACATCCGGAAGAAAATGCATCTCTATTTTCAGTATGCCGTCTCCACTACAAGCTTCGCACCTGCCGCCTTTAACGTTGAAACTGAATCTGCCTTTTTCGTAACCCCTCAATTTTGCCTCCGGCAGTTCCGAAAAAAGATTTCGTATATGTGTAAAAACGCCCGTATACGTTGCAGGATTTGAACGTGGCGTCCTGCCAATCGGTGACTGGTCTATATCTATTATTCTATCAATATTTTCTACTCCGATTATTGAATCGCACGCCCCCGCTTTTTCTTTGCTGCCATTTATCTTTTTTGCAAGCCCCTTGAAAATCACCTCGTTTACAAGACTGCTCTTTCCCGAACCCGACACACCTGTAACACAAACAAATTTTCCAAGCGGGATTTCCACATTAACATTTTTTAAATTGTTTTCTCGTGCATTTTTGATTTTGAGTTTTTTCCCATTTCCGGCACGTCTTTCCTTAGGTACATCTATGTGTTTCTCCCCAGACAGATACTGCCCGGTAATTGATTTTCTACAAGCCTTGACTTCTTCTACATTGCCGCAAACTACTACTTCTCCTCCGTTTATTCCGGCACCCGGTCCTATATCAACGATGTGGTCTGCCGCATACATTGTGTCCTCATCATGCTCAACTACAAGCAAAGTATTGCCTATATCTGTTAGTCTTCTCAATGTTTTTAAAAGTTTTTCATTGTCTTTTTGATGTAGCCCTATGCTGGGTTCATCAAGGATATACAAAACCCCTACAAGTCCCGAACCTATCTGCGTTGCGAGCCTTATACGCTGAGCTTCCCCGCCTGAAAGCGTGCCGGTCGCTCTTGAAAGAGTTAGATAATCAAGTCCGACATCTACTAAAAACCTCAAGCGTTCTCTAATTTCCTTTAAAATTTGACTCGCTATCATTTCATCCTTTGCTGAAAGTTTGAGATTTTTGACAAATTCCAAAGCTTCTGAAATCGACATGTCAGAAAACTCAGCTATATTTTTACCACCAACAGTAACAGCAAGAACTTCCTTTTTCAACCTTTTTCCATCGCACTCATCACAATGCATTGTTTCCATATAACCATGTATTCGTTCTTTCATAAACTCAGACCCGGTTTCACTATACCTGCGTTCCAAATTTGTTATCAGGCCCTCGAATGCATGATCTCTTTTTTGCTTGTTCCCATTTTTTGCTATATAATCATATTTCAAATGTCTTTCACCTGTTCCATATAGCAATTCCTTTTTAAATTTACGTGGCAATTCTTTATATGGAGTATCCTGCGAAACATTGTGTTCTTTCAAAAGCGCAGAAACAATCTGCCCGTAAAAGCTTGCCATCAAATCCATAGATGCAAATATCTTTGAAAGTGCACCATCTGAAATGCTTTTTTCTTTATCAGGTATTATCAAATCCTCCGATATTTTTTCTGTAAATCCAAGTCCCGCACAACTTGCGCACGCTCCGAACGGACTGTTAAATGAAAACATCCTAGGTTCAAGTTCTTCTATACTTATACCATGTTCAGGGCAAGCAAGCTTAGTTGAAAACAAGACTTCTTCAACCTTACTTTCTTCGTCTGATTTTATTTCAATTTGTGCCGCTACAAGCCCGTCTCCAAATGAGATTGCAAGTTCCACAGCCTCTGTAAGGCGCGCATTCAAATTAGGTTTAACAATCAATCTGTCGATTACAATTTCAATATCATGTTTAATATTTTTTTCCAAATCCGGTATTTCTTCCGTAATATCAACAATTTTCCCGTCAACTCTGGTTCTAACAAAACCCTCTTTCAAAATTCTTTCAAATATCTTTTGATGCATACCTTTGCGTTTTCGTACTAGGGGTGCTAAAATTATCAACCTGCTTCCTTCTCCAAAAGCAAGCAATTTTTCAACTATCTGATCAACTGTTTGTGATTTAATCTGCCTACCGCACTCAGGACAATGCGCAATTCCGACTCTGGCATACAAAAGTCTCAGATAGTCATGTATTTCCGTAACAGTTCCGACAGTAGAACGTGGATTTTTGCTTGTAGTTTTTTGATCTATAGAAATTGCAGGAGAAAGCCCCTCAATATACTCTACTTTCGGTTTTTCCATCTGACCCAAAAATTGTCTTGCATAGGATGACAAACTTTCCATATATCTACGTTGCCCCTCTGCATATATAGTATCAAACGCAAGTGTAGATTTCCCCGAACCTGAAAGTCCTGTTATAACAACAAACTTATCTCGTGGAAGTTCTAAATCTATATTTTTTAAATTGTGCTCATTCGCACCCTTAATCTTTATTGTATCTCGTGCCATTTTTTCTCCTACTTTGCATACATCTTAAAGTTTACTTTTGTATTCAAAAAGTATATCTCTAAGCATTGCGGCTCTTTCAAATTGAAGTTCTTTTGCAGCTTCTTTCATTTCCTTTTCGAGTTTTTTTACATATTCTGCAAGTTCTTTCTTTGTAAGTTCTTCCGGCTTTCTCTTTGTATAATAATCATCAGCAGTTTCTGCCGCTTTTGTCGCTTCTATCACACTTCTAACATCTTTTATAACCGTCTTTGGTGTGATTTTATGTTCTTCATTGTATTTTTGTTGCAATGATCTTCTTCTCTTAGTTTCAGAAATTGCATATTTCATCGCAGGACTCTGCGTATCCGCGTACATTATAACCTTACCGTTTGCATTTCGCGCTGCACGACCTATAGTTTGTATTAGCGATGTTTCTGTGCGCAAAAATCCCTGCTTATCGGCATCCAATATTATTACGCGTGAAACCTCGGGAACATCAAGCCCTTCTCTAAGCAGATTGATTCCAACAAGCACATCAAATACACCTAATCTCAAGTCTCTTATTATTTCCATTCTTTCCAAAGTATCGATTTCCGAATGCAAGTACCTTACTTTAATACCGACATTCACAAGATAATCCGTTAAGCTTTCCGACATCTTTTTGGTTAACGTTGTGATAAATACTCTTTCTCCTTTTTGGGAAACTGCGTTAATTTCACCTATCAAATCATCTATTTGTCCTTCCACAGGTCTTACTTCTATAATAGGATCCAGAAGACCGGTCGGTCTTATAAGTTGCTCAACATATTTGTTCCCGCTTTCTTCCAATTCGTATTTTGCCGGAGTTGCACTTACATACAAAATCTGGTTCACAAGTGAATTAAACTCATCAAAAATTAACGGCCTGTTATCAAGTGCCGACGGCAATCTGAATCCATACTCCACAAGCGAGCTTTTTCTGGATTTGTCACCTGCATACATAGCGCGCAACTGAGGTAACATTACATGAGATTCATCTATTATTATCAAAAAATCCTTTGGGAAATAGTCAATCAACGTATATGGTCTTGAACCCGCCGTAAGTCCGTTTATATGTCTTGAGTAGTTTTCTATACCTTTACAAGATCCGACTTCTTTGAGCATTTCAAGATCGTAATACGTTCGTTGCTCAATTCTTTGAGCTTCTAAAAGTTTATTTTCCGATTTGAATTTTTCTATTTGAGCCTTCAGCTCCGCTTCAATCGTTTTAGTTGCTCTTTGCATGCTTTCCTTGGATGTAACATAATGAGATGCCGGAAATACAGCCACGTGATTTCTTATTCCAACAATTTCTCCTGTCAATGCATTTATTTCCTTTATGCTTTCGATCTCATCTCCAAACAGTTCTATGCGCACCGGATTTTGCGCACCGGCAGGAAATATGTCAATAATATCGCCACGCACACGAAATGAACCATGATTTAATTCCAAATCGTTTCGTTCGTATTGAATGTCTACCAATTTCCTAAGTATATCGTTTCTGCTTTTTTCCATACCCGGCCTTAATGACAGCATCTGATTTTCATAATCAAGCGGACTTCCAAGTCCGTATATACAAGAAACACTTGCTACTATTATCACATCTCTACGCTCTGCAAGAGCTGCTGTTGCAGAATACCTGAGTTTGTCTATTTCAACATTTACGTCCGAATCTTTTTCAATATAAGTATCGGTTGACGGGACATATGCTTCCGGCTGATAATAGTCATAATATGATACAAAATACTCAACAGCATTATCCGGAAAGAACTCTTTAAACTCTCCATGTAATTGCGCAGCCAAAGTTTTATTATGTGAAATAATTAAAGTAGGTCTTTGCAAACGCTCTATAACATTTGCCATAGTAAAAGTCTTACCTGAACCTGTGACACCTAAAAGCGTCTGACTTTTCTCTCCGGCTAAAAAACCGTCTACGATTTTTTGAATCGCAGCCGGTTGATCGCCTGTAGGTTTAAATTTTGAATGTATTTTAAATTCCATATTTTACCTCGCTATCAAAATAGCGTTTATACTGCTTTTATTCCAACAAACTCAAATTTACATCCGTTGAAAATTGCGATACATTATAAAGGAGTAATATATCTTCCATTTCTACATTATCAGCAAATCGTATATCGCTTATTAACGTTTCAAGATTTTTTCTGTAATATCTAAGATCCACAAGATAAACCGTATGATAATGATTCAGCAACAATGGAGCCAAGCAATTTGCATAAGAATCTTTTATTATGAGTATAGACTTGACATTACCTGTTTTCTCGCGCTCGTCAATATTTCTTGAAATCTTTATAAGCGGATGGTTCCCACCTGTAAAATACGAATATTTATCACGCTTTTTCAAAAAACTTTCATCAAACATCTTCGCAGGCTTGCCATCTTCGTATCGCGCGCTTGAATCCAAAATTTGCGAGTTTTCATATGCCCAAATCTCATCTTTGGGCGAAAAAAAAGTAGGAATTTTCGCCTCCGTACTCCCCAAAAAATTCTCAGAAAGTATACGTTTTTGTAAACTTTCCTGCTCTAACGGCTTAAATTCCAAATGTTTTGCCAATTCTACATACGCATAGTAAGCACCAAGACTTGTCCAGTGATGATCCGTCTTATAGTAAATATACTCATCCTTGTGTTCTTTTAAAATTTTTCTTATATCAATAAAGTTTTCGCCTAAAGCCGACTTAGCTGCATCTAAAATAGAATCCTGCTCATAATTTTGTGCATAATCAGGCATTTTTTCTTTCAATACCGAATTTGCAGTAGGTGCAATGAGAACCGACACTCTTATATTATTATCTTTCGCAAATTTTTCGACGATTTTTATATTTTGGATGTACCTATTATGGTTGTTGTCTTCTATAGGAAAAAGTTGATTATCTTTTCCAAAATATGCGTATCCGTTGTCTTTTTTTAAGCTGAAAAAATCTGCTGTGTTTTTTAATTTTACCCAAAAATCTCGAAAAACTATAGTATCAGCTGCATATTTTTCAAATTTCTTTGTGTAACTTCCATCTGACAAACTTTCAAAATAAAATTTAGGCAACGGACTAAGCAATCTATTTTCAGTTTCCGAAAATTCTTCATCCTTACATAACAAACAAAAAAGTAAAATCAAAAAAAGCCCCGCCACAAAGCAGATGCTTATAAATTTTGAATTGTTAAATTTGCTACGATACATAGTCAAACACCTATATTTCCCCTCTAATTATGTGTTAAATTTTAATACGCCTTTGTGATTTTGTCAACGCTAGAACCTGAAATACAAAAACGGATTGTAAGTAGACGATACAACAAAAGCGAAACTTAAAAAAAGCAAAAGTAATATATAAACAACCTCATAAATTTCGAATTCGTTGCCACCTTTTGCCAAACGTTTCTTAACAAAGTTTGCATAAATCTTTGTCGGTAAACCTGTTGCTACTGCTATTGCAACAATTAAAATTAACGCATTACTTGAAAGCAAATACAGATTCTCCGTTTTCCAAAACGGATTTCCTGAAAAGCTGTATTTACCCCCATTAGTAAAGATTATATTAAACATCGCAATTAAACGATTTGTATCTGTGACTGAAAAAATTAGCCAACTCAAAACTACTACTATGCAAGTATATATCCGCGCAATCACTTCTCCTAAAATAAAACTTCTATTGGAAATCGCTTTCATAATGCGGAGAATAAACATTTTTTCCATTACAAGAAAAACTCCAAAATACGTTCCCCAAATTGCAAAATTCCAACTCGCTCCATGCCACAAACCTGTAAGCGACCAAACTAGCATTATGTTCAAAATTTGACGTGCATTTCCTTTACGATTACCCCCAAGCGGTATATACAAATATTCCTTGAACCAAGTTCCAAGTGAAATATGCCAACGTCTCCAAAATTCCGTTACCGATTTTGACACATATGGATAATTAAAATTTTCATCAAATGTAAATCCGAACATCTTACCAAGACCTATTGCCATATCAGAATATCCCGAAAAGTCAAAATATATCTGCAACGCAAACGAAAAAGCCGCAATCCAAACACTTGCAGGCGAAAGGTTGAAAATTTCCTGATTATCTATATGCGACCAAATTTGCCCCAAATTATTTGCCAATATTACCTTTTTAGCCAATCCAAATGTGAACCGAACTACACCATTTCTAAAAAGTTCAAAACTATGTGTTCTTTTATTTAACTGCTCCTCAACCGTTTTAAACCTAACTATCGGGCCTGCAATAAGCTGTGGAAACATCGATATGTAAACAGCAAAATTTATTAGATTTTTTTGTACCCGCACTTTTCCCCTATACAAATCAATGATATATGACATCGCTTGAAATGTATAAAAAGAAATACCTATTGGAAGCGGTAACTTAAATTCGTTAAAATCAGTTCCGAACAAAACATTTACGTTATTTATCGCGAAATCCGCGTACTTAAAAAAGCCAAGCAAAGCCAAATTTACAGATACGTTTAAAATCAAAAAAGCATTCGTAAATTTACTGCATGACTTTATATTTGAAATTGCTATACCGCTTGCATAGTTGATGATTATGGAAGTAATCATCAACAATATATACACCGGTTCTCCCCACGAATAAAAAAACAAACTTTCTACAAGTATTACTAAATTTTTAAAACGCGCAGGCACCATGTAATACACAAGTATGGCTATAGGTAAAAAATAAACTAAAAATGTGACACTGCTAAAAAGCATAAATATTTCCTTTATTCTTCGTCTTTACCAAAATTTTTTATCGCTTCTTCAACAGCTTTTTTATCGTTGCTAACAACAAAAATTACTGTATTTCCCTCAGAATAAATAACCGCTTCATCAATTTTTTTGATTTCTTCAGGTCGATAAACATTGAATGCCGCTCTTTGGATTTCGAGTCTTTCTTCAAATACCTTGGTAAGTTTTTCCAATTCTTTCGAATCATTATTTTTTATTTTAACTACTGCAATTTCTTCAGCCGAATATATAGGGACATAGAGGGTAGCTTCATCAAAATCTTTAGCCTCTACCAAGTAAAACTTTTTCATCAAGTCTTGTCCTACTTTTGTAAGCGTATCTTCAAATTTCACAGTCTTAAGAAGATAATCGCCTATTTCATCAGCTGTTGCCTGTTGCAACTTATCATTCATCTTTGCCGAATCCTTATCATCACCGGATTCGCAAGCAGAAAGTGCCAAGCTTAAAACGAGCAGAATTGTGAATAACAATAAAGCCTTCTTTTTCATATTATTATACCCCCTATATACATTAGTTTTTTATAATATAAATACCGGCTTTTAATTTGCGTTTGATTCTGCGGGAAGTTCCTGATTTTCCGTCATTTGCTTTACCAAAACTTCCGGTGATATTATATCTGCGATACTTTGTGCCCACAACTTACAGTAATCCACATTTAAATGTATTCCATCCGTTGATGCCGCACTAAGCAAAGCACCCGTCCCGTCTATTAGCGGCGCAGAAGGATTTATAAAATCGACATTTTCACTTGCAGCCAACTTCACAATTCCTTCATTGTATACCATTATGTTCGGATTTGTGAATGCTGTTTGACTTGCACTTTTTTTTGCTGAAACCGGCAATATGGATTGCAAATAAATACGCGCATTCGGTTGTGCAGCTCTGATTTGATCTACCAACTGACCGTAACTTTCGAGAAATCTGTCTACATTCCCCCATCCAACTTCATTCAAACCGACACACACAATTACTTTTCCGTATGTCGCTTTTCCAAGAACATCCGAAATAGAAGATTCTACACCATCTACTATCACTTTCTTTCCTTCAACTATCCGATTAACTGTTAAAGATTTTGTTGAGAAAAATTCTGCAGTAGTTATTCCCGAAAAGAATTTAAGTCCCTCCGTCCTCGAATCCCCTATAATCAATGTTCCTTCAAACGCTTTATTCAAACTGTCATTTGTTGCCGCAGCAAGTGTTGCTAAAGGCACGTCTACACCAGTGGTAATTTCGCCTGTAACTTCCGCCGGCTTGATGCTGTCAAGATTTTTTTGTATTTTTTCCTGTTTTTCTTTCTCTGCTTTATTTAATGCGGCAGCAGCCTTTTTCTTTTTTTCGATTTGCACTGCTTTTGCTTTCGCTTCTTGTGCTTTTTCAAAATGCTGATTCATTAAATAAATACCGGCTACACCTACCGCTATGCATATCAAAAGTGCAATGATTTGCACAGTCTTGCGCTTATTTTTATGCCGATTCATAATTTTTACTATATTCAAAATTTATTCCCTTATTTATCAATTTAAATCTATTTTTTATTTACAGCCAAGCCAACTCGACAATTTATCATTGAAAGCTACATTACGCAAACGAGAGCATCCGTTTTTCCGCGATGCTCCCTTATTAAACATTACATTTTTCGATGCAGTATCAAAACATCTAATTACTCAATTATAGATGCAACTACTCCGGAACCTACTGTTCTTCCGCCTTCTCTGATAGCGAAACGCAGTCCTTCTTCGATTGCGATTGGAGTTATCAGTGTGATTGTCATAGAAATATTATCTCCCGGCATACACATCTCTGTTCCCTCAGGAAGCTGTAAATCTCCTGTTACGTCAGTTGTTCTGAAATAGAACTGCGGTCTGTATCCGTTAAAGAACGGTGTATGTCTGCCACCTTCTTCTTTCTTAAGTACGTATACCTCTGCTTTGAATTTTGTATGCGGCTTAATTGAGCCCGGTACGCACAATACCTGTCCTCTTTCGATTTCAGTTCTCTGTACTCCTCTTAGCAGTACCCCGATGTTATCTCCTGTCTGACCTTCATCAAGAAGCTTTCTGAACATTTCGATTCCGGTTACTACTACCTTTCTCTTTTCTTCTGTTAATCCTACGATTTCTACTTCTTCTCCAACTTTGAGCACTCCACGTTCTACTCTTCCTGTTGCTACTGTTCCTCGTCCTGTAATAGAAAATACGTCCTCTACAGGCATTAGGAACGGCTTGTCGTTTGCTCTTTTCGGCTCAGGAATATATGTGTCAATCTGCTCAAACAGTTCAATAATCTTATCTCCCCATGGACCTTGCGGATCTTCTAATGCTCCCAGTGCTGAACCTCTGATGATTGGTGTGTCATCTCCAGGGAATTCATATTCATCAAGCAATTCTCTTACTTCCATTTCAACAAGGTCAAGCAATTCTTCATCGTCTACCATATCGCACTTATTTAAGAATACTACGATATATGGTACGCCTACCTGTCTTGAAAGCAGTATGTGCTCTCTTGTCTGTGGCATAGGTCCGTCTGTTGCTGCACAAACCAGAATTGCTCCGTCCATCTGTGCCGCTCCTGTAATCATGTTCTTTACATAGTCGGCGTGACCCGGGCAGTCTACGTGTGCATAGTGTCTGTTAGGTGTTTCGTATTCTACGTGGGAAGTTGAAATTGTAATTCCTCTTTCTCTTTCCTCCGGTGCTTTGTCGATCATGTCGAAATCAACCTTTTGACCTAATCCGTATCTTGCGTTTAGTGTCTTTGTGATAGCTGCTGTAAGAGTTGTCTTACCGTGGTCAACGTGACCGATAGTTCCGATGTTAATATGCGGCTTATTTCTTTCAAATTTTTGCTTTGCCATTTTT